>NZ_JACSLL010000014.1:0-87252 GCF_018618135.1 Exiguobacterium sp. s28 | reverse complement strand
CGCATGCGTTGTCGAAACACTAAAACCCAGCTGGCAAAGTTCTGTACTTTTCGTTGCATTATTGTGCACATTTGTATTGCAAAATACACAGCCGAACCTTCAGGTGTTTTGTTGTGCTACATTAATTCACTAATTTAGTTCTTTTTTAAGTTCCTAATGTGTGTTTTGCTCCCTCTTCACGGTCACTATTATTCCCGCTTTTTGACGTGAATAGACATCTTATAGCTCCCTTTTAAATCCACTTTTGCGGTCTTATTAATGTCCGTCCATTGTACGTGGTCGACACCATCGACCCCTTCTCGAAATTTCCAGTTACTTTCGTCGATTTGTTCGTCATGGTTGAGATAGCTGCTTACACAGATGCCACTCTAAAAAATTATGCTTTTCTTTTTATGTGTACTACCTAAAAGGCAATGTTTTCTTTAAAGCTAGTTGCACCTGAAAATCATCTGCCATATAACGAATAACCCTAATTTGTAATGAAGCTTCAATAAATTTAAACTTTCCAGGGATGTTTAAACTATGGTGATGTCGATGCGTAGCTGGTACATCCGGATTTGGACGATGTACTATGTATACAGTCGTTCCATGAAAATCTTCATCTTTTAATCCATACTTCATTTTAAGTAACGTAATAGACTCATGAATTTTTAGTTGGACATCTGATAGTTTTATGTTTCTCCATTCCATATTTTTAAATTCAACAAATGTCATCTGTCCATTTTCAACAAATAGACTATCTAACGAGCTAGGTGTTAGAAAGCGGCCAAATTGAGTAGTAATATTCTGAACTATTGAATCGAAATTGTAGACCGGAAGATCAGTATCCGAAACGAGAGTGACAGACTGAGCGTCATCTAGTGAACATTCACTAATAGTACTAATAGCAAAATCGCTTCGAAGTCTAAGTTTAAGTGTATCAAGACGTTCATTTCTCATGGGTGACTTCATCTCGCAATTCTTCTAAGCTATAAAAAGCCTTAGCTAAATCTTGATAAAGGACATTTAGTTCACTTGTAACATCTTGAATAGTATAATTCATCGATTTTTCATTTTGTACTGTTCGATAAAATTTTACATCATCAAAATAATCATGTTTTTTTGAATATAATTCAATTGCTTCAATAAAATATGGACTGTGAGAGGTGATAATAAGCTTTAGATTAAACGATTTCGAAACCAGTACAATAAGTTCCGCATATTTTAATTGCCAATCCGGATGTAAATGAATCTCTGGTTCATCTAAAATTATATATTCACATTCATCAAAGCTATTTGACTGAATCAACATATAAAGAATCGAGAAGGATTTCATTCCGGTAGACAAGTTTTTAAAGTTTATCAATGGTGCGCCTTCATTTTCTTCGTAATAAAGAGAACGACCTTTATAGACTAGTTTTCCATCGTTAAAAATTTGAGAAAATAAGCGATCAATCTTTTCCTCACGTTCATCTAAAGCAAAAAGATTTTCATCTATTAATGATGCTTTGGGTATAAGAAGTTCGCGGACGAGCCCTTGGTGAGAAATAGATGGTCCTCTCCTTCTTAAAATCCCCGAGGAATAAGTGTCATCTAAAATAAATGGATCATCTATGTAGATTGCTTTTGAAAAATTACGATTAGTATTGACCTGACTTAAATCAGTTCTTAGTTTGTGATTAGTAAAAATCAACCTTATTTCTTTTTGATTCAATTCTTGGATTGAAATACAAGCATCAGACTCTGAAAAATTAATATTAGTAATCTGTTGTGAAAACTCAACGTCGAATACTTTTTGCATAATATTCGATTTAAAATTGTCGTCGTTAATTGACTTCTCCAGAACCTCTAATAAATCATTTTTCCAATCAAGGATAACTTTTTCGTACTCTAAATTTTCTAATAACACATTAGTGACTAAATCCTCGATTTTTGAACGAACAGCCCAATCAAACTCATTTTCCATAATATTTTTCCCATCTCGCTTTAACTCAATTCCAGCAGAAACAGAGAAATCATCTTTCAAAAATATATCATTATCTTCTAAATATGCTTCAGAGATAAGATAAACGTATAACTCAGAAATACGTTGATCATTTTCAACATCAACAGGAATGATTCTATTTAATCGGCGAAGTCGAATTGCAATTGTTTCTGCCTTTTCCTTCAGAATTTTTAATGGTTCTAACAAGTTCAAACCTGTAGCTACTGAATATAATACTTTACCGACGGTGCTTTTCCCTGTGTTATTATTTCCAGCAATCACAGTAATTGAGTTAACGCTAATTTTTGCAGTTTCAATTAGTCCAATATGGTTAATTTCGATTTTCATAAGTATATTCTCCTAATCGTTTTGTCTGAAGGCTTAGTCACCAATTTAAATCATCATCACCTTTTTGAAGTTTACTTAACCAAATTATTGCACACCGTCATCTTAATTCATAATGAAATTGTAAAATATAAAAACTCACTATGTATCCTCATAGTGAGTTTCACATTTCACTCCACCCCAAACCGATAAACCGTCCTCGAGTGATACAACTCCTCCGGTTTCAGTTCAATCGATGTGGCGATGTCTGGATGATTTGGTGCGTCTGGGAACGCTTGCGCTTCTAAACAGATTGCACTATGTTTCTGCCGTCCTTCGAGCGTGACCGGTGTCTCTTCACTGAGGAAGTTGGCCGTATAGACGACCATGACCGGTTGATTCGTCTCGACGTCCATGACGCGTCCGCTCACCGGATCGTGCAACCGGGTCACCCCGTCCTTCAAGATGAACGGGTGATCAAGTCCTCCAGCCTTCACGATAGCCTCGTCCTCCGACTTAATCGCCTCACCGACTGGCTTCCCGTCACGAAAGTCGAACGGGGTCGCCTCCACTTCAAGCAACTCGCCTGTCGGCAGTGACTCCTCATCAAGCTTCGCGACGCGGTCGGCCGGTAGCGTCAACACGTGATCATGAATCGTTGGCCGACCGCCGAGATTGAAATAGTTATGATGATTCAAGTTGACCCACGTCCGCTTGTCCGTCTGGGCCGTCATCGTGACGACGAGCTCATTGTCGTCCGTCAACTCATAGACGACCTTGAACGTGACGTTACCGGGATACCCTTCTTCCCCATCCGGACTTAGATAAGTAAACGTAATCGCTTGCCCCTCGACGTCCATGGCCCAATGTCGGGACGTGATGCCGTCGTCTCCACCGTGGATATGATGCGGGGCCTCGCTTGGGGTCAAGGCCACACCATCAATCTCCGCATTGCGGATCCGACCGGCAATCCGTCCGACGACAGAACCGAGATAGACCGGGTTCTCGAGGTATTGCTCGAGACTGCCATATTTCAAAATGACAGAGTCCATGTTCCCGTCACGGTCCGGTGCCGTCAACTCGGTCATGGCACACCCATATGAAATGGCCGACAAGCGCATACCGTTCTTGTTTTCAATCGTTGCTTCTCTCAACTGGCTCACCTACTTCAACTAGTTTACCTGTTCATTCCCGTAGTCGTCGCTCCGTACTCCACTTTATCGACGTGGCTGAGAAACGAAGCCATGAACGTGCTAAAACGTTCCTGTCCTTCCATCGTCTGTTTGAACACGCCCGCGTCCTCGAGCCCTTTGACAAACTTGTCGACGACGGCCTGGTCGACAATCGTCTTCGCGTCGCCTTCTTTCGCCTTCAACTCATCCGCCCAAGCACGGTGCATGTCCGCCACTTCGACGTCTTCACCGGCCACATAGCGGACGACTTGTTCGAGTTCGGTCTTCAATCGTGCCGGCAATACGGCGAGCCCCATCACTTCAATCAAGCCGATATTCTCGCGTTTGATGTGGTGGACGTCGGCGTGTGGATGGAAGATGCCGTCCGGATGCTCGTCACTCGTCCGGTTGTTGCGAAGGACGAGGTCGAGCTCATAACGTCCGTCACGCCGGCGCGCGATCGGTGTCACCGTATTGTGACAGGTGTCACCTGAATACGGGACGATATCACCGTCGGCATACTCGCGCCAGTGACCGAGCAACTGATTCGCCAACATGACGAGCTGCTCTTTCTGGCGTGAACGGAGCCGGACGACCGAGAGCGGCCAATACAGCGTCTCGATTTCGACTTGGTCGTAACGGTCCGAGCGATACGTCGAGACGACCTTGGCATCATCCATCGCAAACCGGTAGCGGCCGGCCTGGTAATGGTCGTGCGTCAAAATCGATCCACCAACGATCGGCAAGTCCGCGTTTGACCCAGCGAAGTAATGCGGGAACTGTGACACGAAGTCGAGCAGTCGTTCGAACGCGCCCCTGTCGATGACCATGTCCCGCACTTCATTCGACAACAAAATCGAGTGCTCATTGTAGTAGAGATAGGGCGAGTATTGGAACGACCATGCCTGTCCGCCGAGTGTGAGCGGGATGATGCGATGGTTGGCCCGGGCCGGATGTTTCAAGTGGCCGCCGTAGCCCTCGTTTTCAATCGCGAGCAACCCTTTCGGATAGTTCGTCTCCGGCGTCGGTTGCAGGCGAGCCCGGGCTATCTCGCGCGGGTCCTTCTCCGGCTTCGACAAGTTGATGGTGATATCGAGCGTGCCGTAGCGGGTCGGTGCCTTGTACGTGATGTTGTTGGCAATCCGTTTCGTCTGGATATAGTTCGAGGCTTGACTCATCTTATAGAAGAAATCCGTCGCCGCCTGAACGTCCGTCTCCCGGAGCATGTTGAACGTGCGCGTCACCTCGGACGGTTTCGAGACGAACACGTCCATGACCTCGGCCATGAACCGGTCCTTCTCTTCGAGCAAGTCGTCGACGAGCCCGCGTTCGACCGCATACTCCGTCAACGTCTCGAGCAAGTTCGGGATCGAGTCGTGCGGGACGAACGTCGGTTTCGTGAAATCGAGCTGATTGATTCGGGCGAGGACACGGTTACGTGAATAAATGCGGTCCTGTTCCGTGATCAGTTCCTCCCGAATCGCCGCCTCGACGAGCGCTTCAATCGTTGATTCGATCATCGTCTCACCCCTTCGACATGTTTATAGCCTTCTGGATGATGCTTGTGCCAGTTCCAGGCGTCGGCGAGAATGACATCGACCGTCGACCGTTCCGGTATCCAGCCGAGCACTTGCCTTGCCTTGTCCGGTGACGCGATCAGCATCGCCGGGTCACCGGCACGGCGGACGCCCATCTGCACCGGGATGGCATGTCCTGTCACGCGACGGGCCGCCTCGATGATTTCGAGCACCGATAGCCCCGTTTCCGTTCCGAGATTGAACACGTCGCTCGCGCCGCCCTGTTTCAAATAGTCGAGCGCGCGCACGTGGGCGTCGACGAGGTCTTGCACGTGAATGTAATCGCGGATGCATGTCCCGTCCGGCGTCTCATAATCGTCGCCGAACACGGTGATGGCGTCACGCTTCCCGTTCGCCACTTCGAGCACGAGCGGGATCAGATGCGTCTCCGGCATATGGTCCTCACCGATTTCACCGGTCGGGTCGGCACCGGCGACGTTGAAGTAACGGAGCGCGACGAAACGGATACCGAAGGCGCGGTCGCACCATTTCATCATCGTCTCCATGGCAAGCTTCGTCGCCCCGTACGTGTTCGTCGGGTTCGTCGCGGCCGTCTCGCGGATTGGCATCTCGTCTTGGTCGCCATATGTCGCGGCCGTCGAGGAGAAGACGATTCGGGTCACGCCGTGTTTGCGCATCGTCTCGAGCAACACTTGTGTCCCGAAGACGTTGTTGTCGTAATACTTCAAAGGCTCATCCATCGACTCACCGACGAGCGAGTTGGCCGCGAAATGGAGCACCTCGGTGATCGATTCGTTCGCGAACGTCCGATCCATGAAGGCACGGTCGCGGATATCCCCGTCATAGAACCGGACTTGTTTCGGCACCGACTCGATATGGCCGGTCTGAAGGTTGTCGATCACGATGACATCTTCCCCGCGCGCAAGCAAGGCGCGGACTGCATGGGAGCCGATATAACCGGCCCCTCCGACGACGAGTACACTCATTTCACTTCCTCCTCTACGAGTTCACGCGCGCCGTCCCCGACGGACGCGATATAAAATGTCGGTGCGTAGCCGATCTCTGCTTCATACACGGTCGACACGGCCTGCATGACCGCCTCCGTTGCCGTCTTGTCGACGATGGCGATGGCGCAGCCGCCAAAGCCGGCGCCTGTCATCCGGCTGCCGATGACGCCATCGCAACTTTGCGTCGCGGCGACGAGCGTGTCGAGCTCGCGGCCCGTCACTTCGTAATCATCTTTCAGTGACGCATGCGAGTCATTCATCAATTGACCGAACGCGTCGAGTCGTCCGTCCTCTAGCGCGGTGAAGGCGAGCTTCGTCCGCTCGTTCTCCGAGATGGCGTGGCGGGCCCGCTTCCGGAGCGTCTCCGGGAGCTCGTCCGCCACCGTCTCGAACGTCTCGACCGATAATTGCCCGAGTGAGGCGACATCGAAATGCTGTTGCAGCAAGCCGAGTGCCGTGTCGCACTCGGTGCGGCGTTCGTTATATTTCGAATCGGCTAGTTCACGGCGTTTGTTCGTGTTCATGATCAAGATGTCATAGCCGTCGAGCTTGATCGGCGCGTAATCGTGATGGAGCGTGTCGCAGTCGAGCAGGATGGCGTGGTCCGCCTTTCCCATCCCGATGGCGAACTGGTCCATGATGCCACTGTTGACGCCGATGAAGTCGTTCTCGACGCGCTGTCCGAGATGGACGAGGTCAATCCGTTCGAGACCGAGTCCGTACACCTCATTGATCATGAGCGCCGTCACGAGTTCGAGCGAGGCCGACGATGACAAGCCGGCGCCGTTCGGGATATTGCCGGCGAGGAGGAAATCAAATCCTCCGACCGCGTGCCCGTCCGCGCGTAGGAGCGCGACGACGCCTTTGACGTAGTTCGCCCAGTCATGCTGCGTCTCATACGTTCCGTCCGTCAACGGGAACATAACGACACCGACGTCCTCGAAGTTGAGCGAGTAGACGCGGATCAGTTCATCCTCACGCTTCCGGACGAGCCCGTACGTGCCGAACGTGATGGCACATGGGAAGACGTGTCCTCCGTTGTAATCGGTGTGTTCGCCGATCAAGTTGATGCGGCCCGGTGCGAAGAAGCTTCGCTCGGGGATTGCCGAGAACACGGTCTCGAACTGTTCGTTCAGGTGTGCTGAATCAATTGAAAGCATACGACTCCATCCCTTTCTTTGCTCATGCCGGGTGGATGACCAGGCAATACGCGTCATAGTCCTGTTGTTGTGTGAGTGTGAGGCCTTGTTCCATCAAATAGCGTCCGCTCACGCGTCGGTCGTCGTAAACGTAGACGCGCTCCGGGTCGAGCCCGGCGAGTTTGACGCGCAATCGGTTCTTACCGTAATGACGACGGTCGGCGTTGACGAGGACGACATAATCCTCACCGTCCGTATAGCCCATCGCATGTACCCCGTCCGTCTTGAGCGAGGCAAGGCGATAGCTCGTACCGTGCTGAACGAGCGGGCGGATCGACTTGTATGTCTTGATCCATTGTGCCGCCTCAACAAGCTCTTCCTTGCTCCATTCGAGCAGGTTGCCGCCGATGCCGAGCGTGCCTTGCATCGCGCTGACGAACCTAAACCTGAGCGGGAGCAAGCGGCCGTTCAGCCAGTTCGGCGCGTCCGTCACCCAGCAGCTCATCATCTTGGCGTTATAGGCGTATGAGAAGCCTTCCTGAATCTCGAGCCGGTCGAGCGCGTCGGTATTGTCGCTCGTCCAGACTTGTTCGACACGCGTGAGCACACCGAGGTCGATCCGTCCCCCGCCACCGGCACATGACTCGAAGGCGACGTCTGGATGTTTGTCGCGGAGCGTGTCGAGGATGCGATAGACGGCTTCCGTGTGGCGGAGCCACAGCTCTTTCGCGTCACGTAATTGCGGGCTGTCCGGCTCCGAGAAGGCCCGGTTCATGTCCCACTTGATATAGCGAATCGCATGCTTCGATAGCAGCTCGTCCAATAGACCGGTCACGTGCGCCTCGACTTCCGGGAGCGCCAAGTTCAATACGAACTGGTTGCGCGACGTCGTCGATGGGCGGCCGCCCGTCTGGTAAATCCAATCGGGATGCGCCCGGTACAAATCCGAATCCGGGTTGACCATCTCCGGTTCGACCCAGAGGCCGAACTGGAGGCCTTTGTCCTCGACATAGCGGATGAGCGGCTCGAGCCCGTTCGGGAACTTCGTCGTGTTGACGTGCCAATCCCCGAGACCGGCCGCGTCCGAGTTCCGTTCGCCGAACCAGCCGTCGTCCACGACGAACAGCTCGCAGCCGATCGCGGCTGCCTCATCGACGAGCCGTTTCTGCCCGTCCTCGCTGACGTCAAAATACGTCGCCTCCCACGAGTTATACAAGACAGGCCGGAGCGTCTCGCGCGTCCGTTCCGGCATGATGACGTCGCGCTCGAAATCGTGTGCGTTCCGGCTCATGCCGCCAAAACCCTGTTGCGTGTAACCGATATAGCCGGTCGGTGTCGTGAACGATTCACCCGCTTCAAGTCTCTTCGCGAAGTCGAACGGGTTGAGTCCGCCTGTCACTTGCGTGAAGCCGAACTGATCGCGTTCGAAGTGGATTGCCCAGTTGCCGGAGTGACCGAGGAAGCCGTAGATGACCTCGCCGTTTTCTTCCGTCGCCGATTGGTCGAGCGCGAACCACGGATTGCTTTGGTGGCTCGTCAAACCACGGCGGCTCTCGATCGTCTTCTTACCTGGTAGCAACTCGCCTTGCTGGAGCTGGAACTCGCTCGTCCACGCCCCACTGAAATGACTGAGGCGAAGCTTGCGTTCCGTCAAGCCGAGGCTGAACGACTGTGCGCTCTCGAGCGTCACCGTCTCGCCTGTCTGAATCGTCATCTTGCGTTCGATCATGTCGTACGCCGCATACACCTTGAAGTGTAGCGTCACGGTCAACTGTTGAATCGAATCGAGCAAGTCGATCTCGAGCGTGTCGCCATCGATGCGCGCGTCTTCGAACGTGAAGGCGTGCAGCCGTTCACTTTCGGTGCGGCTCTTCAACGTCGGTTCCGTATAGACGAGGTCGCCGAACGAGGCGAACTCGTACGCGGTGACGCCTTCCGGTGTCTCGAATGACGAATGCAAAATGCGTGCGTCCGGCAACTCGGCATAATCCGACTCAAGGAGCCGGCCACCGAGGTATTGATGGACGAGTCGTCCGCGTGCATCGACATCGAACACGTAAGCGAGGTTCGTTCCTTCAATCACAAAACGGTTGTCGAAGCGGTAAATCATGCCTCCACCTCCTGCTTCAAGATAACGACATCGAGCGGATTGAGCTCGAGCGTGCCCGACACTGCATCCCCCTCGAGCGTTTGCCAGTCGCCTAACACGTCGACCGTAGACGGCACGTCCGTCGAATGGTTCATGTAGAAGCGAATGACGTATCCATCGCCGTGGCGGTCGACTTTCTCGACATCGTCCGGGAGGCGGTTGGCATCGATGCCGGCGCGTGTGAGCGCCTCATTGTAAATCACATCGAGCATCGCATCGTCGACCGATGAGCCGATATACGTCACGTCGCCTTTGTACGTGTGGCGTGTGACGGCGGCCGTCCCTTTATAGAACGCCTGCTCATACGTCGCCAGCACGTCGGCGCCTTTCGGCGTGATCAAATCGCACCAGATGTTCGCCTCGGACACATAGTCACCGAGTCTGACCTGGTTCGACTGGACCGCTTGTAAGCTCTCGTACTCATCGATCTCGATGCCGACGTATTTCGCGAATTTGCCTGGGAGCGTATCGAAGTGACAGCGGTTGATTGGGTCTTTGACGCCCGTCCGGTACGTGAAGATGACGTGGCCGCCGTTCTCGATATAGTCGATGAGTGAGGCATCGAACGTGTCATTTCCGAGGAAATAGAGTGGCACGACGACGAGTTTATAGCGGTCGAGCGCGTCGCCTGGGAAGACGATATCCGTGTTGACGCCTTGGCGGACGGCCGCCCCGTAGAAGCGGACGAACTCCTGTTTGAAGTTGAACGCGTCCGAGTGCGGTTGGTGCGTCCACGCCCATAGGTTCTCTTGGTCGAAGTAGACGGCGACATCGGCCTTATATTCAGCCGCGTTGATCATATCTCCATGCGTCGAGAGCTCTTTCATGACGCCTTGCACTTCATCGAACTTCCGTTTCGGCTTGCCGTCGTGATCGATGATGCCGTGGCAGAACTCCTCGGTCCCGAAATGGGCGGCCCGGAAACGGAAATAGACGATGGCTTCGGCGCCGCGGGCGACGGCCTGATGCGTCCACAGACGGATGTGGCCCGGTCGCGGCAAGTAGCCGATTCGGCTCCAGCCTTGCGCGCCACTGAGCTGTTCCATCACCCAGAAGCCTTTGCCTTGTTTTGACGAGCGACACAAGTCATGATCGTGTGCCGTCTTCTCGAATCGGTTCGGCTCCGGCAACCCGCCCCAGACCGGATAATTGTCAAACGAGACGTAATCGAGGTCTTGGGCCATCTGTTGCTGGTTGATCGCCATGTCGTTATAGACAAGGTTATGCGTGATGAACGCGTCGTCATGGATGAGCGGCCGGAGCGTGTCGACTTGGAGCTTGTTGAACGAACGGTACGCGTCCGAACAGAAGCGGTCGAAGTCGACGAGGAGCGACGGGTTGTGCTCTTGGAACACGGTACGAGGGACCGGAATCTGACTCCATGCCGAGTATGTATGGCTCCAGAAGACGGTCCCCCAGGCCGCGTTCAACGCGTCGAGCGTCTCATAGCGGTCTTGTAGCCAGGCTTGGAACGCGACTTGGTCGACGTCTCCGTACGAGCGGTCCGATTTCTCGTGGCCGTACTCGTTGTCGGTCTGCCAGCCGATGACGGCCGGATGTTTCCCGTAACGCTCCGCCATCTTGCGCGTGATGCGCTCGCAATACTCGCGGTATACCGGACTGTTGACCGTATAGTGGCGGCGGGCTCCGAAACTGATGCGCACCCCTTCCGCCGTCACCGGCAAGATGTCCGGATACTTCTCGATCAACCAGGCCGGTGGCGTCGCCGTCGGCGTGCCGAGGATGACGTCGAAGTCCTTGCCGAACGTTTCGACGACCTCGTCCCAAAATGAGAAGTCGAACTCGCCGTCGGCCGGCTCCATCATCGTCCACGCGAACTCTGCCATGCGGATCACGTTGACACCAAGCTCTTTCATCAAGCGGACGTCCTCGTCCCACAGGGCGCGGTCCGTCTGTTCTGGATAATAATCTACACCTACATACATTTGATTCACCTCAATCGATTATTTGACCGCTCCCGAAGTCATGCCTTTCTGTAAGAAGCGTTGGAAGAAGATATAGAACACCATCGTCGGCAAGCTGATTAACACGAGCGAGGCGTATAGTTTACCTGGGTCACCACCGAGCGCTTCCGTGAAGAACGTCGGGGCCATCGTCACCGTCTGATAGGCCGGATCCGTCATGAACGTGAGGACCATCAAATACTCGTTCCACGAGTTGAGGAACGCATAAATCGTCGCCGTCGCAAGTGCCGGCTTGGCGAGCGGCATCATGATCTTATAGAAGATTTGGAACGTCGTCGCCCCGTCGATGTGGGCCGCTTCCATCAGCTCGTTCGGCAGCTCGTCGAAGTAGCTCTTGATGAGCATGAGTCCGAACGGAAGGAAGAACGCCACCTCGGCGCCGATCAAGCCCCAGTAACTGTTCAAGCCGTCAAGGTTGCGCAGCGTGAAGAAGAGCGGCACGATGAGCGACGCGACCGGCAACATGAGCCCGGCCAAGACGAGGTTGAAGAGTAACCGTTTCCCTGCGAACTCGAGCTTCGAGAAGCCGAACGCCGCGAAGGCGAGGAACGAGATCGAGATGAGAATCATAAAGAACGCGACGATGAAACTGTTGAAGACGAACTGAGGGAAGTTCGGGTTCTGTAACGTCGCGATATAGTTACTGAAGCCGTTGACCCGTAAGCTCTCTTTGAACATGACGAAGATTGGGAACAACCAAATGATTGCCATGAGCGACAAGCCAAGATTGGTGAGCCATCTTCCTTTTTTCGTTTGGATTTCCATGGGTATCCCTCCTCAGTCCATTTTCTTCTGTACGCGTGTCTGGAAGTACGTGATGCTAAGCGCGATGATCAGCAAGATGATGGCGACGGCACTGGCGTAGCCGACCTCTTGGTGCAACATCGATTTGCGGAACAAGTACGTCGAGATGACCTCGGTCGAGTTACCCGGTCCGCCTTGCGTCGAGATCCAGACGATATCGAACGTCTTCAGTCCGCCGATGACCCCGAGAATCGTCAGCGTGAACGTCGTCCCTTTCAAGTTCGGGAACACGACGCTCCAGAGCGTGCGCCAGAAGCCGGCGCCGTCGATATTGGCCGCCTCGAACACTTCACGCTCGATGGCGAGCATCGCCATGTAGTACATGATCATCGACGAACCCGTCCATTGGAAGATGTTGATCAAGATGATGGCGTACAAGGCGACGTCCTGGTCACCGAGCCAGTTCTGTTCGAACGCACCGAGACCGATCATCCGGAGGAATTCATTGATATAGCCGAACTGGAAGTCGAAGATTTGTGAGAACGCGGCGCCCAATACGACCGGGCTCAACACGACCGGGAAGAAGAACACCGACTTGAAGAACGTGCGGCCAACCCCTTTCGTGTGGAGCAAATACGCCAAGACGAGCCCGAGCCCGGCTTGAATCGTCACGGTCAAGACGGTGAAGATGCCCGTGTTCTTGAGCGCGTTATAAAATTCCGGGTCACTGAACATGCGACCGAAGTTCTCGAAGCCGATGTACGTCTTCTCGAACGAGATGCCGTCCCACGAGAACAGGGAGTGATAGGCGTTATAGAAGATGCCGTAATAGATGAAGGCGATGACGAACAGGACGGTCGGGGCGACGAACGCCCATCCGATCAAGTTCTTCTTCAGCTGCGCTTTCTTTTTCGTCGAATCCGGTCGTTGCGGCGGGACCGCCGACAGCTTCGGCTGTTCTTCCGGTAACTCGGTTGCGTGTTGCATAAGGTTCCCTCACTTTCCTATCAAAAAATCGAGCGCCAGTCAGGCTGGCCACTGGCGCTCGTTCGATTATTTACCTTGATCAGCGATGGCTTGGATGCGCGCGAGCGCTTCTTTCGCGTCTTGACCGCCGGCGATATTTTGAAGTTCTTTGCCGAGCGTGTCGTATACTTTCGGGTCACGGATACCGCGGCCCGCGACGGCGTTCTTCACCGTCTCGTTCAAGATTTTGTACGACTCGCGTTCCACATCAGACGTGAATTTGTCCTCGTACGCGACTTCGATGTCCTTGACGGCCGGAGCCATCTCGAACTTCTCCATGTAGAGCGCTTGGCCTTCGCCTTGCGTCATGTAGGCGATGAAGGCGGCCGCGCCGTCTTGTTGTTTCGACTCTTTGTTGACGCCGAGCGCCATGTCGATCGAGGCGATGACCGGTTGTTCTGTGCCGCCCGCGAGGTTCGGGAGCGGGACGAAACCGATCTCGTCTTCGAAGTTGTTCCACTTGTCACGCTTCTCGACCGTCGTCATCGAGTGGGCTTCCCATGAGCCGATGACCCACATCGCCGCTTTCTTGTCGAAGAAGTTGTTCATGCCGTCCATGTATGTCGCGAGACCCAAAGCCCCTTCTTGGAACACTTTGTCTTCGAACAGTTGCTGCCAAAGTTCAGCCGTCTCGACCATCTCTTTGTCCGTCCACTTCGCTTCGCCCGCGAGTACCTTTTGGATGTACCCTGGTGCGACCTGGTGGCTCAAGACGTTGAAGACGTCGGTGCCGACCCAGGCGTCTTTCGCGCCGAGCTGCATCGGGATGACCTTGTCGCCCGAGGCGTTGATTTTGTCGATCGCCGCGATCGTCTCGTCATACGTCTTCGGCGGTGTCACGCCGTATTTGTCGAGCATCGTCTTGTTGTACATGAGGTAGGCTTGACCTGTGAACCCGACCGGTACCGCCATCTGTTCGCCGTCGACTGTCGTCTGTTCGACGCCGAGCTCGATCAACTTTTCTTTCCAGCCCGCGCCGGCCGCTTTGTCCATATAGTCTTTCGCCGGGACGAGGCGATCCTTGTATTGCGGGATCATCGGTTCCTTGAGGCCGATGACATCCGGGCCGTCGCCGCCGAGCATGGCGACTTGGAGCTGCTGTTCATAGTCCTCGAGACGTTTGAACTTGACGACGTAGTCGTCTTGCGACTCGTTGAACGCCTTGGCCATGGCTTCTCCGACCTCTGGTTGTGGCGCCCATCCCCACCAGTTGATGACCGGCTTGCCGTCTTCCGTCGTCGCGGCCGCCTCTTCCTTGCCGCCGCAAGCAGCGAGCAGTGATGACAAGACGAGTACCGATGATGCGAGTGCGATTGTCGTTTTCTTCATGTTCATTCTCCTTTGAATGTTATGCGACCAGCTTGAGGCAAAGCTCCCGAATCAAGTGGTCTGGCATCGGTTGATCCCCGAGCCGGGTGAGTGTGTATGCGATCAATTCCAAATCAAACTGCCAATGGTCGTCTATGTACGATCCGACGACGTACAGGTCGGCCCCGAACGGCAATGCGTCCTGTTGCTTCAACCGCCATAGAAGCATCTCGAACAGTCCGTCGAAGTCGTTCGTGCGGGCCCCGTTCAAGTCCGAGACGCGGAACAGCCGAATGTCGCGGGCCTCCTCGTCGTAGAGCCGGAAGATGCCATCCCGCCGTGAGCGGGTGACGACGACGCCGTCCGCTTTTGAGAACGCTTCCAATTCATTAAACGTTGAACCGTCCCGTGTGAACAGCCTTGTCGCGCCGTAGCGACCGAATATATCGTGAAACTTGTCTTTCAGCAATGGTGTCTCTATGTCCATGTCTACCCCTCCACTTTCCCGTTTGAGAGTGTCACCCCTTACTTAGTAAATTAAATTTATTATCTAACTACAAACAGACTATAGCATATCCATTTTAGACTTGTAAACGGTTTCATTGAAATTATTTTTCGACACAAAAAAATCGCCCTCGAGGTGAGAGCGATTGAATCATTGGATTTCACCAAACAATTGGTTCGTGATCAAGGCGGCCGCACCGAGCGCGCCATGGTTCGCATTCCACGGGACGACACGGATATCCGTCTGACGCGCATCCATCGTCAGCGCCGTCTGGGCGACCCGTTCCTGGATGTTGGCGACGACGTTCGGCGCGTAGTTGAACAGCGGCCCCCCGAGCAGGATCCGGTTCGGGTTGAGCAAGTGGATCATGTTGAGCGTCGCGATGCCGATATACTCCCCGGCCCGCTCGTACAGCTGCTGGATGTCGACGTTCGTCCCGACGGCGTCCCGCAGGTCATTCAAATTGAGCTCGTGGTTCAGCTGCCGAGCCTCGTTCAAGATGGCCCGCTCCCCCGCGACAGCCTCAAGGCAGCCACGGTTGCCGCACGAGCAGATCGGCCCGTCGAGCATGATCCGCATATGGCCGATTTCCCCGGCGATATGGTGTTCTCCGTCAATCAATTCGCCGCCGTGGACGTAGGCGCCCCCAATCCCGTACCCGGCGTAGACGTAGAAGAACTCGTCGATGCCGATCGCCTCGCCGAAATAGAGTTCGCCGAGGGCGAGTGTCCGCACGTCGTTCTCGACGAAGACGTTTTGGTTCAGGCGTTGTTCGAGTTCTTGCTTGAGCGGGATGTCATGCAAGTGGAACCGCGGCGCGAACAGGACGATCCCATTCCCCGCCTCGACCATCCCGTGGACGGACACGCCGAGCCCGATGACATCACCCTGGGCTTTGCCGGCCAGTTCTATGTATAGCGTCACGATGGCCTCGATGAACTCCTCGTTCGTATCGAACCGCTCGTCATGCCACGCCTCACCTAACATCTCCCCATGGATGTTCGTGACGACGCCGTGCAAACGCCGTTGCGTCGCGTCGATACCGATGACGAAACGGTCGCTGGCTGCGAGTTCGAGCATGATCGGTCGCCGTCCCCCGCTCGAGACGCCGAGCTCGCGCTCGTTGATCAGCCCTTCTTCTTTCAGTTCGTTGACGATGTTCGAGATCGTCGGCTTCGTCAAACTCGTCGCCTTGGCGAGCTCGACCCGGGACACTGGCTGATGGAGCCGGATGAGCCGGAGGATGAGCGAGCGGTTATACGTCCGCATCCATTTCGAGTTCCGTGGTGTCGTCTTCCCCATAACTGTTCCACCCATTTCTTTGCTTTTTTATTAGTATAGCATGTCGGGGAAAGCGCTATTACGATGTAAGAAATCTGATTCAATATTTATCAGTCTCGAAGACAATATAAAACAGCTTATTTCAAAAAAGAAGAGATTCAGTAGACTATGACCTATTATTATGATTTTGAAAGTTCATGTATCATTTGTTACTTGAAATATGTAACGGCCTCCATTGATGGGACTGTAATCTTGTATCCTGCAACAGACGTATATGTCTCACTTCCTGTTATCTTTCCTTGCACTTTAATAAAGTCACCTTTATATACTTCTTTCATGCCAACAAAACTATAGTGGTCAACATAAATAACCTGATCATCTCCAATATCTAATCTTAGATAAGAGTCATAGCCAATCCTATCGTAAGCATTGCTGCTTGTTTCATGGATTTCAAGAACCTCCCCATTAAATTCCACGAGTTCACCTTCGAATTTCCTCGGATTTTTCAAGAGTTCTCGATAAGGAATCGACACATATGAATCATCTATTTCCGCTAAAGTGTGGCCACTTGTTAATTCAATACTTTCGTCATACCAATAAATATACTTTTCTGTTTCTTGTTCCCGGTCAATAAATAAATAATAGCTCTTTTCTTTATCATCCTTCGCTTTGGGATATATTTGTTCAAAATCTTCTTCGTCCTGAATTTGTTCTAAGATTTTCGGATTTTTTATATCAGACAAAGGTACAATTACTCTCAGCGAATAAGTGGCCGAAGGTGCTTTGAACATTTCAAAATCATTATTTGTGAAGGCATAAGATATTTTCCCTTGTTGAACCTTAGTTTCTCCATCTTTCGTGAGACGTCTACCGTAGTTGAAATAGGAATTAAATTCATCTCCCCAAGTATCAGGAAACCAAGGGGTAATTCCTATCAAAACCGTTGTATTTTCAGGTAAATTTGTATCGTATTCCACCGCCAATGTATTTTCATTTTTTTCATATTCAAATTTAGTCAATTTGTAATCAAAACTACTTTCTCCTAATTCAATTACCTCTTCCTTGACTGATGTATATGTGACCTCGTTATCACTACATCCGCTTAAAAAGATAATGAGACAAATAACAATTAAAATAGATTTTTTCAAGATAAATTCCTCCGAGGCTATATTTTCGATTTAGTAATAATACTTTATTTTATAATCCGCCAAATAATTATCATAAGCCGTATTTAGTCGGATTGTTCTGTTGCAACGATACTATTTTTAAAATCACGCACATGGTAGTCATGTGCATACGTCGACAGATCTTTTGCATATGCGAAGTCACCGAACAGTTTATTAATGGTCACGTTACGGTTCACGAGTTGACGAATGACACCGTTGAACAAGCCCAGCCCTCTGACCTTATTCCCATGTACAGATCCGATGGTCGAGACGAGCTCTGACGTACAGACGTACTCTTTGTTTTGCGGATGAAATGTACCCTTTTCCTCATGAAGAATGATTTGCGCCAAAAACTCGGACAGGTTATCAATGTGGATCATACTCCGCTGATTTTGATAGCTGGGGAAAAACGGGATCTTCTTCGACAAACCAGCCAGCTTGATGTAGTTCCCTTTTGATCCTTTTCCATAAATCATCGGCGGACGGACATTCGCGACGAGGAAATCTCGATCCGCAATCGCTTCAAGTCTCTTCTCGGCTTGAAGCTTGCTGTTCCCATAGAAGTTCGTCGGCTTCGGTAATGTATCTCGGGTAATCATTTGAGCATTCGAAGCATCTCCGTACACGATCATGCTGCTGAGGAAGATGAACTGTTTCACACCTTCAAGCTTCGCCTTCTCACCAACCTCAGCCGTCAAATCTGTGTTCACTTTATAATATAAGTCCTCCATGCTCTTGTCCGTCGAGACGTGAGCAATCCCTGCAGCATGTAAAATCGCATCGTATCCATCGAACGAGATGTTTTTCCATTCCCCGTTTCGCATTCCTACCGTATCGACTTGAACGACATTGGAATGATTCGCCTCAATCCATTGTTTGAACGCATTACCGACGTAGCTATTTGCTCCAGTGATTAATATTTTTTTCATGTATAGCCCTCCTCCATAAACTTAACTATGTATTTTCTATAATCTATAACTAATTTATTCGCCTTGGACGGGGAATAATCGTTGTTCTTTACCTTTTTGGATGTTGGTATCCCTTGCCTCTAAGGCTCCTCTCTTTATCATTGCGTCTTCGAGGAGATAATCCCCTCTATTTCATTCGCACAAGGCCGTTGGTGCATCGGGAAGAACAACGATTATACTCGGTCTTACCTAGGAATCACACCGAGCGCTCAGGAAAGAGCAACTTGATGAACACGATTGACGAACAGATTCGAGAGTGGGAACCGATGATTCATTATGTCATTCGCCACTTATCCATCCACCCTAACGAACAGGAGGACTGTGCCCAAATCGCCCGGATCGCATTATGGGAAGCTTTGAACCGCGGATGTACTTTATCGAAGACGTACTGCTTCCAACGCATCCGGGGAGCCATACTCAACCACCAACAAAAGAACGCGCGTCATTTGAAGCACGAAGTCGCAGCTGAAAGAATCCCAGAAACGTGCATCGAGTCCGAACGCCGATTCCACGACTGGCTCGATGAACAGAAGATGTTGCTATCCCCTCGCCACTTCGAGCTCCTTTGTCACCTCATCGACGGGACCGAATCGACACTGCCTTATTCGCCAAGCCGGCTTCGAGCCTACAAGGCAGATGTCCAACGAGAACTTCGAGAGGCCATCCAAATGAAGGAGTGATTAACATGGATAACATTTTGTTGCAAGATGCAATCGAGCTGTATATGGAAGATTTAATTGTTCGTCGAGAATTGCCAAAAACGACTATTAAAACGTATCGAAACACGTTGCGCCGATTCGAGAATTTCGTTGCCCAACGTAATGTTATCTACTTGCAGGACGTGACCTACCTCGAACATGCGTTACCTTACAAACTGTCGCTCCAAGAGAAAGGTCTATCGAATTGTACGGTGCGTGCCTATATTATGTCAGTACGTTCCCTCTTCACGTTTGCCGTTCAACAAAAATTGGTATTGGATAATCCGTTCGCCCAAATCATCACGAAAGACGGCGTGCAAAAGAAACCGAACGTCATCACCCGACAGCAGTTAAATCTAGTATTGTACCAGGCTAAAAATGCGACGTTATATGCCATCTATTTAGCGGGCGGTGACGCTGGCCTTCGTATCAGCGAAATCCTTGATTTAGAAATTTCTCACCTCGACTTTGAGAACAACGTCTTGTACGTCAATAAAGGCAAAGGTGAAAAGCAACGCATCATTCCGATGAGATCCCGTCTAGCGAAAGAGCTCAAAGATTATATCGAAAAAGACCGCCCTAAGTGCCCGAATTCACCTTACGTGTTTCTCATGCCGAGCGGTCGACAAGTACGTGCCAACTATGTCAACGAGGATTTAAAAAGCATTTCGGAGAAGTACTTTGACGTACATTTGACGACTCATATGTTGCGTCATAGTTTTGCCACCTCATGTTACCGGAACGGAGCCAGCCTAATGGTGATCCGACAATTGCTCGGCCATAAACATATCCAGACGACCGAACGCTATTTGCATGTGACGAATCAAGAAGTTCGAGACGCGGTCGACAAATTAGAAGATTGAAAATATGGCAGCACGGGGATTAGTTCCTCGTGCTGCCATATGATTAGTCACGACTGTATAAATCGCGTGTATACACCTTATCTGCTACATCTTCAAGTTCTGGATGTAAGCGGTTCGTGACGATGACGTCAGCTGTCTCTTTGAACGTCTCGAAGTCATTAATGACAGGTGAATTGTAGAACGATTCTTCTTTTAGAACCGGCTCATAGATGACGACTTCGACACCTTTCGCCTTGATGCGCTTCATGATTCCTTGAATTGACGAGGCACGGAAGTTGTCCGAATCCGTCTTCATCGTTAAACGATAGACCCCAACACGCTTTGGATTTTGCTTCAAGATGGACTCAGCAACAAAATCTTTACGTGTACGGTTCGCGTCTACAATTGCCCCAATGATATTGTTCGGGACATCCTCATAGTTCGCGAGAAGCTGTTTCGTGTCTTTCGGCAAGCAGTAACCACCATAACCGAATGATGGATTATTGTAGTGTGAGCCGATACGTGGATCGAGACCAACACCCTCGATGATTTGTTTCGAATCAAGACCACGAACTTCTGCGTACGTATCGAGTTCATTAAAGAACGCGACACGCATCGCCAAATATGTGTTCGAGAACAACTTGATGGCTTCCGCTTCAGTTGAGTCAGTCAACAACACCGTAATATCTTCTTTGATGGCAGCATCTTTCAGCAAGTTTGCGAACACTTCCGCACGCTCAGACTGCTCGCCCACAACGATACGTGATGGATAAAGATTATCATGCAACGCTTGACCTTCACGCAAGAATTCTGGTGAAAAGATGATGTTTTCAGTATCGAATTTTGCTTTGACTTCATCCGTATATCCAACCGGTACAGTCGATTTGATGACCATGATTGCATCCGGATTAATTGCTAAAACCGTTGCGATGACACTCTCAACCGTACGCGTGTTGAAGTAGTTACGCACTGGATCATAATCCGTAGGAGTTGCAATCACAACATATTCGGCATCTTTAAACGCTGTCAGATTGTCTGTTGTCGCAACTAAATTTAATTTTTTGTTTTGTAAGAAGTCTTCAATTTCTGTGTCAACGATTGGAGACTGTTTCGCGTTAATCATGTCGACTTTGTCTTTCATGATATCCAGTGCAATCACATCGTTATGTTGTGCAAGCAAGACTGCCATTGAAAGACCGACATAGCCAGTACCGGCTACAGTAACTCGCATGATATTCCCCCTGATTCTGTATTTAAAGTTCTACGTTGTAGTATTCTTTATACCAATCTACAAACTTACCTAGACCTTCGTCGATTGATGTGTTTGGTTGAAATTCAATGTCACGCACAAGGTCGGATACGTCCGCATAAGTACGATGAACATCACCTGGTTGCATATCCATGTATACTTTTACAGCTTCCTTACCAATCTTTTGTTCAAGTGTGTTAATAAACTGCATTAATGTTACCGGTTTATTATTTCCGATATTGTAGATTTTGTACGGTGCAAAACTTTCACTCGTTGAGTCGACCGCTTCGTCCCACTCTGGGTTCGCCTTAGGTGCACTAGGAATTAGTTTAATAATACCTTCGACGATGTCATCGATATAAGTGAAATCACGTTCCATTTTCCCGTGATTAAATACTTTAATTGGATTCCCTTCGATAATGTCTTTCGTAAATGAGAAGTAAGCCATGTCCGGACGACCCCAAGGACCGTAAACAGTAAAGAATCGTAGCCCTGTTGTTGGAATCCCATAAAGATGGCTATAAGTATGGGCCATCAGTTCATTCGATTTTTTGGTCGCAGCATATAAGCTGACAGGATGATCTACGTTGTGGTTCGTCGAGAATGGTGCAACTTTATTGCCTCCATAAACGGAACTTGATGAGGCATAAATTAAGTGTTCGACAGGGTGTTTTCGACATGCCTCTAGAATGTTAAGAAACCCTTGCATATTTGAGTCCATATAGGCTTGAGGATTTTCAATCGAATATCGAACACCAGCTTGAGCAGCTAAATTGATTACAACGTCAGGCTTAAACGTTTCAAATAACTGCTTTAGATTTTTTGCATCTGAAATATCAACATCTTTAAATGTGAAATTAGGCACCTGAGAAATCTTAGCTAAACGATCTGCCTTCAATTGTTCACTATAATAGCTATTTAGATTGTCAATCCCAATCACTTCTACATTAGCATTGGATAATGCTTCAACTACATACGAGCCAATAAATCCAGCAGCACCTGTGACTAATATCGTCTTCATACTTCTACACCTTCATTGAGCAATGGTTTCCACCATTCTTCATTATCAAGATACCATTCAATCGTATGTTTAATACCGCTATCAAAGTTATGCTCTGGTTTCCAACCAAGCGCTTCAAGCTTACTTGGATCGATTGCGTATCGCTTATCATGTCCTAGACGATCTTCGACAAATTCAATCAACTCTTCAGTTTTCTCAAGATGTTTAATAATGGTTTTAACGACTTCTAGGTTAGTTTTCTCATTATGTCCACCAACGTTATAAACTTCACCGTTTAGCCCCTCGTGCAACACTAAATCAATCGCCTTACAGTGATCTTCTACATGCAACCAATCTCTAATATTTTGTCCATTCCCGTATACAGGTACATTCTGATTATTATAGATTCTAGAGATTGTGAGTGGAATCAATTTCTCAGGAAAATGATACGGACCGTAGTTGTTTGAACAACGAGTAATATTTATTGGCAATCCAAATGTTTCATGATACGAACGAACTAAAAAGTCACTTGCTGCTTTACTAGCACTGTATGGACTATTAGGTTGAAGTGGAGTTTCTTCTGTAAAGAATGTAGTGGGATCGAAATCAAGTTCACCATAAACTTCGTCAGTTGAAACGTGAACAAATTTCTCAATGCCAATTTCTTTTGCTGCGTCTAACAAAGCTTGTGTTCCCATTACATTTGTTTTTACAAAAACACCTGGGTCAGTAATTGAGCGGTCCACATGGCTTTCAGCAGCAAAGTGAACAACGTAATCGAACTTTTCTTTTTTAAAAATACTCATGACCGTCTCATAATCAGCAATGTCCGCTTGAATAAAACTGTAGTTCGGGTGATCGGTTAAGCTCTTATGTTTAGCTAATTCCCCCGCATAAGTTAATAAATCCAAGTTATAAATTTTATACTCTGGATACTTTGCAATCATATGATGTACAAAGTTGCCGCCAATAAATCCGGCTCCCCCTGTTATAAGGATTTTTTTATTTGTCATTTTGCACCTCTTGTTTTAATTCATTTACGTAATGAGCAAGTGCATGTTCCCAATGTGGTAATGGCTCGAATCCATTTGCTCTCAATTTTTCTTTGGACATTCTTGAGTTCTTTGGTCTCACAGCTAACGTAGGATACTCTTCAGAAGTAATACCTTTCACCTTAACGGAATACCCAGCCACGTCAAATATCTTCTCAGCAAAATCTGCCCAGCTACAAAAACCTTCATTCGTTGCTTGATAAATCCCATACTTTTGTGATTGAATCATATCAATCAGCAGTTTAGATAGATCGTATGTATAGGTCGGTGAGCCAATTTGATCTGCAACAACTTTCAATTCATCATGCGTTTCACCTAAACGTAGCATTGTTTTAATAAAGTTATTACCATTAATTCCAAACACCCATGAAATCCGCACAATAAATGAATCCGTTAAGAGATTTTGGACCACTCGTTCACCTTCGTATTTTGTAAGACCGTAATAACTTTGTGGGAATATTTTAGAATCTTCCGTATAAGGAACGTCCCCATTGCCTTCATAAACGTAATCTGTACTAATGTACATAAATTTAGCATTGATAGCTTTTACCGCTTCGGCTAAATATTTTGTCCCATTTACATTTACATCCCACGCTTTTTCACGATCTTCTTCTGCACGATCGACCGCTGTATAGGCTGCACAGTGAATCACCGCATCAGGTTTAAGGTTATTTATATATTCATTGATTTGATTTGAATCAGTAATATCTAGATCCTCAATCGTACTGCCAATCATATGCAAACCACGTTTTCTTCCTTCTTGTACGACGTCATATCCAAGTTGTCCATTATAACCTGTAACAAGAATCTTCATGAATTTTCTCCGTAGATAAAGTTAATTTCAGCCCGCTCTAGTGTCAAAGCTTTTTGATCTTTATCTGAAAGAATAGGGTCTGTTTTAGTCGGCCATTGAATATTGACAGATGAATCATTCCAAGTAATTCCCCGATCATGCTCTGGAGAGTATAATTCATCAACCTTATACTGGACTTCGACATCATCTGTAAGAGTTAAAAAACCATGTGCAAATCCTTTAGGGACCAACAGTTGCTTCTTGTTTTCAGCTGATAACTCAATACCAAACCATTGGCCGTAGGTTGGACTGTTTTTACGGATGTCTACAGCCACGTCAAAGATAGAACCTTTCGTACATCTAACAAGTTTAGTTTGGGCTTTAGGAGCGAGTTGATAATGAAGACCACGAAGTGTATTGATTTGAGAGGAGTACGAATGATTGTCTTGAATAAAGTCGTTCTCGATTCCTAATTCATTCAGTAATCTTGAGTTAAAAGTTTCCACAAACCAGCCTCTGTGATCTCCAAACACTTGAGGCTCAAGGATTTTGACTCCGTCCAAAAAAATTTCAGTTACTTTCATTGAAAATATCTCCTCTATCAGTATC
The DNA here is from genome assembly GCF_018618135.1 of Exiguobacterium sp. s28. Classification (NCBI taxonomy): domain Bacteria; kingdom Bacillati; phylum Bacillota; class Bacilli; order Caryophanales; genus Exiguobacterium; species Exiguobacterium sp. s28. Next base: position 62,734 of record NZ_JACSLL010000014.1, on the reverse strand, counting down.
TTATTTTCCCAGCAGCCACTTCCAACAAATATTGTCCATATCCAGTTTTACTTAAGTAACGTCCTGCTTCCTCTAACTGTTCCTTATTAATCCAACCATTTAAAAAAGCAATCTCTTCTAATGCTGCAATTTTAACACCTTGATGGTCTTCAACAGTTTTAACAAAGTTCGTCGCTTCTACTAAACTCTGATGAGTACCGGTGTCTAACCAAGTAAAACCTCTGCCTAATAATTCAACGGTCAGGGTTCCCTTATTTAAATACGCTTCATTTATCGATGTAATTTCTAACTCACCGCGTTCAGATGGTTGAACGTTTTTTGCAATTTCTACAACTGAATTATCGTAGAAATATAATCCTGTGATTGCATAGTTTGACTTAGGCATTTTAGGTTTTTCTTCGACACTAATCACTTTTCCCTCATCATTAAATTCAACCACGCCAAATCTCTCAGGATCAGTGACACGATAACCAAAGACGGTGGCTCCATCTGTTTTCTGCGCAGCTCTTTGAAGAATATTTCGCATTCCACTACCATAATAAATATTGTCTCCTAGCACCATAGCCACAGAATCCTTACCTATGAACTCTGCCCCTAGAATAAATGCTTGAGCAAGGCCATCAGGTTTTGGTTGAATCATATAAGAAAGATTGATGCCAAATTGAGAACCGTCTCCAAGTAAACTTTTAAATCTAGGTAAGTCTTCAGGTGTTGAAATGATCAAAATTTCCTTGATTCCAGCAAGCATTAAAGTCGAGAGTGGGTAATATATCATTGGTTTATCATAAACCGGTAGTAGTTGTTTGCTAGTAACCATAGTCAATGGATAAAGACGAGTACCGCTCCCTCCTGCAAGAACAATTCCTTTCAATTTTGTAACCTCCTTGATGTATTAGTTTTCAAATCAAATAATCTGTAACGAATTATTTCAGGAGCATTTTTTTCCCGGATTTCCAAGAACTTTTAATGCTTGTTTTTTTAATAACCAAATAAAGCGAAAAACACATTAAGTATATGGACAATGCTGGAATAGTGTTTAAATACCATGTGATTGATACAAACACTATCACTAGAAAGGTTTCTAAGATAATATCCTTTGCAATACTCACATTCAGTATTGATGATAAAACCACTTCAGATAATATGCTTCTAAATGCAAAGATTACTGTTATAGAGAGTACAGCTAAAGTCAAATCTTTAATAACTAAAGTAGTAATTGTAGTAAGGCACACACTAAAAATTAAAGAAATTAGATTGATTTTAAACATGACTTTTTCTTTCCGGAGGGTTTTTAAATATGTATTTACTAGTAGGGACATCTTACCTTCATAAATACAAATTGGAAGCAAAAACGCCATATACTTAATTGCATCTGAATATTTTGGTAGCCATATAGAAAAAATATTCATTAAAGGGTACGTTATAAGCAAAAAGATCAATAAAATAATCATCAGAAAATCTCGAATTACAAAATAAATACTTTTTAACTCTCTTTCAGTAATCCTTCTCAAAAGTGGAAAAATTACTATACTCAATGTGTTGATGAAAATCATTAGAAAACTTGATAGAGAAAGAGTTAGAGAAACTTTTGCAAAAGTAGCTACATCCCAATTCTTTTCAATTCCAAATCTAACAATTCCAATTATTAATAAACTAGCGATATTTGAATACATTAATAGTGCGCCAATTTTAATATTATCTAATACTTCCTTTATAACTTTAACTGTCAAAGTAACTTTGCTAGTAACAATATCTCTACATAAATATATTGTGTAAAAAAACATTAATCCTTTACTAAATAAATCTATAAGTATTATATGTTGAAAAGATTTATTGTTGACAAAAAATATAAGGATCAGTAAAAATATTAAAAATAGGAGCTTCCCTAAAATTATAGCTTTTGCATAATCCTTAATCCTATTGGTAGCTTGTAATATAAAAAGAAGCATATAGGTAAGATTAGTGAATAACATTGCGCTACTAATTGAATACCAAATGAATCTTCGTTCGTCGTTACTTACGTAAAAATTAGTAATTACATATATAAGACTTACAAAAAAAATCTGTAAAATTACTAGAAAATAAAATTTAGTTGAGAATATTCTTTTGTTAAGTTCTTCATAGTCCTTCCCACCGTATTTCAAATATATCCCATCATTTAAACCTAGATGCGTAAATCCTACATAAGCTACATAAAAAAGATATAGTTGCCAGTAACCATATCCTTCTATGCTTAGAAGTTTTGGTACTACTAAAACTCCTAAAGCAGAAACTAATAAAGTAATTATATTTGATAATACTGTGTAAGAAATATTTGATAACATTTTCATCGAACTTGCTTTTAATTCAATATTTCTCATTTTTTATTTCATCCTTTATGTTTTAAAGCCATTTATAAAATCGATTTCTTTAATTTTTATTAATTTTATTCAATTCCCTTATACGAAATATATTTTTAAGAGGTGTCATCACAAATTGTTCAAGCAAAGAATATTTTGAAGCCCAGTTTAAAAGAAATATTTTTATCCCCGATGTAGAGTTGTAATTCTTTTCATAGTATTGTTTTGATTGCAGATGAACCTTATACACTTGTAATGCTTTCATTGTCTTTTTTATAGTTACAGAATGATTATGTTTGTAGTATAGATTATTCATAATACCGGTTTTATACCCTTTTTTCTTCATTTTTTTCGCAAGAATATTCTCCTCATAGAAAAGAAAAGTTCCTTCATCCATATATCCAATATCTCTAAAGATTTCAGCTCTAACAGCTATAAAAGAACCCTGAATTGCTCCAACCTCAATAACTTCAGAACTTGAAAAGTTGCTATGCTTTGATTTTGATTTAGCTTTTTCTACTACTTTATTTATTAATCTATATATTAAAAATGAACTTAATAGACTTTCAGTATATGATGGTGGATTCCAATAACCATTTGAAAGTTCACCATTAGTTTCTATTGACCTACCTGACAACATTGAAAATTGAGGAGTTTTTTTAAATTGAAGAATAATTTGTTTAATATAGTCCTCAGAGAATTCAATATCTGGATTAGCTATAAAAACAATTTCAGGATCATAATTATTCTCAAGATATTTAAAACCAAAGTTGTTTCCATAAGCATATCCACCATTAAAGTCTGTTTTAATCACATCACAACTTATTCCATATTCACGATGCAACTTATCAAATGAACCGTCAGTAGAGCAATTATCGACTACAACTATTTTATCAATAATCTTATAATTCATTATGCTGTCAACAAGTTTAATAGTGGTATCACTATCATTGTAATTTAAAATTATAAAACCTATTTTTATCAAATTAATATTTCCTCTCTTCGACACTATTAATTTCTTTTTGTTCCCTAAGGAATTCAATTACTATGAGTACAAATATTGTCCACAACCACGGATACCAATAATTGGATATTATTGAATAGTGAAGTAACGCTATGATCAGGGACGTTAAATATACATATTTTATTTTTGATTGCAGTCTGAAAACTAGAATTAAATGCAACAAGGTTATAAAAAAGAAAGTCATTAATCCTATAATTCCGAATTCCACCAGTATTTCTAAATAGAAACTGGTGCTGCCTGTACCATATAGTATTGATGCAATTCCACTACCATGCCCAAAAAACGGTTTTTCTCTTATAAGCTCAAATGCATTTAGCCAACGCTGGGTTCGAGAACCATCATAAGAAAATGTCGCATTTTCTAAAGTGATTTTTGAAAAAATGCCACCAAATAAAGAGTAATAATCAATTTCTTTATAAATGCTGATAGATATTAAAGCTACTATCATTACTAATGATCCGAGCAAAATGAATATTTTTTTGTTTCCATTTGAATACAGTGAAAAAATTAAAAGCAAAGTTGTGAGAATAATAAGTTCTACGAACCCCATAGCACTAAATGTCAATAAAAGTGCAAAGACTATGACGCCTATTAACATAAATCTATATGCTATTTTATATTTCTCAAAATAATAATAAGCAAAAGGTAAAAACATTGCTAAGTACAAAGCAAGATGCCCAGATTCTTCTGTAGTTCCTCTCGCTCGGATAAATCGTTCTCCCATAATTGCGTAAGTAGCTTCAAATTCAGATACTGTAGCTCTTGGAAAAATTGCATCAAAATCAAATTGCAATAAATTTTTAGCGAAAAATTCTAAAATTGTAAAGCTTGACACGAAAAATACGCCCCATGAAATGTATTTGTAAATACTATTCATGGACATTTTTTTTCCTTCAATTAAGAACAATAGAGTGAAATAAAACAATACAATCACCGACAGATATCTCATCGAATGAACAAAGCCTAATATATCGTAACCATGAGAAAACTGTTGGATAAATAATGACAACACTATTAGAAAGACAAAGAAATAAAATAACAGAGATATTGAATAGATAACTTTTGAGTTTCCTACTCTCAATACACCTTCTCTTATATAAATGAAATTAATAACTATTGATAGCAAAATAATTGCCAAAGGAAAAGAAATCCACGCATGTGGACTTAAGACACTTACCCATCCTATAACAAAAAAATATAGAGATAACAGCATGTAATCCCCCATTAAATAAAACCTTTTTAATTTTTAACTTAAGAGATATATTCTGTTTTTAACAATTTTTTTCATAAAAATTTGTTAAAAACAAACTAGTCTCTTTAATGTCATAACCTGCCGCTTTAACAAGAGTATAATTATCAACTTTTCTCGAACTATTTTCTTTTCTTAGACTTGAAATTTTTTCGATCCATAATTTATTTTGATTACTGTTTTTTTGAGTATGAATCGAAGACGTAATGTAAGCCTCTTTTGGTATGTTTTCTGAAACAATACATTCAAGACCTGAAGTTTGTGCTTCAATTACTACCATACCCAATCCTTCGTAGAGAGACGGAAATAGAAATAAGTCCATACATTGATAGTAATCATTCACATTACTTTGATTCCCTGCAAAAAGAACAACATTTTCTAAGTTTAGATTTTTCACTATTTTTTTAACCGAAAAGAAATGACTGCCTTCTCCCAAAAGCAATAAAACGGAATTAGGTTCCATTTTATGGAATTCATTAAATATGTGAATTAGCTTGCTGTGATTTTTTTCTTTTTCGAATCTACCAACATGCCCTATCACATATTTCCCTTCCAAATTCATTTTCGTTCTCATGACTGTTCTAACATAAGGATTAAACATAAATTTTTTTAGGTGAATAGCATTATTAATTTTATAGTAGTTTTTATGTTTTAATACTTTCTTACCAAACATCCACGTTGCTGCTTCATCAGAACAGGCCATAAAAAAATCAGCTTGATAACGAACAGGGTACTGCAATACTTTCTTTATTCCGCCTAATATACCTTTTCCCGAAGAAATACTATGGCTATGACTAATAGTTTTAATTCCATATTTTTTAGCAATGGGGATATAAATACTAGCTGTACTTCTCACATGACCATGTATTAATTTATAATTGTTAACACTTAAAATTTCTTTCCATTGATTACGATACTCGAAATGATTTAATCCATTATATCTTGTAATCCGGTGAATAATCCCGCCCATAGAAATAATTTCATCATCATAATCACATTTCTCAGTAGTGTGTATCACAAAATCAAACTGAATTTTATCTCGATCAACTTCTCTATATATATTCATAATCATGGTTTCTGCACCATTTCGATTCAATTTTCCTAAAACATGCAGAACTCGGATTGGAAGTGACATCAGAAAATAGCCTCGATTCTAAATTAATAATTATATATTCAACTTTTATATTTTTTTAATTTCTTCAACATAAGATTCAACGACCAAATTTCTATCAAACTCTCTTTCTACTTTCATCCGTCCTTTTTCCCCCATTACTTTCCTTTCAACATTATTTAGTTCTAAAAATTTTTTAATTTTTTCAATTAAATCATTACTATCCTTAGTATTACAAATATATCCAGAACCCTCGTGATCTACAACCTCACGACAACCTGATCGATTGGTGGTAATAAGTGGCTTCGCACTTGCTGCGCTTTCTAAAAGAATGTTAGAAATCCCTTCCGGATAGTAACTAGGGTGGACAACACAATGCATTTTAGATAAAACTTCTTTCACATCATCTACCAAGCCATGATATATAATAATTCCATCTTCATTTAATTGATGTAATTTTTCTTTATAATTATCATCACTTGATCCGCAAATGTGAAATTCCGTATTTGGAAATTGATTTTTAATAGATTTTGCAGCATCTAGAAACTGCTCAATTCCTTTTTCCTTCATAATTCGAGAGATAAAAACAAATTTTATCTTTTCATCACTTGGATATTCAAGCGCTTGGAATTCGGATAGATTTACTCCTGATCCTGGTAACAATTTTTTTCTACCTAATCCAATATTATATGTCTTAAAAAAATTTAGATTCTCTTGATTTTGAAACATAATCACATTGCTGTTTCGAAATGAAAATTTATATGCTAACAATATAGCTTTTTGTAAAACACTTTGTTCTTCAACAGCAGTACCTAACCCTGTAATATTTGGAATGTGAGGTAAACCTAAAAACCGGCATAAAATTCCTCCATAGAGATTAGGCTTAATCGTATAGGATATTACGATGTCAGGTTTATTTTTCTTTATAAGTTTATAATACCTTACGAATAGAATAGAATCAGATAGTATATTTTTACCTCTTCTATCTAACGGAATATCTACACATTCACAACCCATTTGCTTCAGGTACTCAACTTTAGGACCGTACGGTTGCGCCACAGTGACCTTGTAATTTTCACTTATAAATGCATTGATTATTTCTTTTCTAAAGTTATAAGTATACGAATGATGATTAGATAATATCAAAATCTTTTTCATTTTTACTACTCCACTCACTTAAATTTTCATCCACTTCAACTTTATTTCAACTAAAAAAGATTTCTGGGCTTTAGTAACTAACTTATCGCGCACCTTCACCAGTAATAACTACTTTGATGGTTAAAAATAAAATAAAAGCATCCAATTTTATATTTCGATTTTCAATGTAATAAAGATCTTTGTCTAACTTTTCTTTAGGCGTTAATTCATAGCCACCATTTACTTGAGCCCATCCCGTCAATCCTGGTTTTACCGATGTTCTAAACACAAATTCTGGATACTCTTTTACAAACTCTTTTATAAATATTGCTCTTTCTGGTCTCGGTCCTATTAACGACATTTCTCTTTTTAATATGTTCATTAATTGTGGAAGTTCATCAATCCTTGTTTTTCTGATAAAGTTTCCTACAACGGTAATTCTATTATCATCTTTACTTGCCCATTGAGGTCCAAACTTTTCCGCATCCACGTACATGGATCTAAATTTGTAAATATTAAATTCTTTACCATTTACGCCAACTCGACTTTGCTTGTAAAAAATCGGACCTGACGACTCCAAAATTATTAATAATGACACTACTAGAAAAATTGGGAGACTGATTAATAATATCGACAACACGAAAAGAATTTCAAAGATATTAAAAAAGAACATATATAAAGCATTTGATGAATTAGATTCACTTACTTTCGAAGTAGAAACATGTTTAATAGGGTACACAACATCAATTTCTTCTTGTACTAAAGGGCCAGTCTCAATTTCAGTTTTCGGTAGATTCATTGCATTGCCCCCATTTCACTATCGATTAACAACTCTTTCATCATCGTTTTAACGTCTTCAGCAAGATCATTTCGCATAAGTGCAAATTCTAAAGTTGTACGTATGAATCCTAATTTTTCACCTACGTCGTATCGCTTACCTTCAAATTCATATGCGTACACGCGTTCACTATCGTTTAAACGGGTAATGGCATCTGTCAATTGGACTTCACCACCCGCTCCTGGGACCTGTGTTTCTAAGAAATTAAATATTTGCGGAGTAAACAAATATCGACCCAAAATGGCCAAATTCGATGGTTCTGTACCTGGATCTGGTTTTTCCACAAAGGAATCAACTTTATGTAAACCACCTTCAAGTGACTCATGCGGATCAACTATCCCGTAACGGTGAGTTACATCACGCGAAACCGGTTGAACACCGATAATCGAGCTCTCTGTTTTCTCGTACTGTTCAATCAATTGTTTTGTACAAGGAATTTCTGCCTGAACAATATCGTCCCCAAGCATGACGACAAAAGGCTCATTTCCTACAAATGCCTTTGCCTGCAAAACAGCATGTCCAAGCCCCATCGGCTTCGACTGACGGATAAAATGAATGTTGATATTCGTCGTTTCTTCAACTAACTTTAAAAACTCCGATTTACCTTTTTCAATTAAAATCTGTTCAAGTTCTGGAACTGAATCGAAGTGATCTTCAATTGCTCGCTTACCTTTACCAGTCACAATTAAAATGTCTTCAATTCCAGATTCAACGGCCTCTTCAATAATGTACTGAATCGTTGGTTTGTCGACGATTGGTAACATTTCTTTCGGCATTGCTTTCGTTGCCGGTAAAAATCGCGTTCCTAAACCCGCAGCTGGAATCACAGCTTTTTTCACTATTTTACTTGCCATGATACTCCTCCTCTATGGATAAATATATATTATCTGTCTGATTCATAGAAAAAAGGATGTAACTTACATCCTTTCAAAATTATAAATTAAGGGTATCACTTTCGACCTAATATAAAAACATAAGGGGAGTAAATTAAACCTAAAATCGTTCGACAGTTGTCGACAAAAATCATATTTTTAGATACTTTGTCAATAATTAGTCTTTAGTAATAAGTGAATTATTTTTTCCATTTCCCTCGCCAATTCTTCACCGGTAACGTCGGCGGATCGATGAATACGAAGTCATCCTTCATAATTGCTTCCGAATTGACTAAGTAACTTTCCCACTTATCTTGACCAAGTTCTTCACGAACAACCTTTTCGACTTCAGTCCAATAAAAAGTTCGACGACCTGTACTATGAGCGTCCGATGCAATCAAATGACTCAATCCATTACGTAGGAAAGCAAAAGCCAACTCCTTTACGTTCTGACCAAATTCGCCTGTCAAACTACTCGTCGTAATCTGAGAGAGCGCACCGGACGAGACGAAGTCCATTAATCGTTTTGGGTTGGTCGCAAATTCTTTATTGCGTTCAGGGTGGGCGATGACTGGTGTGTAGCCTTCCGTTTGAAGTCCGAAGAATAATTGTTCAGCATAGGCAGGAACCGAGTCACTCGGGAACTCTACCAGGACATAACGTGACCCAGCAAGCGATAACGCCTTACCCTGCTCTAATGATTCCGCAAGGTCTCCAAAGATTCGAATCTCTTGTCCTGCATACAAATCGAGGTTAATTCCTTCTTGTCGCAAAACATTTTGTAATCTTGTGACTGCATTCGCTACATCAAGCTGGCTTGTGTCAAACTGCGGATGAAACGCGTGGGGGGTGACCACAATCGCGGTCACCCCTTCACTTACGGCGCGTTTCGCCATCTCGACCGCTTGTTCGACTGTTTCCGGACCGTCATCAACGGCCGGCAATAAGTGACAATGGATATCAATCATGGCACGCTCTCCTTTTATTCGTATGCGTAATAGTAGTAATAATCGTCGCTGCCTTGTGGTTCTCGTTTATTCAACACGACACCAAGAATGTGCGCTTCTGCGAGCGTCAACTGTTCTTTTGCTTTGACGACCATTTGACGGTCTGACTTATCGCAACCTACGACTAGGACGACACCATCCACTTTACGGGCCAAGAGACGGGTATCCGCCACTTGCATCATTGGAGGCGCATCTAAAATGATGACGTCATAATTTGCTTTCAGTTCTTCTAGAACCCGATCCATCATTTTAGAAGACAACAGCTCTGACGGGTTTGGTGGAATCGGGCCGGCCGCAATCAAATCGAGGTTTTCGATTTGAGTCGAATGTGTCGCCTTTTCAACACTTGTCTTCTTAGCCAACACTGTTGAAAGACCAATCCCGTTCGAAAGGCGGAACGTGAAGTGAGCTGTTGGACGGCGCATATCGCAATCGACTAACAGAACGCGCTTGCCTTGTTGTGCGTACACAACGGCAAGGTTCGACGAAGTGGTAGATTTCCCTTCTCCTGACGATGCTGAGGTAATAACCATCGTTTGTAACTCATCATCAACTGCTGTGAACTCTAGGTTAGTCCGAATCGTCCGGTATTGTTCCGAAATTGGTGATTTTGGTTTAAGAAGGGTAATTAATTCACGCCCTGTTTTGTCATATTGGATGTGCTTATGTTTCTTTTTTCCGAATTTAAACATGGACTTTTTCACCTTTCACGTTAGCTTGACGTTGTTGACGCATTTCGACTTTATCGATGACAGGAATCGATCCGAGAACCGGGAGTTCCAAAATGTTTTCGACGTCTTGCTCTGTTTTAATACGACGATCCAACACAACTTTAAGAAACGCTATAGCAACTCCAATCATTAATCCAAGTACTGTGGCGATAGCAGTGTTCAGTAAAATGTTTGGTTTGACAGGCGACATTGGAACTGATGCGTCAGACAATACCTTGACGTTGTCTACCCCACTCATTAATTCGCTGACTTCTTCTGCGAACACAGTGCTGATCTCATTTGCGATATCCGCCGCTAGAACCGGGTTCGTATGTTGAACTTTAATATTGATGACCTGCGAGCTTTGTTCACTGTTGACTGTGATTAAGTTACTGATATTCTCTGGAGCACCAATCACATTCTGTTGAACAGGTTCTAAAATAGCCGGACTTTGGATAATGACCCGATATGTGTTTACAAGTGCGACCGACGACTGAACTTGGCTACTATCAATCATGTTGTTCTGTGTCTCTTTCGGCGCAACGAGTACTTGCGTCGATGCCTCATATGTCGGACTAATCACGAACGAACTAAGTAAAAAGGCAATAAGTGCCGCGATGATTGCTAAACTTGCGATGAGCCATTTGCTCCGTTTTAAGATGGAGAATAGTTCTCCAAGGGAAATCGTTTCTTCTTTCATGCTCGTGTTTTCTCTCCTCTGTTCTCTAAAATTCACTACTGGAAAAATTCCGCAGATAATATTTAACAATGCCAATACCAAAACATTATAGCAAAAATCCTCACAGTTGATGACCCATTTTTTAAAATTTGGGTTTTTTGGTATGTAAATCTGATAAACTTTGTTAGGAAGAACTTAACAAAAGGAGGAGACAATAGTGCACGTTAGTGAGCGCCTACTCCAGTTGTACGCAGACACGAATGCGGCAACACGTACAAACCTGCAAGAGGTAATTAATCGAAATTTAGGGGACGGAAAATCGTTGACCGTGTCCTTTGAAGAGTTGACCGGCACGACGGAGCCATCGCTCCCAACCGAAGAAAAATCGGCGGCAGACTTTGCTGCTTGGATCAAAGATGGCAAAAAAGATGCCACGTTTCTTCCATACTATGTGTCTTTACTTGAGATGTATGAGGATGTCTTGAATAAAGAGGCGACCGTTCTTAAATCCGCACCGATTGACAAGACAACCGTAAAGGAACCAACAATTGCGGACAAGGTATCGGTACCTGTTACTGAACCAACAGTAGTTGAAGCTCCAAAAGCGAAAGAAAAACCACCCGCTCCAAAGCAACGTTATTTGCCAGAAGCCCCAGTCCCGTCGCGGGCCGAACGAGCTAAGTATCAACGCACGATTGAGCCGGCACGACCAAAACGTAAGTCTGGCAAATGGATTGGTGCCCTTTTCCTCCTCGCTTTACTCATAGGAGGCGGCTATATCGGGTATCCATATGTAATGGACTTGTTAGAACCAAAACAAGAAGCCAAAGTCGTCGAGAAAACACCTAAGCCGGATCCTGAACCGGTCGTCCAAGAGCCAGAAACGAACTACGTCTGGCTCGCCTCGAAGAATGTCAACCTTGTCTCAGAACCGAACGGCACGACAGTCACCTATATAGGAGATATCGGCGACCGTTATGAGATTTTGAAGGAACAAGATGAACACGTTGAAGTGAATTTGGATGGGACGACAGCATGGGTTCCGCTCGATTCGGTCACGACCGACTGGCCGACACGCGACTTGACGGACAGTGCTTTGCTCGACTGGGTGAACACGAACTTGAACAATGATTGGCTCGGCGAAACGATTCCTGACTTCTTCGCCATGAATGAGGCGGCACTCACGGAGACGATTGGCGCGCCGTACGGACGTGAGACGGATGCGTTGAACGCCTATGCGTTCTATAACGGTGGCTTCTTCGTCATTCAACAAGACAAAGTACACGCCATCGACTGGACGAACACGCAAACGACGCGCGAGGTATTCAGCCCGCTCGGCGAACCGGTTCTCGAAACGGACGATGCAGTAGTTTACGAGAGTGAGACCTATTCACTCCGCTTATTTGAAGGCACAAACGGACAGACCCGGGTGCGCTTAACTGAGAAGTAATCAATAGAGGATTTTTGGAAGGGGACATTTATATGGATACTATTTTAGTCACAGGCGGTGCCGGCTATATCGGTACCCATACTGTCTTACAGTTACTTGAAACAGGTCACGACGTCATCGTCGTCGACAACTTGTCGAATAGCCGCCGCGAGGCGCTCGATCGCGTCGAAGCGTTGACCGGGAAATCGGTCACGTTCTATCTCGGTGACATTCTCGACCGTGAATTGCTCGAACAAATCTTTTTGACGCACACGATTGATGCCGTCATCCACTTTGCCGGGCTGAAAGCCGTCGGTGAATCGGTGTCGGAACCGCTTCGCTACTACGAGAACAACGTTGTCGGTACGATCGTATTACTTGAAGTCATGAACGCGTTCGATGTGAAACGAATCGTCTTCAGTTCGTCGGCAACCGTGTACGGTATGCCGGAACGGACACCGATCGACGAGTCGTTCCCGCTCAGTGCGACGAACCCATATGGCCGGACAAAGCTGATGATTGAAGACATCATGCGCGATCTCGCCGTTGCCGACCCGTCATGGAGCATCGCGCTCCTACGTTACTTCAATCCGATTGGCGCCCATGAATCGGGGCAAATCGGTGAAGACCCGTTCGACATCCCGAACAACTTGATGCCGTATATCACGCAAGTCGCCGTAGGACGTTTGAACGAATTGAGCGTGTTCGGTGACGATTATGATACACCAGACGGGACCGGTGTCCGTGACTACATCCACGTCGTCGACTTGGCCGAGGGTCACTTGAAGGCACTCGACTACGTCATGGACCATACCGGTGCCGAAGCGTTCAACCTAGGGACCGGGACCGGCTATAGCGTCCTCGACCTCGTCCATGCTTTCGAGGCAGAGAGTGGAAAAGCTGTTCCATACCAAATGACACCGCGCCGCCCAGGCGATATCGCTATGTGCTTCGCTGATCCATCGAAGTCGAAACGTGTACTCGGCTGGGAAGCGAAACATGACGTCCGTGCCATGTGCCGCGACGCTTGGAATTGGCAATCGAACAACCCGAACGGTTATCGGGCATAAGAAAAACGGCTGACACGAGAACCTTTACGGTTCTTCGGTCAGCCGTTTTGTCATGTCGACTTCAATAATTTCTGGTTCTTTGCCTGGTGTGACGAGCACCCCGAAGTCGAGGATAGCGATCACGATGGCGATGCCGGCGAGCGCCCACGCGGCGTCGAACGTGAACTCACCGACGATGAAGCCGAACAAGACGAACGCTGCGAACGTCAAATAGTAGCCTTTGCGCCATAGTGTCCGGTACTCGGCCGCCACTTCACGGTTCACGATATACAGGACGACATAGCCAACAAGTGCGATGAACAATGTTGCAAACATCCAATACAAGAACGATTGTAGCGTCAGGCTGAAGAGATAGATGAATAGTGATTGATCCATCGGAATTCGCTCCTTAGGTGTATGTAGGATTATGTCATGGAAATTCCTTCTATATCCATTCTCCTACCAAATGAACCATGAGTCAATACACCTAATTCACATAATTCGTTTTTGAATCAAAAGACCTATTCAGATTTCACCCAAACAAACCCATACGCATCGAGGTCGATCGTCTCGACCGGTTCACCTGTGAACAGGTTTGTCCCGCTCGCTTGCACGGTGACCGGCTCATTGCTTACGTTCGTATACAGCATAAGCGTCTCCCCTTCTCCCTTCCGCTCGACCGTAAAGACGCGCTTGTCGGACGTATCGATTCGCTGTGCGGCATACGGTGAGAACGCCGGGTGCGTCCGTTTGACGTTCAACTGGCTGATGATGCCGGAGAACACTTGCAGGCGATACGGATCCGTCTTCAGCTCTTGGATCAGCGCGTCATGGTCGACCGGTGTCTGCACACCGAGCAGCGTGCGGTAATCGACGGCAGGGATCCCTTGGAGCGAGAACAAGATGCTGTGAGCCGCGAGAATCATGTCGACACTCGGATCGATCAAGTTCTTCTCGAACGGGTCGCGTTCGTGGATCGACAAGAAGTTGAAATACGTCTTGCCGTCCGTTGGTGTCTCGATTCGGTTCGCCCAATCGGACAACTTCTTGGCATCTCCTTGCGCGAAGGCGAGCATCGTGTGCGAGGCGAGGTCGAAGTGACAGATGGCGTCGGCGACGCTGATGTATGAGCCGAGTGCCTGAACGTCTCCTTCATAGGCAAGAATCAACTGGCCGTGTGGTTTATAGTGATGGAGCACCGCGTGCCACAGTTCGACAACGCGTTGAATGCTTTCCTCGGACATGCCGCGGAACGACTGGACATGGACACGCAGCTTCGTCGCGCCTTGGGCAAGCCGCTCGATGAAGGCGTCCGTCTCTTCGAGTAAATTAAACTGTAGCTCGTTATAGACGTCGGGCTCGGTGTCATACATAAGCTCGAACTCATGCTTGAAGCGTCCGAGGTCCTCGTATAACCGGATACGCGGATTGATGGCCGTATCGGTCGGCTTGGCCGGATATGGGAACAGCGAGACGAGATACAAGTCGCTGATCGACGCCTGGACATGTTCTTTCAACAAGTCATGGAGCGCGTCCAAGTCCGGACTCCCGTCTGTCGTAACGGCGTTCGCGTCAATCATGAGCACGCTCGTCTTCTCGCTCACACTCTCCCCGTCATGCCAATGATGGCCGTCCCACTTGGCGAATAGTTCTTGCCAGTCTTCTGATGTGTGGTTGTCCTCTAATCGATTGATGATCGGTTCAACAGTTTCCCAAAGCATGATATCCCTCCTCAGTGTCTCTTTATCACTCCCACCGATAAACGATTTTCAAACGCAAAAAAAAGCCATCCCATGAGGAATGGCTTAGTTCATCAAGCGCTGCAGCTCGGCTTGGACGTCGGCGAGCGAGGCCGAATCCGGATTCCAATAATAGATACCGTCTGACTCCAGACCGCCTGAGCCTTCGATGCGGAGCGTGCTGGCATTACGGAACGCCTTCATATAGTCCGTCGACAACGCTACAAGCTCGTTGAACTCGATGTTTGTCTTAGCCCGGTTTCCGGCGACATCGAGCAGCTTCGTCACTTTGTCGACCGAGAAGTCAGAACGTCCCTTCTCGACGATAGCCGCGACGACGGCGCGTTGACGCTCCTGCCGACCGAAGTCACCGTTCGGGTCGTCGTAACGCATACGGGCGTATGACAATGCCGAGGCCCCGTTCAAATCGACCTGTCCGACCGGATACGAGTAGCCGTCCGACGAGAACGCGAAACTGTTCTCTACGGTTATGCCACCGAGCGCGTCGACGACCTCGGTGAACGCCTCCATGTCCGCCTCGACGACGTAGTCGATCGGGATATCCAAGAGCGCTTCCACCGAATCCATCGCCATCCCGGCCCCGCCGAACGCATAGGCGTGGTTGATTTTATCGTTCGTACCGCGTCCGACAATCTCCGTCTTCGTATCGCGTGGGATACTGAGCATCGCCCCTTCGTCCGTCGTCGGGTTGAGCGTCATGACGATGATCGAGTCACTCCGTCCCTGCTCCCCGTCACGGCGGTCGATCCCGAGCAGTAACACCGATACCGATTCTTTCTGTTCAATCGTCTCGACTTGTTTCCGTTCTTCGCTGATTTCCAAATTGTCGTTCACTTTCGTCACCGTCTCATTGACGTCTCGGTACATCGACCAGACGAACAAGCCCCCGGCGACGAGGAAGACCGTCAAAACGCCGAGCGTGATCGCCAACACTTTTTTCCAGCGTGATTTCTTCTTATGTCTCGCCATGCGTGCACCTGCTTTCAAAATCGTTAGATATGGATATAATTCCCGCTTCACGTGTTGTATTATAGCACGTTGTCAAAAAATGCTAACCATATCTTTTCAATTTTCATGGGAAATGTGTCTTATAGCGGGTACGCCTCATGTGGTCGGGCCAGGCCGCGTTTATTTCGGCCCCTAGCAGCATCGTCGCCGCCGTCAAGTAGAGCCAAATTTGAAGCAAGATGACGATGCCGATCGTCCCGTACGTGTCCCCGAACATCGAGAACTGGTCGACATAGACGCTATAACCCGTCGATAGCAGCTGCCAGGAGATGACGGCGAAGACGGCACCGGGGAGCGTCTCCGTGAATTTGACGTGCTGTTGCGGGGCGATCTTATAGAACATCGAGAACGCAAAGATAAGGATGACGGTCGATAACGTATAGCGCGCTAAAGTCGCCAATCGGTCGAAGTCCTCGAGCATTGGGAACCACGTGTACATGAGCTCGACGAACTCACGGCCGAAAATATGGAACACAATCAAGATGACGGCCCCGATGCTAAAGGCGATGAGCGTGAGCAAACCAATCAAACGACGGACGACGTAGCTCCGAGCCTCCGTCTCCCCGTAGGCGAACACGGTCAGCTTGACGAGGCGGGCCGTCCCGTTCGATGCCGACCAGACGGCGATGATGGCACCGATTGAGACGAGACCGGCGTTGATCTTGCCGCTGACGTCATAGACGATCGACAGCATGTCCCGCACGCTCGAACCCGGAATGAGAATCTCGATCTGTTCGATCAACAAGGCGTCGTCGATCCCGAACCACGCCATAACGGCGAACAAAAGGACGAACGTCGGGAAGATGGCGAGAAACCAAAAGAACGCGAGCGTCGCGCTGTAATCGTTAATATGGTGGTCCTTGAACCGATGGCGGACGTCGATGACGAGGTGAATCAGGCGGTCGAGCACGCGGGTCACTCCTTTTCTTCTTATTATCGCACAAATCAAAACGCCTCATCCGATTGGATGAGGCGGTACGTCACTGTTCCATCAATTGTCCGAGATACGACTTCACGTCTTCGAGTGAAGCAGCATCCGGGTTCCAGTAATAGATGCCGTCGCTTTCTTTCCCGCCCGTTCCTTCGAGGCGAAGGACGTCCTGGTTTTTGAAAGCAGCCATATAGTCGCTCGAGAGCGTCCGGATGTCTTTGAACGTCATGTTCGTCTTGGCGTTGTTGCCGAGCACGTCGAGCATATTGTTGAACTTCGAGATCGAGAAATCATCTTTGCCTTTATTGACGAGGGCCGTGATGACGTCACGCTGGCGCTCCTGGCGACCGAAATCCCCGCTTGGGTCGTCATAGCGCATGCGCGTATACGCGAGCGCTTCTGGGCCATTGAGCGTGAGTGCGCCCGGTTCGAACGTATGCTCACCTGACGTGAACGCCAAATTGTTCGTCACGTTGACGCCACCGAGAAGGTCGACCGTGTCTTGGAAGCCTTTCATATCGACTTCGGCCACGTAATCAATCGGGATGTCGAGCAAGTTCTCGACCGTGTCGAGCGCCATCTCGGCTCCACCGAACGCGTAAGCGTGGTTGATCTTGTCAGATGTGTCTTTCCCGACGATCTCCGTCTTCGTGTCACGCGGGATGCTGAGCATCGCGCTTTGATCCGTGTTCGGGTTGAGCGTCATGACGATGATCGAGTCGCTGCGACCTTGCTCGTCGGCACGACGGTCGACGCCGAGGAGAAGGACCGAGATCGGCTTCTTGTTTTCAATCGTTTCCGGTTGCATTCGCTCCGGGCTGAGCCCAGTGGACTCGTTCAACCGTTCGACGGTCGAATCGACTTGATTGTATAGATATGTAGCTACCCCGACTCCGATGAGCAGGAACAGCCCTACTACGATTCCCGCGATGATCGCGATGCGTTTTACGGGTGAACTCTTTCTCCGGCGTTTCTTGACTCTCTTTTTCTTTTGCTCTTCCATGACATAGCACCTTTCTCGAACCTTTTAATGAATAAGACCAGGTTTTATTTTATCATGCAAATAATTTCGACCTTTTAAGAAATTTGTAAAAAAGGTAAATGTTTGTCGGCAAGTGTCGAAATATTCGTTCGTTTTTAAATATCGGGTTTCCCTCATAAATAGTTTAGTCTTCTGCCGATATTCCTTTGTAAGAGTACCACGCCTTGGTACAACTGAAACCGTTCTCACTTTTCACTCATATGTATAAGGTCCCATTTATCTGTTAGAACTTTACTGGATTTATGTCGAATATACGTCGAATGTGTAATTTTTTAGGTCTGTTTCCTTATATTTAAAAACCTTTATGGGACAAACGGATGATTTTTTGTAATAATTGACTCATTCGTAATGTAAATGTAAATAAAAACCTATTAACTGGTCGGAGGAATCGGCAAATGCGTTATGTCGTCACGTGTTTTTTAGAGAAAAATGAGCTTTGTTCGTTTATCGTGTATGGAGGTTCGATTCATGAGGCATCGTCCACATTCGAGAAGACGTTAAAGGTCGCGAGTCCTTTGAATGACTTCGTCAACTTGAGTGACGGGAAGCAAGTGAAGGTCGGGTCGATCCTCGCCTACCGCATCGATGAAGTGAAGCCCCTCTTTTGAAGTCCATCCATTTCGGGTAACCCTTATAAGGAAACCACTACAACGAACGGGGTGAACCGATATGGAATTAGGGATGATTGGACTTGGGAAGATGGGGTTGAACTTGGCGCTCAACTTGACGGACAGTGGACACCATGTGCTCGGCTACGACCCAGGCAACGTGTCGACGAGCCAGTTCGAGACGAAACAGTCGCTCGAAGAAGTCGTCGAAGGGCTGAAGGCACCGCGCGTCATCTGGGTGATGGTGCCGGCGGGCGACGTGACCGAGCACGTCTTGAACGACCTGCACGCGCTCTTGTCTCCGGGGGATATCGTCATCGACGGCGGGAACTCGAACTATAAGGAGTCGATGCGGCGAGCCGAGCAGTTCAAAGACAAGCTCATCTACTTCTTTGACGTCGGAACGAGTGGCGGCATGGAAGGGGCGCGACACGGCGCCTGTACGATGATCGGTGGGGATTTGGAGGCGTTCGGCAAAATCGAGGAGTTGTTCCACGACGTGTCGACGGATAACGGCTACTTGTACGCCGGACCGAGTGGCAGTGGTCACTTCTTGAAGATGATCCATAACGGTATCGAGTACGGGATGATGCAGGCGATCGCCGAAGGGTTCGAGATTCTCGAGAAGAGCCCGTTCGAATATGACCACGAGCAAGTCGCCCGCGTCTGGAACCACGGCTCGGTCGTCCGCTCGTGGCTGATGGAGCTGACCGAGAGCGCGTTCCATAAGGACGCGAAGCTCGACGAAATCAAAGGGGTCATGCATGCCTCAGGGGAAGGCAAGTGGACAGTCGAGACGGCGCTCGAGTACGGGGTACCGGCACCGGTCATCGCGATGTCGCTCATGATGCGGCAACGTTCGCTTGAAGAGGACACGTTCTCTGGGAAAGTCGTCGCTGCTCTGCGGAATGAATTTGGCGGGCATGCGGTGGAGAAAAAATAATGAGATCAAACTAGTACTCGCTCTGATCGTGAGCAACTGTTTTAAAGGCGCCTTCGAGCGTCTTTTTTGTGTTTGAATCGCTGATTTGATTGTAAAGAAAAATCTCAGTCAACGTCGACTGAAATCTTTCTGTTTTTTTGCACAATATTTTCTAGCGTGACAAATGTCTCTTTTATAATTTTCAAGGAAAATGTTACTACGAATGGAAAGTACAGCGATTAACCTCTTAAATATACTATAATCTGTAAAATTCTAACCTTTAAAATTAGCTTATGATGAAAGGAGCACTATATCTTGTGTTGAACAAGGAGTGGAAAAACATGTTGAAACTTCATGAATATCCGTTAAGCGTCTCGAAAAATCTACACAAAGCCACAAGGGAAATCCTTTATCGCCAACAGACGAACGATTGGCGAGATGTCGATTACACCTTCAATCGAATCGCCGACCAAGCGCTTCGCATCAGTGAACAAGATCATCGTTTTCAATTCGAAGGAGAGACGATGTTGTATGGACCGATGACCATACTTAAATTAACACGCACGTTCCCCGATGGTGGGGAGATATCGTTCCAAATGATGTATCAACAGGAAGTAGACGAGGCTTATTTTGTCATTCGCGTATTGGATTACATAAGTCGTTTGAAAACAGCCTGGTTACCGCCTGGCTTTTTGTGCGCCGGACCGCATACTTATCAACACGTCCTCCGGTTCGAGCCTTGCTTAGTCGACGAACATTTCATTGAACACATCATCGATTATATGATGAAGCAGAAAACGTTGATCGAGAAACGCATCAAACGCTACGGAAAACCTGTGCATCCAAGCGACACTCGTCCATTCTTCGGTGAATAAGCATCAAAAAAGGCGGCCGAGGCCGCCTTTCTCATTCCATTGTATTGCCTTCGGCCGGGATCGGCGTCTGCTTCAATAGGTTCGCGAAATGGTACAAGTTGTACGCCATGACACGGCCGTTCTTTTTCGTGAAGGCGTTGTCGCGCCCGGCATCGATATACGAGTCACCGGGACCGGCCTCGCCGACCCAATAGGCGTCGACGTTCGGGGGGACGGTAAAACCGATATGCGACAGACCATACAGGATTGAGGCACAGGCATGCTTCGCCCCGTCCTCATTCCCCGTCACGACGACACCGCCGACCTTGTTGTAGTAGATGGCCTGGCCCTTGTCGTTCGTCAAGGCGCTGCCCCCATACAACCGCTCGATGACTTGCGTCGCGACGCTGCTCTTCTCGCCGAGCCAAAGCGGTGTCCCGATGATGAGGATGTCGGCGGCTTTGACTTTCTCAAAAATCTGGGGCCATGCATCCCCGTCCCCTTCATCCTCGGTCACGCCGAACGCGACGTTGTAGTCGACGACGCGGACGATCTCCGAGTCGACCCCGAGCGCATCAAAGTGCGGGATGATATCCTTCATCAATCCTTCCGTATGCGAGGTCGTGTCCCCGCCTTTTAATGAACAGTTCAAGAATAAGGCTTTCATCGAATCCCTCCTTAAGTAATCAACAGTTTAATGTTCCCGGCCCGTAGAAAGATTAATCTCGTCGACACGCTTGCCTTCACATGGGAAAATTAGGATAGACCAGATTCGGGAGGACTTACCAATGACACGTTTCATTCATATTGCCGATTTACACCATGCGAGACATACCGGGAACGCCATCACGGCTGAACGGACGAGTTTTGCCATCCAAGCCGAGAAGCTCGCCCAGATCGCGGAAGTCATTCGACATGAAAACATCAAGGCAGTGCTCATCGCCGGAGACATCGAAGTGAGCGACCCGGAAGATTTCGTCCCGTATTTGAAGACGTGGACCGCCCTCGGTGCATCCGTCTATTTGGTATACGGGGACCATGATATCAATCGGCTCGCTTATCACGACCGTTGGCGTCAGATTAAGCACGTGCATAGTTTCCTTCGACCCGGGTATGTCTTCGATGAAGCGCTCGGCGCCGCGATTTATGGGCTCAGCTGTGAGACGAACCAGACCGGGTTGAAAGAGGATGTCGCAAGGACGCCGATGCGAGACGACCCGTATCCGAACATCTTCCTCGGTCACGGGGACCGACAACGGTTCCCCACATCCGTCGTCGCCCGGCTCGGGTTCAGCTATTACGCCCTCGGTCATCATCATCGCTATGAGGTCACTCGACGTGGCGATGCCAACCTCGTCTATCCTGGTCATGTCTTCTCGGTGTGGGACGGATGCGGCAAGGCGTGGCCGACCGGCTATGTCATCGGTGAGGTCACTCCTTCAGGGATCACACACGAGTTTCGACCGTTCACAGGTCCAGAGACGCGACGGCTCAGTTTCAATCCGTTCATCCGGGACGGGTCATGCATCTTGCTCACGCGCGACAATCTCGAGGGCTCGTCGGAACAATGGATTGAAGAGGACGAAACGGTGTTACGCGATTTCGTCCGCTCCACGTTGACCGCCTATCCTAATGATTATTTCGTCACACCGAGCCAATCGACAGGTTTTCCGACACGCCGGCTGTCGATGACCGGACGAACATTGCTGGAAGACGATGAACGATTCGAGGAATTTTTCGCCCGCAGTTTCAAGGCGACGAAGACGACGCAATAAAAATGACCCCCGATGGTTACATCGGGGGTCATTTCACAAACGTATGTTCGTTTCAAGGGACAGCGCAAACAAGCGCTCTCTTATTCGTTTCTTCTATTATTAGCGTAGCAAATCACGCAACATAAGTCTATTCTTTCTCGGCTTGAATCCGTACAGTGAAGACAGACCTACTGAAGGAGGACATTCATGGAAACATACCGCTGGGACCTCAACTTGAAAGTCCGCCTGTTCGGCGAAGGGCTGTTCAATCTGTTGTTTTGGATGTACTTCCCGTTCATCACCGTCTATTTCGCCCAGACGCTCGGCGTCGAACTGGCCGGTCTGCTCATGGCCGTGCCGCCGCTGTTCCTCCTCGCCGGGAGTTTATTAGGCGGATCGCTCGCCGACCAGGTCGGGCGCCGTCCCGTCATGCTCGTCGGGACGTTCGCGCAAAGTATCCTGTTTCTCGGTTTCGCCTTCTCGACGAACGCGATCGTCGACTATGTCACGTATATCGGCATCGGCTTCATGGGCGCCATCTACAAGCCTGCCAGTTCGGCCATGGTTGCCGATCTCGTACCGCCTGAGCACCTACGTGACGTATTCGCGACGTTCATGGCGTCGAACAATATCGGAGCCGTGCTCGGCCCCATCCTCGGGGCGGTCCTTTTTTTCGAGCATCGTCAGGCGCTGCTCCTCGGCTGTGCCCTCGTACTATTCGGATACGGGGTGCTGCTCGCGGCGCTCACCCATGAGACACGGCCGGGCTCGACCGGAAAGACAGTCGCGACGACATTCCGTACCCAGGGAAAATCGTATGCAACGATCCTGCGCGATCCGTTTTTCCGCCTCTACTTGATCGCCGGAGTGTTCGCCCTGATTCCGATCATGCAGCTCGACGTGTATTTACCGGTCTATTTGATCGAACAGGCCCCGGCCACATTCGATGTCTCGAACACGGTCCTGTTCGGCTGGCTCGTCGCCTATAACGGCCTGTTGTTCGTCGTCTTCATCATTCCTGTCACGCGCGCGTTCCGGGCGTGGGATGAACGACGCGTCTTCCTGTTGTCGACATTCCTCGCCGGCTTCGGGACGTTCCTCGTCGCCTTCTCGTCGAACGTCTGGTACTTGCTCGTCGTCACGACCGTGTTCACGTTCGGCGAGTTGATTCGCTCTCCGGTCAGCCAGAGCTTCGTCAGCCGCTATGCGCCTCCCGAATCACGCGGACAATACCTCGCGGCTGATACGCTCCAAAACACGATTGGTAAGTTCCTCGCGCCGGTAACGGTGCTCGCTTCAGGCTTCGTCTCCCCGCTCGCCGTGTTCACGCTCATCTTGCTGTCGGCGCTCGTCGGGATGGCGCTGTATTCGAAATTATTCCAACGACTTACGCAACAAGACGGATGACCGCGGTCATCCGTCTTTCGCCTGTCCATCGAATAATTCTTCGCCCCGCTTCACCCGACCGTCCGGGTACTTGTAGGCGACATGTTCGAGCGACAGTTTCGTCGGCGTGTCGAGTCCGGCCGCGGCCGCCATGTTGTAGAGTCCTTCCCGGAGCGAGATGATATAGTTCGTCACGCGGAAACTCTTCTCGTCGACGACGAGGGCGTGCTGCAGTTTCGGGTCGGTCGTCGCGACGCCGACCGGGCATCGGTTCGTATGGCACACTTGCGCCTGGATACAACCGACGTTGAACATGAGTCCGCGGGCGATATTGACGCAATCGGCCCCGAGCGCCAGGGCGACGGCAATCTTATCGGCCGTCACGAGCTTGCCGGAGGCGAACAAGGTGACGCGGTCACGGAGCCCATGTTCGACTAGTAAGCGATGCACGTACGGGAGCGCGGCCTTCAACGGCAGCCCGACCGTATCGGCGAGCTCTTGGTACGTCGCCCCGGTCCCGCCTTCCCCGCCGTCGACCGTGATGAAGTCAGGATGTTTCCCCGATGAGTCCATCTCTTGAATGAGCGCCTCGACGTCTGCGAGGCGTCCGACGACAAGCTTGATGCCGACGGGTTTGCCGCCGATGTCGCGCAAACGCTCGATGAAGCCGAGCAGTTCCCGGTCCGTCTTGAACTCGGAGAAGCGGTTCGGGCTGTCGATCGTCACGCCGACTTTGACGCTCCGGATGCGGGCAATCTCTTCCGTCACTTTTGAGCCCTCGATATGGCCACCCCTCGTCTTCGCGCCTTGGGCGAGCTTCAACTCGAAGGCGCGTACTTGTGGAATCTCGCTCTTCGCTTTAAACGCTACTTCCGAGAATGCCCCGTCCTCGGTCCGGACACCGAACAAGGCCGGCCCGATTTGACAGATGAGGTCGACCTCGCCTTTCAAGTGATGGTCCGACAGGCCACCTTCCCCGGTGTTCATCCATGTCCCTTTGGCCCGACCGAGCCCGATCGACAGCGCCGTGATGGCATTCTCGCCGAGCGAGCCGAAACTCATCGCGGATTGCCCGACGAGGCCGCGGACACGGAACGGTTCCCGACACGTCTGTTTTCCGATGACGATGCTGTCTTCTTCCATCAACAAGGACGGACCGACCTCGCGTTCGACGATCCGCTCTTTCCGCGTGAACAGGTTGTCCTCCTCGACTTGATACAGCCGCGTCGACACGGTGTCCCGGTTGTCGATGCGGAGCTCGTCCCGGTTCGTCGGGTAGAGCACGTTCTGAAGACAGAAGCCGCCGCCTTCGAAGTCCCGTTCCGAGCCGAATCCGATGATGCGCGACTTATATTTTCCGGAAATCACGGCCGCCTCGTAGTCGTTCCGGGAGAACGGTTTTGACTCATTGTCGTTCAAGAACAAGTATTGGCGCATCTCAGGCCCGACCTTCTCCAAGATGTAACGCACCTTGCCGAGGATCGGGAAGTTCCGGAGGACGGAGTGCTCGCGCTGGTGGCGGTCCTTCCGCCAAAGGTACAAGATGAACAGGAACGGGGCGGCAATCGTCGATACCATCAGGACGAGCACGATGGCGAGCATCGTCGTATTCACGGACATGGCGTGGCCTCCTTCAACTAGACAAATAACCCGTCCCGACCGATTCGGGACAGGTCAACTTATTTTGGTATGGTGACGTCGTCAAATTGCTCGTCGCGACAAAGTGTGATCGCCTGCATCGCGAGTTGATAGTCGTCTTGCGGCAGACTGATCAACTCGGTCGGGAGCACCCATTCTTTATTGTTGTACAAGTGAATGACGAGTTTCACGAGGATGAAGTCTTGTTTCTCGAACGTGTTGTCGTCGATGATGGTGGCCGTGCTGATTTTGCCTTGCTCGAGGTCCATGTACGGCAAGAGAAGGTTTCGCACCCGTTCGTTCCCGGCGATGACATAAAGGGCGGAGAAATACTCTTTCTTGACGTCTCCGGGACTCTTGAGGCGCTGGGCCAACTGTTTGAACACGTCGTAGTGCTCGGTCGTCAAGAAGTTAAGGTTATTCATATCGGTCGTTCCTCTCTGTATAAACGAAAATCAATCTGTTTATACTAATTCCACCCTTTTGCACTTTATAATCCTCAGGTGATACCCATACCCCTACTTGTATCTGTAAATCTTTTTCAAAAATCAGGTTTTTATACATATTGATTGTGCATATACAAGACAACAGGCTCCGTCATAATTTAGATGCTCCGAGCCGGGTCGAGAAACGCGTTCATCAAATGACACGCAAATAAGAAAAAGACTGGCCCGAGGGTCAGTCTTTTCACATGCGTCGAAGCGAGATGGCTTCGCGCATCTTCTGGAGCGATTCTCTACCTTCTTCCCCGCGCCGCATCATGACGACGGTGAACAAGGCGTCGATTAGACTGAGCTCGGCGATTCGCGAGGCGAGCGCCTCGGAGCGAAACTCCGTCTCTTGCGACACGGTATAGAGGGCGACGTCACACAGCTTCGAGAGCGGTGACTTCGCATAGTTCGTGATGGCGATCGTCGGCACGCCGCGCTCGTTCAATACTTTCGCCACGTCGAGCGTATCTTTCGAGGCACCCGAGTGCGAAATGAGGACGGCGACGTCATCTTTCGTCAGCTGTGACGCCGACATGAGCTGCATGTGCGACTCGAGGTTCGCCGTGACGAACAGGCCGCTCCGGACGAACTTATGGTAGGCGTCGAGCGCGATGACGGCCGAACCGCCGCTCCCGAAGAACTCGATGCGGCGGGCCGACAACAGCAGGGCGACCGACTTGTCGAGCGAGGCCGCGTCCAAGATTTGCCGGGTCGCCTCGAGCGTCTTCACGTTCGAAGTGAATATCTTCTCGGCGATTTCATGTGGCGTGTCTTCGTTCGAGATGTCTTCATGGATGTCTTGGAGCGGCGCGACGACGTCAGTGGCGAGCGCAATCTTCAGCGCCTGATAACCTTTGAAGCCAACGCGCTGACAGAAACGGAACACGGTCGACTCGGCGACGTCGAGGTCGTCAGCGACTTGGTTGATCGTATGGTGGATGATGCGTTCGGGCTGTTTCAAGATATAGTCGGCGATGCGTTGCTCTTTCTTGCTCAGTGTCGTATATGCCCCACGAATCCGGGCCAGGCCGTTCATCGATTCCATGTGTCTCACCCTTTTTTCTTTTAACGATACCTTTTCGAAAAAAATTCCGCAATCTCTATTGAAAATCGAATTTAATTTGATATTATAGTGGAGAGATGGAAAAAAATTCGATTTAGAGGTGACGATATGCAAATCGGTTTGATTGGATTAGGCAAGATGGGATACAACTTGGCGCTCAACTTGAGCGACCACGGTCATACGGTCGTCGGGACGGACGCCGGGAACGTCGAGGCGACATCGAAGTTTGAGATCGTACCAACGCTCGAAGACGTCATCAACTCGCTCGAGACGCCACGCGTCGTCTGGGCGATGGTTCCGGCCGGTGACATCACCGAGACCGTACTGGCAGAACTCCTTGAGAAACTGGAGCCGGGTGACATCGTCATCGACGGTGGAAACTCGAACTACAAGCTGTCGGTCGCACGCGCCGAACAGTTCAGCGCCAAAGGCATCGCCTTCTTCGACTGCGGGACGAGCGGGGGCACGGAAGGCGCCCGCAACGGCGCCTGCACGATGGTCGGCGGAGACGCCGACGCCTGGCCGACGATCGAGCCGATCTTCAAAGACCTCTCGGTCGAGAACGGCTACTTGTACACGGGACCGGCCGGCAGCGGCCACTTCTTGAAGATGATCCACAACGGCATCGAGTACGGCATGATGCAGGCGATCGCCGAAGGGTTCGACATCTTGGAGAAGAGCCCATTCGATTACGATTACGAGCAAGTCGCCCGTGTCTGGAACCACGGATCGGTCGTCCGCTCATGGCTCATGGAACTCACTGAGAACGCGTTCTCGAAAGACGCGAAACTCGACGACATCCGTGGCGTCATGCATTCCTCAGGGGAAGGAAAATGGACGGTCGAGACGGCGCTCGAGTTGCAGGCAGCGGCCCCGGTCATCGCCATGTCGCTCATGATGCGCTATCGCTCGCTCGAGGACGACACGTTCTCCGGGAAAGTCGTCGCGGCACTCCGTAACGAGTTCGGAGGCCACGCGGTCGTCAAGAAATAACCCGCAAGGAAAAGGTCAGGGGTGGCCTTTTCCTTTGGTAATATTTGTAAACGGTTACACGTAAAATAAAGGGGGAACTACATAATGTCTGGCTCTACGCTTATACTTATCGCAGTCGCAGGGATTTTCTTGCTCTTATTCTTGGTCATGCGGACGAAGCTCCACGCGTTCGTCTCGCTTCTCCTCGTCAGTCTACTCGTCGGGATCGCGGCCGGCATGCCGCTCGGGGACGTCATCGCCTCGATTCAGAACGGGATGGGCGGTACGCTCGGCTTCGTCGCCGTCGTCGTCGGTCTCGGGGCCATGTTCGGGAAGATGTTAGAAGTATCGGGTGGCGCGGAACGCCTCGCCCAGACGCTCGTCAATAAGTTCGGCGAGGACAAGGCGCAATGGGCGCTCGCCATCACCGGCTTCATCGTCGCCGTGCCGGTCTTCTTCGACGTCGGTTTCATCATTCTCGTACCAATTGTCTACGGTCTCGCCAAAAAGACGGGCCGCTCGCTCCTCTACTACGGGATTCCGCTGCTTGCAGGTCTCGCTGTCACGCACAGTTTCATCCCGCCGACGCCAGGTCCTATCGCCGTCGCCAACTTGATTGGGGCCGAGCTCGGCTGGGTCATCTTGTTTGGGGTCATCGCTGGGATTCCGGCCGCGATTTTGGCCGGTCCGGTTTTCGGAAAATATATCGCGAACAAGATTCAAGTCAACATTCCAGACTATATGGAATTCGAAGAGATCGACACGTCGAAAGAGTTGCCGAGCTTCAAGATGATCGTCTCGCTCATCTCGATTCCGCTCGTCTTGATCCTCGCGAACACGTTGTCAGCCGTCCTATTAGAAGAAGGCAACAGCATCCGCACGTTCTTCACGTTCATGGGTCACCCGTTCGTCGCCTTGACGCTCGCGACGTTGCTCACGTTCATCTTCCTCGGCACACGCCGCGGCTACTCGCGTGACGAAGTGCAAGAGATTGCGACGAAAGCGCTCGAACCGGCCGGGATTATCATCCTCGTCACCGGTGCCGGTGGCGTGTTCAAACAAGTATTGATCGACTCAGGTGTCGGTGACGTGCTCGGGGAAATGATGGCCGGGTCACCGCTTCCGGCGATCGTGCTCGCCTTCTTGATTGCGACCGTCGTCCGTGTCGCCCAAGGATCGGCGACCGTCTCGATGGTCACGGCGGCAGGACTCATCACGCCGCTTCTCGAAATCCAGAATATCACCGGTGCCGCGCTCGGCCTCATCGTCATCGCGATCGCCTCTGGTGCGACCGTCTTGTCTCACGTCAACGACTCAGGGTTCTGGCTCGTCAACCGCTACTTCGGGCTTGACGTGAAAGACACGCTCAAGTCGTGGACCGTCATGGAAACGATTATCGGATTGACTGGCTTCGCGGTCGTCTTCTTGATCAGCTTGTTCATTATTTAAGTTAGGAAGTGATGTGTATGTACACGATTGGCGTCGATATCGGGACGACGAGCACAAAAGCCGTCCTGTTCCATAACCAGCAACAACTCGCGGTACATAACGTGTTGTACCCGCTCCTCACCCCGGACACGGAGACGGCCGAGCAAGACCCGGTCGTCATCTACGGGGCCGTGCTCGAGGCGATTTCCGCCGTCCGCGCCAGAGCCGACGGTCCGGTCCGCTTCACATCATTTAGCTCGGCGATGCACAGCCTGATCGCGCTCGATGCGTCAGGTCGCCCGCTCACCCACAGCATCACGTGGGCCGACAGCCGGGCCAACCCGTATACGCAAGAGATCAAACGCGACTTCGACGCGAGCGCGCTCCATATGCGCACCGGCACACCGGTCCATCCGATGGCGCCGCTGTCGAAACTGCGTTGGCTGAAAGCCGAGCATCCAAACGTGTTCCAGCAGGCGGCCAAGTTCGTCTCGATCAAAGAGTACGTCTTCTATCGCTTGACCGGGCGTTTCGTCATCGACCACTCGATCGCCTCGGCGACAGGGCTGTTCAATTTGAAAAACTGCGACTGGGATGCGGAGGCGCTCGACGTCTCCGGAGTCACACCGGAGCAATTGTCCGAACTCGTACCGACGACGGAGATTTTAACGCTTAAATCGGATGTTGTTGAGACGCTCGGTTGGGACTTCCCACTCGTCATCGGGGCGAGCGACGGGGTGTTGTCGAACCTCGGTGTTGGGGCGTTCGAACAAGGTGTCGTCGCCGTCACAATCGGGACGAGTGGAGCCATTCGCACGGTCGTCCGAGAACCGGTCGAGGACCCGAAAGGACGCATCTTCTGTTATGCCTTGACCGACAAGCATTGGGTCATCGGCGGACCGGTCAATAACGGCGGCATCATCCTGCGCTGGCTCCGCGACGAGTTCGCGGCGAGTGAGGTCGAGACGGCAAAACGGCTCGGGATGGATGCCTATGATGTGTTGACGCGCATCGCCGAGACGGTCAAACCGGGCTCAGACGGCCTGTTGTTCCACCCGTACTTGATGGGTGAACGGGCCCCGCTCTGGGACTCGAACGCACGCGGTTCGTTCTTCGGCTTGAGTATCCACCATAAGCGCGAGCACTTCATCCGCTCCGTGTTAGAAGGTGTCATCTTCAACTTGTATACGGTCATGCTGGCGCTCGACGAGTTGACGGGCGCACCGAACCGGATTCATGCGACGGGCGGCTTCGCCCAGTCGAGCCTGTGGCGCCAGATGATGGCCGACATTTTCGATACGCCGGTCGTCGTGCCGGAGAGCCACGAGAGCTCGTGTCTCGGCGCGGTCATGCTCGGGGAGTATGCGTTCGGCGACGTGGATGATTTCACGGCCGTGCCGCAAGTGACGCATGAGCATGCCCCAAATCATGAAGCGACCACGATTTACCGGGAGTTGCTGCCGATTTATATCCGACTCTCTCGTCATCTCGCGGAAGAGTATGAAGCGATTGCCGCGTTCCAACGGAAGCATGTATGAGAAAAGACCAAGTTCATTGCGAACTTGGTCTTTCGTTTACCGCTCATACGTCACCATGACGAACTGTCCGGACGCGCGTTGGCTCGTCAGTTTCAACTTCGTCTCTTTCGTGCCTTCTGGGAAGAGTGGAATCCCTTCTCCTAATACGACCGGGGCGATGGCAATCTCATAGCTGTCGATCAAGTCGTGCTCCATCGCCGCCTTGATGACCTCTCCTCCCCCAACGAGCCAGATGTCCCCGTCGACGTCTTGCTTCAATCGTTCGACGAGCTGCTCGATCGGCTCATCCGTGAATGTGACGTGCTCAGCTTCCCGGTCCGGGTTACGCGTCAAAATATAGTTCGGAATCTTGTCGTACGGGTAACCGTCCGGCTCGAGCACGAGCACTTCCTCATACGTCTTCCGTCCCATGATGACGGCGCCGACCGTTTGGAAGAAGTCCGCGTAGCCGTTGTCCCCTTCCCCCTCGACCGCGAACAACCAATCGAGTTGGTCGTTCGTGCGCGCAATCTTTCCATCCAAACTTGTCGCGATATATAAGACGACGTTTGCCATGATGAATTCCTCCTTGATTCGTGATACATTCAGCTTACTCGATAAACACGACAAAACATGACGGGAATGGATAAGATGAAAAAACGACATCTTCACTTGATTCGATTGTTGAATCGCGGGCGACGGTTCACGGCGGACGAGCTATCCAATGAGACAGGTGCCTCGATCCGGACGATTCAGCGCGATATGCTGACGCTCGAGGAGCTCGGCTATCCGATTTGGAGCGTCCCCGGAACGGGTGGCGGTTATGAGATGTTGCCGAACCGGTTGTTGCCACCGCTCCAACTCCGGGAACAGGAAGCGGTCGCGCTCTACCTCACCCTCAAATGGATGGAACAAATTTCAGACGTGCCGTTCGGAGACATGCGGGACACGCTGTCCGACTGGTACGTGAACGAATTGCCGCACGACCTCGAGACGAAAATCGCTCGGCTCGAAAACAACATCCTCTGGCTCGGGAACAAGACCGTCCCATCGGCCCCGTTCACGAAAGACGTGTTTCAAGCGGTCGAGCAACGGCGAAACATCGACATGACATACGCGACGACGAAAGGATTACGCACGTTCAAGATCGCACCGGTCGGAATGGCGCTCCTCGATATGAAATGGTATGTGTACGGCCTCTCGCCGTATGGGCTGCGCCAATATCGGATCGACCGGATCGAAGCGATACGCCTGCTCGATGAGACGTTCGAAGCGGACGACTTAGTGACGCTTCTCGAGGCGAGTGACGAACGAACCGGCGTGACCGTTCGGCTCAACATCACCTCGCTCGGCCGTCGTTTGCTTGAAGACGTATTACCCGATATC
Source organism: Exiguobacterium sp. s28 (assembly GCF_018618135.1). Classification (NCBI taxonomy): domain Bacteria; kingdom Bacillati; phylum Bacillota; class Bacilli; order Caryophanales; genus Exiguobacterium; species Exiguobacterium sp. s28. The sequence continues at coordinate 30,530 of NZ_JACSLL010000014.1, read as the reverse complement.
GGGGATAAGAATGAGTGGGACGTGCCGGAAGCCGAGCTCTCGTTCTTGTCGCGGCAATTGCTCGCGGCTGGAGCGGAAGTCGAGGTCGTGGAGCCGATTGAACTGCGGGAGATGATGCGGGAGCAAGCGGAGCGGTTATGGAACCGGTATCGTTAATCAAATCGATGCTTTGTCCTCATGTAAGAATTGTCTTTATATGGTAATATGAGTCCATATTGCTACATGTAAAGGAGCGTTTTCATGACCAAGCCACTCTCTTTCTCGTCCTTATTCATCTCAATCAGTGTCATCTCATTGTTCGCTATCATGGTGTACCTTAACGTCTCGACGCTCGAGCTGAACGAGACGATTGGTTCTGGGCTGTTCTACTTGAAAGGCTATTATGAGGAAGGCAACATGATTGTCACCGAGCAAGGAATCGGCGTCATCACGTTGCCGCTCGCCATCGGTCTCGTCACATCGACACTTATCAAAGGCGCTCAATTTTATCGTGCCTCGTCGGTTATGAACTAACCTTCTCATCTCGGACAAAGAGCCCAACCGTAAATCGGTTGAGCTCTTTTTTCAATTCGCTTGGTCCATCTCTTTATGCAGTTTGAGCAACTCATTCTTGTACAAATCCGAGCGTCCTCCAAAGATGGCCTGGATGTTGTTTTTCACTTTCACGACCCCGGCTGCCCCGAGTGCCTTCAACTCGTCCTCATCGATTTGGGACACATCTTTCAATTCGACACGAAGACGTGTGAAACAGGCATCGATGTCGATGATGTTGTCACGGCCACCGAGCGCCTCTTGAATGGCAAGTGCCGTCGTTTGGATTGATGTCTTTCCTGATTTCTTTTCATTGTAGTCTTTGCGGGTAAACAGTTTCGTCTCTTGTCCCCCTCGGCCCGGCGTCGCCAAGTTCCATTTTTTAATCGCGAACGTGAAGATGCCGTAATAGACGAAGAAGAATCCGGCCCCAACGACGAGGTTCATCCACCAGCGCGGCGTCCCTGGCAACACATTCACCAAGACATAGTCAATCAATCCCGAGCCACCGGCCCAGCCGATATGGGCGTCAAGAGCGTACATGAGCGCAAACGACACCCCTGTCAACACACTATGCACGACGTAAAGGAGTGGTGCAATGAATAAGAACGTGAACTCAATCGGTTCGGTGATCCCGGTCAAGAACGCCGTCCCTGCCGCTGCGAGCAAGAGGCCACGCACGACGGGACGCTTGTCCGGGTCGGCCTGACGGTACATGGCGAACGCCGCTCCAAGAAGACCGAACATGACGATCGGGAACTTGCCGGCCATAAAGCGTCCGGCCGTCACGTCGACACCTTCTGCGATTTGAGCGAGGAAAATATATTGGTCCCCGCTCACAATCGAACCGCCAACCGTCGCCGTGCCGCCAAGTGACGTCCATAAGAACGGTGCGTACCAGATGTGATGTAATCCGGTCGGAATCAATAACCGTTCGAGCATTCCGTATAACCCGACGTAAGCCGGATTCGTCGCATCACTCGCGATGACATTCGCCATCGCTGTGAGGCCGGTCTGAATCGGCGGCCAAATGAGCATCATAAAGAAACCGAGCAAGATGGAGAAGAATACCATGACGATACCGACCGAACGATCTCCGGCGAAAAAGCCGAGCATCTCTGGCGGGTTGAACGTGTGGAATTTTTTATACACCCAGACCGCAAGCAAGCCGACCGCGATCCCACCGAGCACACCCGTCTCAAGTGACGGGATACCGAGCAACATGCCGTACTCCCCGCTCTCAGCCGCCATTTCCGGTGTGATCCCAAGGGCAATCGAAATCGTCGTGTTCATGATGACGTAGCCGACGAGTGCGGCAAGTGCCGCAATTCCCGACCCGCCGGACAGACCAACCGCGACGCCAATCGCAAAGATGATTGGCAAGTTGGCGAAGATACTCAACCCGATTTGAAGCATCCCGGCACTGATCGCTTCGACCGTCCCGTTCTGTAAAAGCGTCCAACTTTCTGCAAGCGGACCTGTTAGCGCCGCGCCGAGACCGAGTAAAATACCGGCCGCCGGCAAGAGCGCGACTGGTACCATGAGCGCCTTCCCGAATTTTTGAAATACCCCGAACCATTGACTCATTTGATTCACTCCTCATGTGTAAGCGTTATCAATTCACAAAACGAACAAAGGGGAATAACTCCCCTTCGTCTTTAGCGTGCGACCGTCTCCCGTTGTTTGAGGGCCGGCCAATAGTTTTCGTTCTCGTTAATCAAATCGTCAAGGATTTGACGGGCGACCGGCGCATCGACGACGGTCCGGTTGAGCGTGAGTGCCTGGAGTGCCTTTTCATAGCTGTTCTCGAAATAGGCGTCGACAACGAGCTGTTCGTAGGCGAGCTGTCCTTCAATCATCCCTTTGTAGAAGCGAGGAATGTGTCCGACAGCGAACGGCTTCGGTCCACGGTTCGTGAGCATCGCCGGCACTTCGACCATCGCATCATCCGGCAAGTTAGCGATGATGCCGTCGTTCTTCACCATGACGATGAAGATGTCGCCATTGTTGTAGGCGAGTGACGCTGCGACGCGAATCATGTAGCAACCGTGGATGTCGACTTCAAGATGCACGTTCTCGAGCGAGTCGTCAGCGATGATTTGATCGCACATCGAGAAGACACGTTGTTGGCGGCCGTTGATGACTTGACGGGCCCGCGTGTTCTCTACGTCTTCCTTCTCCGCCATGTCGGACGGATACAAATAATACTGAAGGTACGTGTTCGGCAAGTATTCCGGGAAGTCGGTGAGCATCTTCTCGACTTGCTTGAACGTCTTGATCCAAGATGGGTCGTTTGCGATCTCTGAGTCTTCTGGGATAAACCCGTCCTCTAAGATGGCGCGCTTGATGTCTTCCGTCAATTCGTTGCCTTCTTTGTCATAGATGCCTGTGAACCAACCGAAGTGGTTGAGGCCGAAGTATTCCGGCACGAGATCCCAAATTTTTTTGCCAAGAATCTTCGCGTAGCTCACCATGATTGCGGCCGGCATGTCACAGATATTCAAAATCTTTTTGTCATTCGGGTAGGCACGCTTCAACGCCTCGGCGACGATTGCGGCCGGGTTCGTATAATTTAAGATCCAACCGTCCGGTGAGCCTTGGCGGATGTCTGCGACGAGATCAATCATGTCCCCAATCGATCGCATCCCGTACGACATCCCACCCGGTCCACACGTCTCTTGTCCAACCACGCCGTGACGGAGCGGAATCTGTTCATCTTTCTCGCGCATCTCCAGGCCGCCCGTTCGAATTTGAACGAAGAAGAAGTCCTTGTCGCGGAAGGCGTATTCTTTGTCCGTCGTATACTCGAACAGCTCGAGCTCTGGGTAATGCTCACGCAAGATGATTTCAGTCGCTTTGGCGACACGCTCCTGGCGCTCACCATCCGTATCGTAAAACGTGATTGAACGTAGTGGGAAGTGAGCTTTCTCTTCAATCAAGCTCATAATCATACCGATTGTGTACGTGCTGCCGCCACCGACGACGACGAGGCGTTGTCCTTGTTTCATGTGTGCGTTCCCCTTTCGAATACATATCTTATTGATTACAATACAAATTTAATACATATTATTTTAAACGTCAACAATATTTTTGAAAACGTTTTACTTTGTGTATACTAGAAGTATGAATTCAGGTCGAAATCGGAGGGTCAGTCATGAAAGCAAAATCACCGCTCTACCAACAAGTCGCCCACAAAATGCGCACGTTTATCGAGTCCGGCACTTGGGCGCCCGGTGAGGCGATCCCGACCGAGGCTCAACTCGTCGAAGAGTTCAGCGTCAGTCGAGTGACTGTCCGGCAGGCGGTCAAATTGCTCCAAGAGGAAGGTCTCTTATGGAAACGACAGGGCAGCGGCACATACGTCCAGTCCGAAAAGATTGAACACAACATGTACGAATTAAAAAGCTTCACGGAAGACATGAAACGAGAAGGGAAAGAAGTGACGAACAAAGTACTCACCTTCACGTTGCAACCACCGAGTGAGAAAGTGCGAGAGGCACTCGAACTCGAAGATGGCGAGCTCGTCTTCTACGTGAGGCGCCAACGATTCGCAGACGGCGAACCGCTCATCGTCGAGGACACATACTTGCCGCTAAAGCTGTTCCCCGACTTGACGTACGAAGTGATGTCGCAATCGAAGTACGCCTATATCGAAGAAGTCAAACAGTTCAAGATTGCGGACAGCGTTCAAGAGTTCATCCCGGTGCTCCCGACAAAAGAGATTGCCGAGATGCTCGGAGTGAGTGAACGAACGCCCGTACTCAAAGTCGAACTCTATTCGTTTCTTATGGATGGCAGTCGGTTTGAGTTCACAGAAACGTATTTCAAGAGTGAAGAATACCGCTTCATCATCCGCGCCGGACGAAGACATTAAAAAGGACCTGTGAATCACAGCGATTCACAGGTCCTTCGTCAGTTAATGACGATCGACAACTTATAATTGACGTACTTGCTGAGCCCGTCCAAAAAGGCGTTCAGCTCTTGGTTCGACGGGAAGCGGCATTCCAAGACGTAACAGCCGTCCCCGCTCACCTTGTAGTTATTGCGGACGTACGGCCGGTGCTCCTCGAGGAACATGAGATACGGGTCGTGGAACGTGCTCGACGTAAAGATGGTGATCATCGTGTGAACCGGTAACCCGAGCTTGTCCTCGTTCACGCGAATCGTATATCCTTCGATGATGCCGAGGTCTTCGAGCTTCTTGACGCGCGTCGCCGTCGCCTGCCCGGTCAAGTGCACGTGTGCCCCGAGTTCTTTCATCGTTATCCGGCTGTTCGCCTGTAGCGCCTCGATGATGAGGCGGTCTGTTGGATCGAGCATAGGTGACTCCTTTCACGATTCAAGCCAATCCGTCCAAACACTTGATTCGTGTTATGTATGAAACGACGGCTGCTTGTTAGACTGTACATACATTATAGCTAAAAGGAGAGATTTTTCTATGCACGTGCAACTGATCCGTAATGCCACACTCCGCGTTGAATACGCCGGAAAAACGTTCCTCATCGACCCGTTCCTCGGGGAAAAAGGCGCCTATCCCCCGTTCCCGAACTCGGAACGGCAAGACGCTAATCCATTGGCCGACCTGCCAATCGCGATCGACGACATCCTGACAGGCATCGACGCCGTCATCTTGACCCACCTGCACCTTGACCACTACGACGAGGTCGCCAAACAAGTTCTGCCGAAAGCGATCCCGCTGTTCGTGCAAAACGAGGACGATTTGACTGTCATCGAAGGCGACGGCTTCACGAACGTGACCGTGTTGAGCGACACGACAGCATTCGAAGGAATCAGACTCACGAAGACAGCCGGGGAGCACGGTCGCGGTCCGATTTTAGAAATGGCCGGTCTCGTGTGCGGTGTCGTCTTCACCCACCCTACGGAACAGACGCTCTATGTCGCCGGTGACACGGTCTGGTATGACGAAGTCGCCAAGACGATTCAAACGCATCAACCAGCAGTCATCGTCGTCAACGCCGGGGACAACCAATTCGTCGAAGGCGGGTCGCTCGTCATGAACGAAGAGGACGTCCACTATGTGCATGAGGCGGCTCCAGCCGCGACAATTATCGCGGTCCATATGGAAGCGGTCAATCATTGGAAGTTATCGCGTCCTGACTTACGTGCTTATGCGGCATCACACAACTTCGCCGATCGACTCATCGTTCCTGAAGACGGCGAGACGATTTCACGCTAACGAAATAACGGCCCTGACCTTTCACGTCAGGGCCGTTTTTAGCTTCATCTTTGAATCCATTTTGTGGTATTCTATGCTTCATACCGATGCCATGTCACCCGTTATTTGCCTCGAGGGAGTTTTGTTAGAATGAAGAAACGCGTCATTTTGCTCATGTCCATCTTTTTGTTAATCAGCTCCCTGTCTCAGGCGGCAATCCCGAAACCGAAAGCCTATAACGACCGCAGTCTCATCTATTTGACGCTCGATGACGGGCCGAATCGGAAGACGGGAGCGTTGCTCGACGTCTTGAAGAAGCATCGGGTGAAGGCGACCTTCTTCATCCTTGGGAAGAACATCGAGGGGAATGAGCACCTCATCCGACGCATCGTCGCTGAAGGCCATCTTATCGCCTTGCATGGGATGACACACGTGCGCGAGGAGTTTTATGCGTCGCCGATGACGGCCGTGCGTCAAATGAAGAACGTGCAACGTCTCATATATGAAGTGACAGGCATCCATACGAACATGGCCCGCACGATTTACGGTAGCGACGCAGGGATGACGCCTGCGCATTGGCAAGCGATGGATGCGGCCGGTTTCGAGATTTGGGACTGGAACGTCGGCAGTCTCGATCATATTTATAAGAAAGACAACGCCCCGATTGAGCAACGTGTGTTCAATCGGCTCGAGGCGAATTTCGAGATGAATATCGCCTCGATCATCTTGGCACACGATCACTCGATGACACCGCAAGCGCTCGATACGATTATCCGCTATGCGAAAGAACGCAATTATGAGTTCCGGACGTTAGAAGGGGTACATCCCCCGTACAACTTTTTCAATCCGTGGGAACCGAATCAATAAAGAATGCCCCGCATCGATGGATGCGGGGCATTACTATTACATCTCTAATTCTGTGAACGCGAGCGGGACGAGCTCTTCCAGCGTCACTTCTTTCACGTCGGCGTTGCCGTTCGTGAGCAATACTTTAAAGTCCGGGTCGCCGAACTCGACGAGCACTTGGCGGCAGATGCTGCATGGCGGCAAGAAGTCGACCGTGTCACCTGACACCGCGACGGCTTCGAAGTCACCTTTTTTATAGCCTTGCGCGACCGCTGTGAAGATGGCCGTACGCTCGGCACAGTTCGTCGCACCGAATGAGACGTTCTCGACGTTGACGCCGTCGATGACCGTACCGTCCTTCATGAGAAGCGCTGCTCCGACGCGGAAGTTTGAATACGGCGAGTAGGCGTTCTCTTTCACTTGGCGGGCACGCTCGACTAATTGTTGTTGGTTCATGGGATCATTGTCCTCTCTGACTCGAAATGAACTGATACCAGTTCCCGGCCTCTCTTTTTTGGGCAGGATTTTTAGCATACACTTCAATCGGCAGGGAAGTCAACGACTTTTTGATGACGCTTTCACTTAAGTCGCAAAATCCGCGCCAACTGCTCGTTCATCTCATCCGGGGTGGCCGCAAAATCGTGTTCGGCCCAATGGATGATCATCCCGACGATGGCGTTCGCTTGATACGAACAGAACAACTCATGGTCAATCTCGTCTTGCTTGTGCGCCGCCGTGTCGCGGAGGAGCAACTTGCGCACCTCGTCGAACAACATGTAATAGTACGCGAGCGGCACATTTTTCGAGAAGACGATGCGATAGAAGTCGACGTACGTCTGGACGTGATGAAAGATGCGGATTGTCGACGGTTCAAGCTCACGCGGATTGAGCAACTTCACATGACGATACGGCTCCTCATACGACTTGGCGAGGTCGGCGGTGATTTCTTGGAAGTACTCCTCGAATACGTCCTCGACCCGGGCATAATGCAAATAAAACGTGCCCCGATTGACATTTGCCACACGACAAAGTGCTGAAATCGTCACTTGTTCGAGCGAATGATTCCTCAATAATTCGACGAGCGCCTCATGGAGCGCTCGTTTTGTTTTGATGACACGCAAGTCGGACTTCATGATTCGCACATTCCTCTCAACAGTTATGGCCTAAAGTGTTGATTACTCAACAGAACGTCTCTTTTTTGATGATTGTAAGCGCTTTCTATCGTTCATTATAATAGTTATTGAACACATGTACAATAAAAGGAGGAATCAGTCATGCGGTTATCGGGGAAAGTGGCGATTGTCACAGGTGCAGCATCAGGAATGGGGAAAGCGATCGCGGAGCTTTACGCGAAAGAAGGAGCTCGCGTCGTCGTCTCGGATATGAATCTCGACGGGGCACAGGCCGTCGTCGAAGGGATTTCGGGCGAAGCGTTCGCCATTCAGACGGACGTCACGTCTGAAGAAGCGTTGCAGCAGTTGTTCGATGAGACGGTGAAGACGTTCGGTCAAGTCGACATTCTCGTCAACAACGCCGGCATCATGGACGGGATGGAGCCCGTCGGTGAGATCTCGAACGAACGTTGGGAGAAAATCTTCGCCGTCAACACGGTGTCGGTCATGAAATCGATGCGCATCGCCGTCGACTTGTTCACGAAGCAAGGGCACGGCGTCATCGTCAACAACATCTCGGCCGGCGGTTTGTACGGCGCTCGGGCCGGCGCGGCCTATACGGCGTCGAAACACGCCGTCGTCGGATTGACGAAGAACACGGCGTTCATGTATGCCGACCAAAACATCCGTTGTAACGGGATCGCACCGGGCGCGGTCGCGACGAACATCGGCTCGACGATGACGAACATGAGCCAGGCCGGGTTCGGTCGCCAGCAACTTGGGATGGCCATCAACCCACGCATCGGACAACCGGAAGAGATCGCTCAGCTCGCCCTCTTCCTCGGCTCGGACGAATCGAGTTTCATCAACGGTCAAGTCGTCGCCATCGACGGCGGTTGGACCGCCTACTAAACCAAAAAATGAGCCACATCCGACGCCGGATATGGCTCATTTCTCGTTATAGCTCCCCTCTCCGGTTCATCCGGATCAAGAGATAAATCAAATACGGCGCCCCGACCATGCCGGTGATGACACCGACCGGGTAGCGGGCCGTGAAGGCAAACTGACCGATGAGATCGGCCGCGAGCACCAAGATGACCCCGACGAGTGCCGCCGGGATGATCGTCGAACGACCGTCCCCGACGAGCCGCTTCGCGATTGGTCCCGCCAGGAACGCGACGAAGGCAATCGGTCCGGTCGTCGCCGTCGCGAGTGCGAGCATGAGCACCGAGGCGACAATGAGCAGCACGCGCGTCTGGTTCGTCTTGACACCGAGCGACGTCGCCGTCATCTCCCCGAGCTCTAAAATCTGGAGCTGTCGACTGAGCCGGAGGATGACCGGCAGACAGAGCGCGACCGCGATCATGAGCGGCGGGAGCGTCTCCATCTTCACCCCGTTCAAGCTGCCGCTCAACCAGCGCATCGCCGTCCCGACATCGTTTTGGCGGCTGATGAGCAGCAGATAATTGATGACCGCCGTCAGCATCGCTTGAATCCCGATGCCGACTAAGACGAGCCGGCCGATTGAGAAGGCGGCGCCTTTCGACAAGAAGTAGATGGCGAGGACGGTCAACAGCCCGCCGATAATCGAGATGATAGAGACGAACGTATCGCTCGCCTGTAAGACGACGATGCCGAACACGGCCGCCGCACTCGACCCGGTCGTGATGCCGATGACGTTCGGGTTGGCGAGCGGGTTACGGAGCATCGTCTGGAACACCGTCCCGGCGATCCCGAACGCAAGTCCGGCGAAGACGCCGGCGAGCATGCGCGGCAGACGAATTGTGCCGACGGCGAACGAGGCGCCCGGTACTTGTTCCCCGAACAAGACACGGATGACGTCTGCGACCGGATAAATCGTGTTGCCGAGCATGAGCATCGTCGCGCTCAACGTAAGGGCCAGCGCGAACAAGACGAGCGTCACGAAGACGGTCCGTTGCCGACGCTTGCGACTGTTATGGATGATGGGTTGAATCGATTGGTTCGTCATACGCCACGCACCTTCACTTTCATCGTCAAGGCGATCAAGATTGGTGCCCCGACGAACGCCGTGACGATCCCGACTTCGAGTTCACCGGGACTGCCGAGCAAGCGCCCCGCCACGTCAGCGAACGTCAATAAAATCGCGCCCGTCAGTGCCGACATCGGGATGATGTACCGTTCATCCGCTCCGATGACCAAGCGGACGAGGTGCGGCGCCAAGAGACCGATAAAGCCGATTGGTCCAGCCAGTGCCGTCGCCGCCCCGCACAAGATGACTCCTGCGAATGAGGCGATCCCTTTCAACGTGCCGATGCGGACACCGAGACCCGTGGCGAGCTCTTCCCCGAGCGCCAAGATGTTGAGGGACGGTGCCGCCAAGATGGCGATGACGATACCGCCGATAAAGAACGGCAGGAACGTCATAATCGAATCCATCGTCCCGGCCCCGACGCTACCGACTTGCCAGAACCGGAACTGGTCCATGACGTTTGAGCGCGGAATCATGATGGCCATGACGAGTGACGACAAGGCCGCACTCGTCGCCGCGCCTGCCAAGACGAGCTTGAGCGGCGTCGAACCGCCCCGCCCGAGCGACCCGATCCCGAACACGAACGCCGCCGTCAAGAGCGCGCCGGCGAGCGCGAACCAAATATAGTCGCTCGCGGTCGAGATATTGAAGAAGGCGATCCCGACGACGACGAACAGCGCCGCTCCCGTGTTGACCCCGAGAATGCTCGGGTCGGCGATCGGGTTACGCGTCACCGACTGCATCAATGCGCCCGAGACACCGAGTGCCGCCCCGCACATGAAACTGAACACCGTCCGAACGACCCGCTGCCGGACGATGTCCGCTTCATACGACTGAACAGCCGGACGGAATAAACCGTCAAGCAGTTCATCCCATCCGACTGTCCGTGAGCCGAAAGCAAGCGAAGCGAGCATACAGACGACGAGCAGGACGAGCGACCCTACGAGGAGGAGCCCGAACCGTTTCGGCGTGTGTAACTTCTTCGGCATATTCATTTGATTACTCGACTTTCGCGAGTGCTTCTGACACGAGTTTCACATAGTCATCAATCGTATATTCGATTGAGAGTGGTGATGGTGTCCCAGCAGCAGCGAGCGGCGTGTTATCTTCGATCATGACGACCGAACCGCGTTTGATGGCCGGCACTTTGCTGTAGAGCGGGTCAGCTTGAAGTGCTTTCAACGTCTCTTCGTTCCCGTAGGCGACAAAGATGTCGACGTCGTTCAAGATGTCAGCGTTCTCTGAGCTGAGCTCGAGGTAGAAGCTGTTTTCATCTTTGATTTGGCTCGTGATGTTCTCAGGGTACTCCATGCCGAGTTCTTCGATGAAGGCACCGCGTGGGTCACCAGTCGTATAGATGTAGAACTTCGAGAGATCGCCTGGGCTGAGCGCGACGAATGCCGCTTTCTTCCCTTTCATCTCCGGTACTTCAGCTGCCTTGTCGGCGATGAGTTTCTCTGTGTCTTCAATCAACTGTTTGCCTTCTTCTTCCATGCCCATGGCCATTGAGTCGTAACGAACCGTGTCCTGCCATGATGACACCCAAGGCGTCTCTTGGTATGCGACGACCGGTGCGATTTCTGTCAACGTGTCGTAATCTTCTTGCGTGATGCCTGAGTAGGCAGCAAGAATGACGTCCGGCTGTGAGTCGGCGATCGCTTCGAAGTCGAGACCGTCCGTATCTTGGTAGATGTTCGGGTTTTCTTCACCGAGGTCTTTCAACTTGTCAGCCGTCCACGGCAACATGCCGCTGCCGTCTTGGACACCGTAGTTCGCAGCCGAGAAACCGACTGGTACGACGTCAAGCGCGAGCGCCACGTCTTGGTTCGACCAACCGACCGTTGCGACGCGTTCTGGCTTCTTGTCGATGACCGTCTCGCCTAACGCGTGTTTGATTGTGATTGGATAGCCTTCTGCCGTTTCAGCAGATTCATCTGTCGTGGCTGCATCTTCATTGTTCGAGCCGCATCCTGCGAGCACGAGCACGAAAGCAGACATGATGATGAACATATGTAGCATTTTCTTGTAGCTGTTCATGTCCTAGTCCCCTTTTTCTGTATGACAACGTTTTACGCCGACATTGATAATCATTATCAGTTATGAGTATAGGATGAATCGAGTGGCGCTGTCAATCTGAACTTCAAGATATTTAAGGAAAAATAGAAAAAAGCCCTCTTCTCTCAAGTGGTAAGATGCGGGCTAATTTCATAACGTTTGATTGGCCAAGTTGATCAGTTGTTGGACCGGCAAGCGGGTCTCGTCGTCGAGTTCCACGGAGTTGCCATCGAGGTAGTAGATGATTCTTGCAGTGAAACCGTTTTTGTTAATCCACCATAACCCTTGTGACGTCGATTCAGATTCATCAAAGAAAGCAGCCGTCCCGTCTGCGAGCTCGTATTGGTCCCCGTATGACGAAAGATCGTCCACGTCTTCAGGTTCATCGACGACTTTATCGACAATATAATGTAGCTCTTGTGACGTCTCTTCGTTTACATAATGAAACACGAAACTATGAAGGTAATGCGGCACTTGAATGTCGACTTCTGTGTAACGCCGAGTGATTTCAAACGGAAACACAATCGGTTCTTCAAACGTGTGTTCAATCGGTGGGTTTGGTGGGTCAGGCCAATCCGTCGTTAATTCAAACAACGCTAAAATGACAATCAGCCAACCTAGTAACCTTATCAATCGTTTCATGTTCATCTGTCTCCGCTCAATTCATAAGTAATTTGCGTTCTACACTCATGATACGACCCATTTAACCACAACTTACAGAGCGTTTTGTTGTGAAAGGTCAATTGTATATATTTATAACAAAACCGTACCTACTCTTTATGAGATCGGCACGGTTCTTTAGTTCATTGTTCAGTCCATACATCTTTCAATTGCCACACGTTGCACGTTTTGACGTTGACACTTCCACCTTCGGCATAGAACGATAACCCAAGACTCGTCGGATCGGGATAGATCCGGCTTGTCATCACCGTCGTCCCAGCGTCGGCGAACACTTCCACCGAAAACCGGTCGAGGAAAATCCGTAACTGGAGCACATCCCCTTCCACGTCGACCTCAGCCGTTCTGATTCCATCGACGCCCGTCCCTGACTTCGTTCGATCGAGTGTCAATTGGCGGGTTTGAGGCGAGAAGCGGATGACGGTCTCTTCTGAGCCATCTTCACTCCGACGTAACTTGATACCGAACGTATCTGCTGTGACATCACTTAATGAGAACTCAACCTCTAGCTCAAGCAACTCCCCCGCCACATCCATGACGATTTCAGTCTCTTCAATCGTCGTCAACTGGACGTCCAGCCATTTAGAACACAAGACTTTCAGATCCTCGACCGGCTCCATCTTGATGCGCCCGTTCTCAGACCGTGAAAGGACACGTGGTAACGTCAACGCCCCGGCCCAGCCATGTTCTTTCGTCGGCATCTCCGATTCCCACATGTCCATCCAGCCGATGGCGATGCGGCGCCCTTTGTCATCGAGCAACGTCTGGACGGCATAGAAATCATGATCGTGGTCGAGCTCTTGGAAATCACCTCGCTCAAACGTGTTCGTTTCATATTCGAACGAACCGGTCACGCAACCTGTTTGGAACAAGTTCTGATACCGGTCCCCTTCTGGTTTCATCCCTTGCGGTGAAAATAAGAGGATATGCTCACCGTCGAGTTCAAAGAAAACAGGACACTCCCACATGTAGCCTTCCGTCCCATCACTTTCTCCGAGAACGCCGAGATACTGCCATTCCTGTGAACTACTCACCACTTAGTTGCTTCGCAACTTGAAGTGGGAGCTTCTTGGGAAGACCGTGCTCTTACCAGCCACGGTTATGGACCAAGCTCGTCGGGCAGTCCCTGCCCTGGGATGTTTCGGTCGGCGAGGCGCAACAGGTTGAGGCTCGCGTTGACGTCGCGGTCATGGTATGCCCCGCACGCGCCGCATGTCCACTCGCGGACGTCTAGCTCCTTCCTTCCGCCGTTCTCGCCACAGGCCGAACAGACTTGGGTCGAGGCGAACCACGGGTCGGCCTTGATCAGCGTCCGTCCATAGAGCCTAGCCTTATATTCTAGTTGGCGGACGAACTCGCCCCATCCGACGTCCCCGATCGATTTCGCCAGGCGGCGGTCCTGCATCATCTCCCTCGGCTTCAGCGTCTCGACCACGACGACTTGGTTCTCGTCGACGATGCGTCGCGACAGCTTGTGGAGGAAGTCGTGCCGTCGGTTCCGTACCTTTTCATGCTTTTTCGCCAGCAGGAGCCGCGCCTTCTCGCGGTTCCTGCTACCGGGCTTCTTGCGGGAGAGCGCGCGCTGCGCCCGTTTCAGCCGTGCCTCGGCCTGTCGCAGGTGGCGCGGGTTCGCGATCTTCTCCGTGACGAGAGCGTCGTTCGTCATGACGGCAAAGTGTTCCAACCCGAGGTCGATCCCGACCTTGTGCTCGGCCGGCACCCATGGCTCGTCGCCCTGCTCGACGAGGAACGACACGAAGAACGTGCCCGTCTTCGTCATCGACACGGTCGCGGAGCGGATCTCGCCGTCGAAGATTCGGTGCTGTGTGAAGCGGACGAACCCGACCTTCGGCAGACGGACCTTTCCCGCCTCGATGCGGATTGTGCCGTGCTGGTTGTTCGTCGTGTAGGACGCGCGCGATTTTCGTCTCGACTTGAACACCGGGAAGGCAGCCGTCCCGGCGAAGAACTTCGTGAACGCCGCGTCGAGGTGCAGCTTCGCGTTCGCGAGCGCGAGGCTGTCCGCCTCGGCGAGGAACGGGAACAGGGGCTTGTAGGAGGCCGGTGTCGGCGGTTTCTGCCTCGGCCCGCCGCTCGCCTTCGCCTCCTCGTGGATGGCGATGCGGTCCTCAAGCAGCTTGTTGTAGATGAACCGGGCGCAGCCGATCGTCCGGACCAGGAACTCGGCCTGTGCCGCCGTCGGGTGGAGCCGGTATTTGTAGCCCTTCAGCATGTCGCCCCTCCTCTCGGCCGATGATCGTGATTAACGCCTTCCTCATCCGATACCCGCGACGGGGGAAGGGAAATCTGACAGAATCACGAACTTCCGTTCGTCATATCTGTCACAGGGGCAGCCCGAGGATCTGGGACCAGGCGATTCATCTCCCACCTACGCTGGGCTTCGCCCGAGACTCTCAGAGGTGGGAGAATTCTCGCCAAATTTAGTTAAATGAATGAAATCAAGGACGCTTCTTCCGCATCACATCCGCGATTGGACACCCTGCCTGTTCGAGTTCCGAGACGATACGCTTATAATCCGTTTCGTTTCGATTCTGACTCAGCTTGAACGCCGCCTGCATCTCCGAAATGTCGATGCGGAACCCGACGACGCCATATTTCTGCCGTTGCACCGACTCGGACAGTTCCTCCCAGACGACGGCGTGCTCCCGGTCCCCTTCATGGTCTTGAAGCAGTCGAGCCAAGTCTTCATCGAGTTGGTCCGCATTTAAAATGGTGGCCTGTCCGTATGCATGGACGGCCTGATAGTTCCATGTCGATACGTCCTCATGTCCGTACCACGACGCCGACACATAGGCGTCCGGGCCTTGGACGATCAAGAGGACGGTCTGGTCTTCAATCGTTTGCCACTGTGGATTGTTTTTGGCGATGTGTGTCGTGAACCAGACGCGGCCCTCTTCCTCATGGAAACGGAGTGGCACGTGCGTCGCGATCGGTTTTTGGCCATCATACGTGACGATGGTGCCAAACGGATGGGCCTTTAGAAATGCGTGCACTTCTTTCGGATCGTTCACAGCGTAAAGTTTTGGGACGTACATCGTATTCCTCCTATCTTGTTCGTTCATCAACTGACTGGCCCATTCCGTATAATTCACGCCAACTAGGGTAAAGAGTAGATGACGCTACATCATACAGGAGGGATTTTATGAAACCGCAGATTAAAGCATTCGTGTTCGATGTATATGGGACCTTGTTCGACGTGCATTCCGTCAAGACAGCGTGTGACGAACAGTTCCCCGGAAAAGGGGACCAAATCAGCCAGGCATGGCGGACGAAACAGCTCGACTACTTCTTTACTCGCCACATCATGGGACGTTATGAGGACTTCTCTGTCGTCACGCGCGACGCGCTCCGGTATGCGTTGTCGGCGGCCGAAGTGACGTGGACGACCGAGACGGAGGACGTCTTGATCGCCACTTACGCCGATCTTTCGCCATATGAAGAGGTCGCGGATGTCTTGCACCAGCTGCATCATAAACAGACTATCGTTCTCTCGAACGGGACGGACGCGATGCTCGCGGAACTCATCCAAAACGCCGGGTTCACCGACCTGTTCGACGAACTCGTCAGCATCGACGGCATCAAACAAGTCAAGCCGTCACCAGCCGCTTACATGTATTGGTTCAAGAAAAGCGGGCTGAAGCGGGACGAGGTACTGTTCCTGTCCTCGAACGGATGGGATATCGCCGGTGCGAAGAACTTCGGCTTCCATACCGCCTGGATCAACCGCGACGGCAAACCGGTCGATATGCCCGACCTGGCCCCTGACGCCGTCTACGAGGACTTGTCAGGCATACTGGAATGGGTCACGGACGAAGCGGCTTGGCCATAAGCAAATCGACTTGAGCGTCGTCACCCATATAAAACGTGTGCGCCCCGGTCTGGACGAAGCCGTGCTTTCGGTAAAAGGCGAGTGCCTTATGGTTATGTTCCCACACACCAAGCCAAATCTCACGTTTGTTCAGTTCGCCTGCGCACGTGATAGCCTGGTCGTACAGCGCCTTCCCGACACCGCTTCCTTGGAACTTCCGTCGCACATAAATCCGTTCGAGTTCGAACGCCTCTTCGCCCATGGCCTCGGTCTGGGCGTTGTTGGCGTTCACTTTTAAGTAACCAGCCACTTCCCCGTCGAGCATGGCGAAGAAGAACTGTGAGTCCGGATTCGAAAGCTCTTTTTTAAGTTGCGCTACGTTGTACGCCCGCTCGAGATACGCGGCCAAATGCGCCGGGTCATTCTCCGCTTCGAACGTTTCCGTGAACGTCTCGATGCTGATGGTGCGAAGTGCGTCAACGTCTTCGATTGTACAAGCTTTGATGGTGATCATGATTGTTCCCCCTAGTAGTCTCGTTTCTTCCCTTTTTTCACGGCATCCCAGTCCCCTTCGATATTGTGGCGGACCCGCTTCAACAGCCGAAGCAGCTGCTCGGCTTCCTGGTCGCTCAGCCCGGCGAGCGCGACGTTAGTCGAATGCTCATGCTCGCGGATGATAACCGGGTACAGCGCCTTGCCCCGTTCAGTCGGGACGAGCCGTTTGATTTTCTTGTTGTGCGGGTCGTCCTGCTTCGTGATCAACCCGTTCGTTTCCAACTTTTGAACCGCCCGCGCCGCCGTCGTCCGATCGACTTTGATCAATTCGGCGAGCTTCTCTTGAATGATGCCCGGCTCCTCACAAATCCGGACCAAATATAAATATTGCCCTTTCGTCAGCTCGAGCTCTTTGAACTCGATATTGCTGATCGAGTCGAGGGCACGGGCAATCATCCCGATTTCACGCAACTGGTCTCTCATACAATCCTCCTGATTGTTGTATTTACAATACGTTACGTTCAGTATAATTGATTTAGTTGCATTTGCAACAAAAAGTATTTTGGATATGGGCTTTGATTATGTGAGAAAATGAAGGTATCATTCCACGAAACGAGGGGATTTCATGGCACACCGCATTTACACGACGAGCTTTGCGAGCGTCTATCCGCTTTACGTCGCGAAAGCCGAACGGAAAGGCCGGACGAAAGACGAAGTCGATACGATTATCCGCTGGTTGACGGGCTATGACGAGGCCGGACTCGAGCGCCAACTCGCTGCCGAGGTCGACTTTGACACATTCTTCGCCGCCGCACCCAAGATGAACGAAGACCGCGCCCTCATCAAAGGCGTCGTCTGCGGCGTCCGCGTCGAGAATGTCGAGGAGCCGCTCATGCGCGAGATTCGCTATTTGGACAAACTCGTCGATGAACTGGCCAAAGGCAAGGCGATGGCGAAGATTTTACGAGGAGGCGACGTCTGATGGACTATACGACACTCGTCGACGACAAGCGGCTCGACGCTTTCATCCGTTTAATTGACGTCATCGATGCGAACTTACCGGCCGGGTTCGAGAAGACGACCGACGGGAACGGCATCCATTATGTCGTCCCGCTATCGACGTATCCGTCCGGGTATCACGTCACGCCGGGCACCCCGCTCCCGTTCTTGAGCGTCATCGCCCAGAAGAACCATGTCGCCGTGTATCATATGGGCGTCTATAGCGACCCGGAACTGCTCCGCTGGTTCGAGGAGTCATACGCCGCCCAAGTGCCGACGAAATTGAGCATGGGCAAGAGCTGTATCCGCTTCGGCAACGTCAAACATATCCCGTACGAGTTGATTGGCGAGCTCGTCTCGAAGATGACGCCGGAGCAATGGATTACGGCTTACGAATCACGCTAAAAAAGGCAGGTCGAAACAATTCGACCTGCCTTTCATCATGCATGGAACATATCTCATTCATTCATTTCGAGCGTGATAATCCGATCATGACGATTAGCCACATCTAAATCATGCGTCACGGTGATAATAGTCGTATTAAATTCATTGTTCATTTCAAACAATAGATCGATGATTTTTTCTTTGTTTTTTGAATCTAATGACGCCGTCGGTTCATCTGATAAGATGATTTGGGGATTCATCATGATCGCTCTCGCAAAAACAGCTCTAGACCGTTGGCCACCCGAACACTCATGCGGTTTCTTTTTCAAAATCGACTCAATCCCGATCTTCTGAACAATTCGTTCAAAGTGTTCTTGAGCGTTTCGGTCTTTTTCGATGTGGGCATACATGAGAGGTAACTTGATATTATCCTCGATGGTTAACGAATGAATAAGCGCGGAATCTTGAAGCACAAACCCAATCTTTTGATTGCGCCACTCTGCCAGTTTGTTTCGTGACAACTCATTAACCACTGAACCAAACAGCTCGTAGCTTCCTTCGTATTGTGTATCGAGCAACCCGAGAATATTAAGCAACGACGTTTTTCCGACCCCAGACTCCCCGATGATCGAAACTTTTTCCCCAGTTTGAACTTCCAACTCAAAATCATTCAAGATTGAAAAACCTTTCTGTTTGAACGTTTTGTTCTGGATTTCTAACTTCATGATACGATTCATTCTAAAACCCCCACCGAGATTGGAATCTTTTTTATTTTCCGTAATGTCAGTTCCACAATCGTTAACCCAATCATCAGATTGATTAAAAGAACTACCAGTAAAGCAAACCAATCCATACTGATTAAACCAAATAGCCCGTACGTGGCAAAAATGGCATCTTTTCTAATCCAATAGCCGTATCGATTGAACGCGATAATCACAAATAGCATGGCTAGATTCACTGTAAACAACATTCCGAAGTAACTATAAAAAATCGTTCTCAGTTTGGAATAACTTAATCCGACCAATAAGTTGAGTGTAAAATCTTTAATCATCAACCGAACACTCGTCAAACTGGTCCACGTTGCTAGACTAACAAGGATGACAAGCAGAACGAAGGTGATGGCACAGATGATTTTTATCGAGTTCGCATAATACGCCTCAAAGTAATCAAAGTTTTCTTGTTGACTAAAAAAGTTAAGTTTCAGACCTATATTTTCTTGTACGTATTCGTTCAATTCCGCGGCTTCCTCTTTTGTCGAATCGAGTAGCACCAGATCCATCAACCCGTTCACATGAAGGTCAATGTTCGCTCGTTGAATAAATTGTTCGTTCACGGGGACGAGAATCGCAAAGTTAAAATAGTTCTTTGAATTGGGCGCATAGAAATTCGACCGGTGCGTATTCTTCTCCAAAACTCCTTGAACGTTTAAATTGACCGCTTGTTGGGTGACCGGATCTGTCATTTTTATCGTTGAACCGACAGGATATGTCGAGGCCAGACCGGCCCCTATTAAAACCGAGATTTGGTCGGTGTCCAATTGATAATCGAATTTCAAATGGTTCCCTTGCGGTAAATTTAATTGGTTGATTTGATACGCCTTTTCATTGATATAACTGACAGACACTTCCATGTTCTGTTCGTTAGGTAATGAAGTGGCAAACCCATCGGCTTGAAAAGCGTATGTATAGTTGTCGTTTAAATAGTCGTATAGCTTTTGTGTAGCTTCGACATCGATTCCATCAAACTTCGCTTCCTGATCAGGGTCTAGGTTCGCAATGAAATTGCCTGCTTGATTAAACACACCGATATCTTGATAACCTTGAAACGTTGAAATAATGGAACGCGCGGCAATAAAAGAAAGAGAGTTGGCAAGAAACAGCAAGGCGACCGTACTCAGCACCAAAATCCATCGCTTCAAAAATATTTTAGTGATAAAAAAGTGTAAGATTTTCATTCGTTCGTCACCTGCCCCGCACTCACTAGTATGTATATAGTAAAAATAAAGACTAAGTAGAGATTGCTCGTTACAATCACATTTAAATAAAAGCCGAATAAAAGCGACGCTACAAAGCTAATCATCAATATCGTTAAACTATTTAAAATGTATCGTTTGACCATCCCTTCCCGTGTATCACCTACAAGGATGCGGCAGGATATTTCTGTCTTCTTTCGATTTAGAAATTGATAATGAAACACAATCATCATAAATGTAAGGGAAATACTTATAATCAGTCGATAGTCTACAATACTGTCTATAAAGGCCTCTAAAAGAGATGCAATTTCTACGTTCGAAGTTTGCACATAAACCAATGCCAAATTTGAAGCAAAGCACATGAGATAAATGGCAAACGCCTCTAGCGCGTCACTCAATCTAAATAACGAATATTTCATAAGCCACCCCTTACCATAGAGAATGAACACGAGCCAATTTTACATAATTTATATTTAAAAGGGAACGGAAGGAAATAATGTGCTAGCTCAATTTACGACATACGCAAAAACAGACAGGTCGATTGTCGACCTGCCTGTTCGTTACACGTTAAATCGTTTTGTCATTTGGCGCATCTCGTCTGCCATGTTCGACAGCTCTTGGGCCGATGCCGTAATCTCTTCCATCGACGCCATCTGTTCTTCCGTCGCCGCCGAGGTGTTCTCGGTGTCGGTCGCCGTCGTCTCCGTAATGCCTTGAATCTCGTTCACTGATCGTAAAATCTCGGTCGCTCCGGCCGCCATCTCTTGGACAGAGCCTGACACTTCCTCGACTTTTTGACCGACTTCTTCGATCGCCCGCTTGATGTCCTCGAACGCGACGCCCGCCTGTTGGACGTTCGTGACGCTGTGGCCCATCTCGCTCTCGACGACGTGCATCGTCTGGACGGCTTGTTTCGTCTCTGTCTGCGTATCCCCAATCAAACCAGAGATTCGTTTCGTCGCGATTGCCGATTCTTCGGCGAGCTTCCGCACTTCCGACGCTACGACAGCGAACCCGCGTCCGTGGTCGCCAGCCCGGGCCGCTTCGATGGCCGCGTTTAAGGCGAGCAAGTTCGTCTGTTCGGCGATCCCGGAGATCGTACCGGTGATGCTGCCGATTTCTTGGGAGCGGACGTCGAGTTGGCCGATGACCGTCTGCAACGCCTTCACTTTTTCGTTCATCGCCTCAAGCTGGGACTCGAGCGTCTCAATCAACTCGTTGCCGGTCCCGACTTTTTGAAGTGCCCCATCCGACAGTTCAGTCATATGCTGGGCACTGTCCGAGACGTGATGAATCCCGTTCGTCAGTTCGGTGAGCGTACTGCTCGATTCCTTCACACGCGTCAATTGACGGACCGAACCGGATGCAATCTCTTCCATCGTGACGGCGACCATCTCGGTCGCTTTTGTCGTCTCTTCGACGTTCGATTTCAAATCGTCCGATGACGTCGCGACGCGACCGGCTGTCGCCGTGACATTGCCGATCAAGTCGCGAAGACTATCTTTCATCTCGTTAAATGAGTTGGCGAGCGAACCAATCTCGTCACGCGACGTGTACGTGCTGTCGACCGTCAAATCACCGGCTCCGGCACGGCTCATGAGTCCATTCAACTCACGGACCGGACGGACGATGAGGCGCGTGATGTAGACGCCGAGCCCGATTGAGATGAGTGCCCCGATGGCGACAAGCGCCCAGAACAACGTGACCGATTCCGTCCGCTCGTTCTGCATCGTCGTGCTTGCCGTCTCGGCTTCTTGATTGATGCCGTCCATGACGACCGTTGCCGTCTCGACCAAGTCTTGACGGACCGGTCGCAAGTCACTCATATAGACGCGATAGGCCGCCGTGTTCTCATTCCGAAGCACCGGCTGAAGCACGAGCTCGGTCCCTTCGAGATAGGCTGCAATCTCGGCATTCAAGTCTTCGACTCGACCTTGCATCTCGGCATCTGTTGAGGCGAACGTCTCGTTGAACAGTTCGAGGTTCGTCCCGATGCTGTCACGCCGTTCCTCGATACTTGCCTCTAGTTCTTCATTTCGAGACGCATCCGTCGTCAGCATCAATTCGAGCAAATACCCGTCCAAGGCACGGTTATCCGTCCGGATTTGACCGAGGGCGCGAATCGGCAATAACCGATCTTCATAAATCGATTCTCCCGCATCGGCCATGCGTCCCATGAAGACGTGGCTGAGTGCTGCGACGAGAACGAGTGTCGCGATGAATACGCTGATCAGTACTGTCAGTTTTTTAGACATCTTCAAATTTTTCACGATGATCCCTCCCTACCTGATTTATCGTAGGAAAGAGGCTTGAAATGAAGTGACTTTACACATGCGTTGACCTATGTTTCCATTTTCTGATAGGTCAAGCGCTTAATTCGCACATTGGGCACCGATTTGTAAGCTGGTTCACCTTCATTCAGACGAAAAATGCGCTACGATAAATAAAAGACTGATCGATACGAAAGGAATGATTCCCGTGCCACGCCCGCTCAAACTTAGTCTCATGCTCATTGTGTTCGGGAGTATCTTCTACATCACTCATTTCCACTATGAACTCCGTCCGTCTGACGTCCGTGACAGCGTCCTGTCGTTCGGCTGGTGGGGTCCTGTCGTCTTTTTCCTCATCTATGCAATCGGACCAATCATCTTCTTGCCGACGTCGGTGCTGTCACTCGGGGCCGGTCTCGCCTTCGGGGTTTGGCCCGGTGTCCTCTACATCTTGTTCGGGGCGACGGCGGCGGCCGTGACCGGTTACGTCATGGCCCGACTGTTCGGCAGGTCCGTGCTCAAGGTCGAGAGCTATCCGTGGTCGGAGAAGCTGTTCACACAGATGGAGCAACGCGGCTTCCTATACGTATTCGTCTTGCGGCTCATCCCGCTCGTCAGCTTCGATTTGCTCAGTTACGCGGGCGGAATTGCTAAGGTCCGGTTCCGGTCGTTTATCCTCGCGACCGTCCTAGGCATGATTCCCGGGACACTCGCCTACAGTTTTCTCGGAGCGAGTCTCGCCTCGGGAAGCATCACTTTGGTCGTCATCGCCGCCCTCGTCTTCGTCACGTTGATTGGTGTCACTTATTATTTCCGGGAACCCGTCAAACGGTGGCTCGGGCTCACGTCAGACTAGAGAAGCGCATCCGCTTCTCTTTTTTTTGCTTCGGCGTGTAAAAACGATAAACATTCGTGCCAATCGGACGATACTCTAGTAGCTATATCGACCTATTATCAGGAGGAATCTGCATGAGTTCTGAAAAACGCAATCAATTGATGCTCGTCACCACGTTCGTCATCGTCTTGACGTCTGTCATCGTCCATCTGCTCCACCGCTTCACGGATTTTGCCTATACGTACACCGTGCTCCGAAACGGTGCCGTCGGCTACGCATATCCCATCGCGACATGGGTCCTGTTTGCAGTCCCAATCGTACTATTGATCGCCATGGTCGTCAGCCAGCGCGTAAAACCACATCTTTTCCCGTACTTGATGATGCTGACGCTCACGTTCGCGAGCATCTCGACCGTCGCCGGTGGGCAAGGGCTCGTCGAATATCATTTCTCGATTTTCGTCGTCTTGGCGATTTTGTCGTTCATGCGCCGCATCGATTTGATCGTCTACAGTACGGTCATCTTCGCCGTGCAACATCTCGCTGGATATTTCTTGGTTCCTGAAATCATTTGTGGAACAGCGGATTATCCGTTCAGCCTGTTGCTCGTCCATGCGATCTATCTCATCCTACTGAGCGCCGTGCTCATCGCGCAAATCCACTTCCGTAACCTCGAGTCGTCGCGTGTCAAAGTACAGGAAGATGAGACGCGCCGTCTGTTACAGCAGGCCGTCACCGACGCCAGTCAACTCGTCATGACATTGAAGACACATGCGACCGAACTCGAGACGGCAGCCAACCAGTCGCTCCAGTCCGGGGAACAAATCGCCGTCACCGTCGATCCGATCGTCGCCCACGCGACCGAGCAAGAGACGTCGATGAACCACGGGGCCGAGGAGATTCAATCGATTCGCTCCCTCACGGCGCTCATCCAAGAACGGATGGCCCAAACAGCTGCCGCTTCGTCACGGATTGCGGCCGACGCCATCGCCGGGGACGGCGACATGCGACGGATGGAGGCGAAAGTCGAAGAAATCATTAGCGAATCGGAACGACTCGAACGCGTGGTCACGACGATGTCGAACCGATCGACCGAAATTCAAGCCATCCTGCAGCACGTCGAGACAATCAGCGACCAGACGAACATGCTGGCTTTGAACGCCTCGATTGAAGCCGCACGGGCGGGTGATGCCGGTCGTGGTTTCGCCGTCGTCGCTTCTGAGGTCGGCAAGCTCGCCGTCCAGTCCCGAGATTATGCAGCCGAGATGACCCGCGTTCTCGGTGGACTGATGGACGATACGATCGTCGTCCGCGATTCGGCACAGTTATTCAAACGCGCGACCGAGAACTGTCAAACCGTCTCGGCCGATGTGACGGCCGTGTTCCATCGCCTGACCGAAGACGTCTCTGAAATCGACGGTCAAATCAGTTCGATTCAAGAGACACGTCAACGCGTGACGTCTCAGATGGAGACGCTCGAGGCGCGCCTTGCGACGACGAAACGAGCGGCGAGCGAACTGCAGCAACAAATTCAGCACGTCGCCGCCGCGACCGAAGAACAAGTCGCCATCCAAAAAGAGTTGAGCCACATGTCGGACCGCCTCGCCTCGACCGCGAGCACGTTAGAAGACGTGACCGGTCAGCTCGAAGCCCGAGCGAACTAAAAAACAGACCGCGAATGTGGATTCGCGGTCTGTTTTTATGAATGGCTGAAGAATGAAATTTTTGCAGTCGACCGAATGATGAGTACCGATATGAGCATGAGGATGGCCGCGATTCTAAAGCCCGTATCCCCGATGACATTGAATTCATATCTCAGCCCGAACAATAATCCTAATCCTAAGACGACGCCGATTAAGAACATCATGTTTTTCATGTAATCGATCCTTCCTATGTACATCTATGATTATCCATTTATTGTTAGTATAACGGATGGGGATGACGTGTTCACAAATATGTGAAGACAAATCACTAATATTCATCAAAAAACGTCACGTTCTCAATCATCGAAAACGTGACGTCACTATTATCGTTTATAACGTTGATACGAGCTTTTGAAGCGCCTCTTTGAGCGGTGTCACCGGACGACCGAGCACCAACTCGAAATCATTCGACTCGACCTCGAGCGAGCCGTTGCGGATGCTGTCTTGAATGCCGACGACGATCGGAATCGCTCCTTCCGGCACCCCGGCGCCGCGCATGACGCCAGCATAAGCGTCAGTACTCACTTCTTGAAGGGTCACTTCACGCCCGAGCACTTCACTGAGCGCCTCGACGAGTTCGGCTTGCGTATAGAGCGGACCTGACAATTCGAAGATGTCTTGTTCGAAATCGTCCGCCATCAGGACGTTCGCAATCGCTTCAGCGTAATCTTCTTGTAGCGCCCAACCGACCTTCCCGTCACGGGCTGCCGTCACCCAAGGTGCGCCGGCAAGCACTCCTTGAATGCTACCAAGTTCGTTTTCTAAGTACCAGTTGTTGCGCAAGAACGCGTGAGGGATTCCCGTCCGCTCGATTGCGCCTTCCGTCTCGACATGTGGCGGGGCCATCAAGTTTTGGCTGTCTGTCGCGTCGGCGAGACTCGTATAGGCGATGAACGATACGCCTGCGCGTTCGGCCGCCTCGACAGCGTTCGCATGTTGACGGATGCGCGTGTCGTTGTCCCCGTCCGCCGAGATGATGAGCAATCGTTCGACACCTTTGAACGCTTCATCGAGCGTATCAGGCTTGTCGAAGTCGCCGTGTCGCACATCGACACCTTTCGCTTTCAGTGCTTCCGCTTTCTCCGGATTGCGGACGCTGACCGCGAGTTCACTTGCGGGTACCGACTTGAGTAACACATCGACAATTTTCGAACCGAGTTTCCCGGTTGCACCTGTGACTAAGTATTTCATAAATCATTTCCTCCTTTTAACCTGTAATTAAATCGGTTACATGTAATCATCATAGTTACAGCATCTTCGTTTGTCAATTGTTTGTTCCCTGTTATACTGAAGATGTAACCAATTCACTTACATGACTTGTGCAGAAAGGTGGTAGCCTATGTCCATCAGTAGCCGTTTCGCGGTCGGCATTCATATCTTGACGTTGATCGAGGTCAATCAGGACGGCGTCACCTCGTCTGACTTTTTGGCCGGCAGTGTCAACACGAACCCGGCTTTGATCCGAAAAATCATGGCGATGTTGAAGAAGGCCGACTTGATTGAAGTGAAGCCTGGCGTCGCCGGAGCCAAACTGACGAAAGACTTGACCGAGATTTCGCTCTATGACGTCTATCGCGCTGTCAGTGTCGTCGAGGAGAACGAGCTGTTCAGTATCCATGACAACCCGAACCCGGCGTGTCCTGTCGGCCAACATATCCAAGCGACGATCGAGCCGATTTTCATCCATGCCCAATCGGCGATGGAATCGGTATTGAAGCATGTGACCCTCGCCGATGTCGTGAACGATGTCGCGACGAAAAGCCAAGCAACCTGAAGAGAGGTTGCTTGGCTTTTTTTCAGATGAGTCGATACTTTTTGAAGCTATTCGCAAGCCCGTCTTGGTCACAGGCGTCCGTCACATCGTCGGCGACACGCTTGACCTCGGGTTTGGCATTGCCCATGGCGACACCGACCTTGACGTATTCGAGCATCTCGATGTCGTTCAACCCGTCCCCGTAGGCGAACGTCTGCGCTCGCTCGAGACCTAGATGTTCGAGCAACGTCGCAATCGCCGTCGCTTTGTTGACGCCCGGGATGGAGAGCTCCCCGCTGTTAGCCCCGAATACAGCGACCGTGCTCGGGATGACGGTGAAGCGGGATGCGAACTCTTGTTGGATGACGTCGAGCGGGACGGATGAGCCGAGGAACGAGATTTTGTTCACGTCGGGACGGACGAGGTCGACCCCTTCCATCATCGCGTCATGGAACGGCTTCAAGCCGCGCTCGATTGTCGCACTCGCCTCCGGATTGTTCGCCATCAACTCGTCAATCATCGTCGCCACCCGTGCCTTAGCGTTGCCGCCGGCGAACAGGCCGTCGTTCGACTCAAGATAGAAATCGATGCCGTGTTCCGTAAAGAAGGAGATGAGGTGGCTCAAATCATCGACGGAGACTTGTTGATGGTACAACACTTCTTCCTCGAGTTCGATGTAGCCCCCGGCTGCCCCGATGATGCCGTCAAAGCCGACGTCGAGAATGTCCGAAAACAGCTCCGCCTTCGAGCGCCCGGTCGACAAGAAGACGAGATGGCCGTTCTGTCGCGCCTGTCGGACGGCCTCCTTTGCCGATTCCGGGATGTTGCCGTGGTCATCGACGAGCGTGCCGTCGACGTCTAGAAAGATGATGTGTCGCATAATATCCTCCTTTTTTTGTCCTGAACACAAGAAAAACCTAAACCAGACGCAACACGTGCGCCCAGTTTAGGTTTTGCCTGATGATTCAGTAACAATCCTAATGTATGTCGTTTTCCCCTCAAGCATACCGCTCGCGCATTTCGTTTGTCAAAGCTGTCGTTGTTGCCGCACGTCGGCCCGTGGCGACAGCCCGAACAACCGGGCATACTCGCGGCTGAACTGCGATTGACTCTCGTAGCCGACTTGGAACGCCGCCTCGCCCACGTCCGTCGCCTGCATGAGCAACAGCCGTCTCGCCTCTTGGAGCCGTAACTGTTTTTGGAATTGGAGCGGGCTCATCGCCGTCACTTCCTTGAAATGACGGTGGAGCGTCGAGACGCTCATATTGGCGACGCGGGCCAACTCTTCACTCCGAATCGTCTCGTTGAAGTTCGCGATGATGTGGTCGATGACGCGCTTAATCCGGAACGCCTGACTCCCCTCGA
This sequence comes from Exiguobacterium sp. s28, assembly GCF_018618135.1. Classification (NCBI taxonomy): domain Bacteria; kingdom Bacillati; phylum Bacillota; class Bacilli; order Caryophanales; genus Exiguobacterium; species Exiguobacterium sp. s28. The sequence continues at coordinate 2,519 of NZ_JACSLL010000014.1, read as the reverse complement.
ACGCCAACTGCCGCAGCATCTCCCCGTTCGACCCTTGCGCCACCCAATACAGGAGTTCGCGCTTATAAAGCGGCGCGAGTGCCACATGATCCGGTGTATCGACGAGACGGGCGAGACGGAGCGCGACATCGAACAACGCCTCGTCGGCATCGGCGATATACATGCCTCGTTTCGGTTCACGCGGCTCAGTCAGCTCGACGTGCCCGACGGCATCGATCAAGTCGTCAATCGTCAACTCGAGTTTCAACGCCACGTATGGGACGTCTGCGCTCGCTTTCGTCACTTGTCCCGTCACAGGCAAGTCGACCGAGGCAACGAGGTAATGTCCGCCCTCGTAGACGAGCCGTTCGTCACCGAACAACATCTCTTTCCCCCCCTGCAGGATTAGGCAAAATGACGGTTCATTGACGCGTGTGATCGGTTCGGTCACCATCGATTCATGAATGAACGTCATCGCCGGGACGATCGTCGGATGCACCCCGTCCCCCGGTATGTGTCGTGTGATGACGTCAATCAGTTGCAGTCGTGTCTCGATGTCGTTCACCCTCCCTCTGGATTCTCCCCTTCAGTATACGGTAGATTGTTTTCTTGGACGAGCCCTGTCCAACCTGTTGAGAGGATTAGGCAAAAACACGACATGAACGCGCTAACGCTCGCCCTGCTTCCCGCGTCATACTGATGGCAAAGGAGGGGAATCGACATGGAAAAGACGTATCACGTGGCGGTCGAACGCGGCTTCGCGACATTGCTCACCCGTTGTGCGCATTTCGCACTTGCCCATAACGTGGTGATTCGGCTCGATTCATTCCGACTCGAACCGACGCCGGAGGCACTTGTCGAGGCGCTGGCGCTTCCGATCGGCACCCATACCGAATTACGATTGACCGTCAACGATGACAGCACCGTGGATGAGTTCGAACGGTTCCTCTCCACGTATCAACTTTGAAGGAGGCATTTTCATGGAATACGTAAAACTTGGCAATACGGGACTCGATGTCTCAAGGCTCTGTCTCGGCTGTATGGGCTTTGGCGACGCGAACCGATGGATTCATGACTGGGTACTCGATGAGGCGGCGACCCGTCCGATTATCAAACAAGCACTCGACCTCGGTATCAACTTCTTTGACACGGCAAACATCTACTCGAAAGGCACGAGCGAGGAATACGTCGGACGTGCGCTTCGGGATTATGCGAACCGGGACGAGATCGTTCTCGCAACAAAAGTTCACGGTCGAATGCACGACGGTCCGAACGGCGGCGGCTTGTCGCGGAAGGCGATTCTGTCGGAAATCGAGCATAGTTTGAAACGGCTCGGCACCGATTACGTCGACCTGTATATCATCCACCGCTGGGACTATGACACACCGATCGAAGAGACGATGGAGGCGCTCCATGACGTCGTCAAATCCGGGAAGGCCCGCTATATCGGTGCATCGGCAATGTACGCCTGGCAGTTCCAAAAAGCGCTCCACGTGGCGGAACGGAACAACTGGACCCGGTTCGTGTCGATGCAAAACCATTTGAACTTGATTTATCGGGAAGAAGAGCGTGAAATGATGCCGCTCTGCCGGGAAGAGAAAATTGGGGTCACACCGTACAGTCCGCTCGCCTCGGGGCGCCTGACACGCGACGTGTCGACCGTGACCCACCGCTCTGAGACGGACGTGATTCAACGTTCGAAGTATGACGCGACGATGGACGCCGACCGGCTCATCATCGAGCGGGTCGCCGCCATCGCTGAGACGCGGGGAATTACCCGGACACAAGTCGCTCTCGCCTGGCTCTTGCAACAAGACACGGTCACCTCGCCAATCGTCGGTGCCACGAAGCAGCGTCATTTGGACGAGGCGGTCGGTGCGTTGGCCGTCACGTTGACACAAGAAGAGATGGCCTCGCTCGAAGAACCGTACATCCCACACGCGGTCGTCGGTGCGTTATGATCAATATCACTTTGATTTTTTCCGAGCTAACAATATGTGAAAATAAGTTCTTTCGACCTTAAAATTTTATCCTTCTTCAAAATTGGTTAACACTTTAATAAAGACCTGATACGAGGAGGAATTAGACTTATGTCTGATCACAAACAAAACGGTAAGTATGACCACATCATTGACCAAGTTGCAGCCAAGGCGAAAGAAATAACTGGGAAAATGAATGATGACAAATCGACTCATCAACGCAACGACGGCCATTCCGACTCTTTAGCGGACAAAGTCAAAGGCGTTCTGAATCAATTCCAAAAGCCTAAAAAGTGAGGAATCGGGACTGGAACAAAGCAATCCGTTTTCAAGAGCACTAATTTCTGTACAGACGAGACCACCTTGAGCGAATCGCTAAGGAGACGTGCTAGCCTCTCAAGTGAATCATATCTCGAATGTAGATGAACCGGACGTCTAGCCAACAAACTAAACCGAGGCGCTCGCCTCGGTTCAGATTGTAGACAAAGTCACGTTTCAGGCGAACTGAAACGTGACTTTGTCGTTTTCGGGCCTTTAGGCGCTCTGCCCGAGCCCCTTTTC
>NZ_JACSLL010000013.1:0-90046 GCF_018618135.1 Exiguobacterium sp. s28 | reverse complement strand
GGTTTGTCTAGGCAACAATTACGATACCGGGGTTTTCGCTTTTTTTCTATGTTCAATTCAAAATCTGATGGATTTTATGCGTCAACCACACCTTATGCTGATGAGCCTAATCATTTCAATCAATATCCAATTTATAACAAGAAGGAGAATGTAATTTGCGCATTCATCTGCTAGGCATTTTATCGTTTGTGGCATGGATTTATATCCTCATTCGTCAGTATTTGTATATAGAGACTGTCCTGATCGATCAAGACCATTTCATCGTTGCGCTCATCGACCTCGAGACTTTCATGTATTTGCCCTTCCTCATGATGTTCTCCGTGATTCCACTCACTAGCGCAATCATTTCAGAATACACGATTCGCTATTTCAAGAATCGTGACAACCCGCGCCTATTCGGTTTACTCGCTGTCCTTTATACACTTGCGACGATTCATATGATGTGTGTGGTTTGGACGTTTTTTACGACTCCAACTTACTAAAGCTCATCAATCTTCCTTTCAAGTTGCAAGACCCATTCATCCAGATCCGATTCATCATGTAAGTAACCGCTGTCTCCGTCGGGTAAATCGATCCCGTTTAACCAGACAAGTGAATCAGTCGTCATGCCCACAATGAGGTCGTCATCTGACTGCTGAAGCACACGTCCGGCCCAATCGGATACGTCTTCCCGCGTCACTAAGCCCTCCTTCACATACAAAACCCATTTGATCATCTCTTCGAACGTCGGGGTATAACGTTTTCGAGGAAGTTCTTGTTCAGACAACTCTCCGCGCTTTAAACGTTGCGTCAAGAGCAATAGTCGCTCTGTCGTCGGGGCCCAGTTCATAACCGTTTCAATCGGTGTGCGAATCACATCACTCGGTCTGTATTCGTCGTTACAAAAAAATAGCTCCCCATTGCCTAAATCGATCGCTAACCAACTCCCAACGCTGTCGTAACCAACGCGGATGAACCGCAAATCGGTTTCTTGTAAAGCACGAAGTTGTGCAGCGTCGGCCCTCGTTAACAGCGTTGCTTTTTTTGAAGCACCGACTATCGTGAACATCTGATGCTTCATTTCCTCCTCACCTAAGGATGAAATGATGACTTGTTGCTCAAACAATGGCTCGCCCACCTTACCGTAACCAATCCTTGACGGAAGTCGACAACATCTCATCCACTTCGAACGTCTCATGACTGACGATGATGGCGTGATTCGACTCGATGTTCACACAAATGGGGTCCCCTAAAAAGTCCTCATACCCGATGATATAAAGCCCGTCCGGCCATGGCTCCTCGTCGTCCTGATACTCCTCCTGTACTTCCTCGAAACGTTCACGCTCGTTAACGAATGCGAAGCGCGGCAATCCTTCCACATCTTCGAGTTTGATTTCGACCTCTTCTATCGGCAATAGTGCTTTCAATTCCTCTTTTGTCATTGTTGTTCCACCTTTCTTTTTTGGTCTAACTCCACCTGTTCATCTTGACACACTATCCCTTTAGTGTAAAATTACACTTGTAAGTAAATGTAAATATAACCCTCATCAAGAAAGGGGTTCAGAAATGGCTAATTCAAAGAAATGCCTCGTCATCTTGTCATCGGTCTATATACTCGCGTTCATCGTGAACCTGATTCCATCCTTCATGTTTCCTGATGCAGAGATTCACCCAATTCATGCTTTCGCATCCGGCTTACTGCTCGTTTGCATGCTTGGGACGTGTTTACTTCGAAACCGTGCCGCCAAACTGTTCATCATGGCTATTTTGTTCGCAAGTGTCACTGTCTTCACATTAAATAGCTTCGAAACATATATGTATGACATCGTGGTGTTGGACGCCTTGTTTGCGATTCAGTATCCGCTCTATATCATATTCGTGACGCCACTGTTCGGGCTCAATTACTTCCTGAACGTCAATCCGGAATACGTCGCATTGCTCATCTTTTTCATCGCGATTTTGTTGCTTATCGTTCATGAAGTAGCGGTGACACGATTCGATCGAGTCAAACAATGAACGGAAGTCATGTGACGCGTCGTTTTCAAGCGGTGATGATTAGCGGCACGAGCCTTTTCATATCCATCGTTTACGTTTTGTTCTCCCCGAATTGGATTGGGCCAGGATTCGTGTGGATACTTGGAACGATGATATTGTTGATAACCTCTTCAATCGGATTAACAGTGCATCTTTCCAAATATCGAGGATGGCATCGATCCAAGTCCATTTTCGTTGGTATCGGCATACTCTTGATGCTTGGACTCATTTCCCTGTATATCTTGTGGTAAGTTATTGCCATCAACATGAATCACTCGACATGACATATGCTAGGAGGACTCATATGAACTTCTATATCGGCTCAAGCTTTGCCAACATCGAACGAGTGAGAGCGCTGCGTGATCGCCTACTCTCGCAAGGTCACGCGCATACATATGACTGGACGACGAACGACCGTGCCACGACACTTGAAAACTTGCGAGCCATCGGCACGAGTGAGTTCGAGACGATCAAGGCTTCGGACTTCGTCATCATTTTACTGCCGGCCGGCAACAGCAGCCATATCGAGCTCGGGATTGCCCTCGGTGCTGGTGTTCCCGTGTTCGTCCATGACGCCACGAATCGCTTCGACGATGTCGAGACGACGAGCACGTTCTATCATCTAAATCATGTCGTCCAATTGACAGGACCGCTCGAGGATGTGCCTAAGGCCATCACAGTCTACTTCGCTGGTACAGCGCGTTAAGTCACCTGCTCGGCTTGCAACAATCATTTCGAGAGCCATCTGGCTCTGTCAAAAAGTATATCGCAGCCTCTTTGTCCAATCTATGGAAAGCGAGCAAGCCGGATAATCAAATTCATAAAAAATTGAAGTGGATTGGATTTATCTGGTATATCAATCATTTTTGTGACATACTGTTCAAAATCTACTTTGAACGGGGACGATTGCGATGAATACTTGGAAACACACTTTACTCTTACTAACTGGCGTCGGCATCTCGAACCTCGGCGCCTGGGTGTATTTCATCGCCCTCAACTTGATTGTTCTCGAGATGACGCAATCGCCGTTCGCCGTCTCGGTCCTCTACATTCTGGTCCCGCTCGCGGCACTATGCGCGAACGTTTGGTCAGGCTCGGTCATCGACCGTACCGATACACGCCGCTTGATGATGTGGCTTGATGCGCTCCGCGCCGTCGTCGTCTTCAGTCTCGCTTTCATCGACTCACTCGCGCTCATCTACTTGCTCGTGTTTCTATTGAACATCGCGAGTTCCGTCTTCGAATCGGCCTCCCACGTCTATATGACCAAGCTCGTCCCAAGCGGTGACCGTCAACGGTTCAACGCCATGAAAAATTTCGTCCAATCGGCCGGATTCATATTAGGCCCGGCCATCGCGGGATTGTTGTTCATGATCGGTACACCCGCGCTCGCGATACAATTGAACGCGCTGGCGTTGCTCGTGTCTGTCGGAATCCTCTCCCTACTACCGAAGTTGTTCACGGCCCGCGACGAAGTCGAAGTGTTCAACCTGCGCATGATTCTCGATGATTGGAAAACGGTCGTCCGATTCGCATCGACCATGCGTTACGTGACACTCGTCTATGGCCTATTCTGCGTCATGACGATTTTCATGTCGGGGCTCGACTCGCTCGAGGCGTCGTTCGCGACGCAAGTGCTCAACTTCTCTGAGAGTCGCTACGGTTTTCTCGTCAGTGTTGCCGGAGCAGGGATTATCGCTGGTTCCATCATCAACGCGACGTTCAGTGCCCGGCTGACGTTACCGTTCCTAATCAGTTTCGGTGCCATCCTAACACCTGTCGGCTATCTCGTCTTCGCCTTCTCCGAGTCATTCGTGGTCGCAGCGGTCGGATTCTTCCTGCTCACGTTCGCCTTGTCGTTCGCGAACACCGGCTTCTTGTCGTTCTATCAAAACAATGTCCCGACCGACCTGATGGGCCGCTTCTCCGGGGTGATCAACGTAGCGGAGTCCGTCTTGATTATCGGGTTGACGTTCGGCATCGGTCTCCTCGCTGAATATGTCGGGATTCGCTCGACGTATGTCGCCTTCTCACTCGCTTTCTTGCTCGTCGGCTTGGTCACGGTTCGGATTGTGCTCGAACGTTCAAAACGAGGGATGTATGAGGCGGTCGTCGTTGAAGAGAATGTCTCGTAAGTCTAAACTGCCTCATTTGTAACATAATTATAATAGTTGTAATAAATAGGAATCATTGCTATCGGATCATTCACCTCACACTCTCAAAAACCTTTATTTAATCGATTGTGAATAAACTGCAATGGAGGACATGGAAATTGAGTTCACGAGCTATACTCCCTTCCCTTAGGCATTTACACACGATTTTCCGGTCCATCTACTACCTTCAAATCCGAGATGAATTAACCTGAATGTCATGTACCTGATATCCTCACATTTGGAAAAAATCGTATAATTAAGGAGTGTTCAAGAAACTATAAAAGCGGGGGATACCATGAAAGAGACGATTCGAACTGAAGAAGATTTATTGAATATGTTGGACTCTCTGTTGAGGGAACCGAGTGAGTTTTGGGACTCGTTTTACGCAGATCGAGACAAGCGCATCCCCTTCTTTGTGAACAAGCCTGATGAAAACTTGGTCAGCTATTTTGAGCGGGATATCCTAGCACCGTGTCACGTTTTGGAGTTAGGGAGCGGTCCTGGACGCAACGCCATCTATTTTGCGGAGAACGGATGTACGGTTGATGCCATCGATTTGTCCATCACGTCGATTGAATGGGCCAAAGAACGCGCCCTTAAGAAACAAGTGGAAGTGAACTTCATGCATGACAATCTGTTTGATGTGAAACTAAAAGAGCCCACCTACGACGTCATTTATGATTCAGGTTGTTTTCACCATATCGCGCCGCATCGAAGAAAACAGTATATCGATTTAGTCTGGAAAACGCTAAAACCAGACGGTCACTTTGCAATCACATGCTTCGTGGAAGGTGGCGAGCTCGGCGGCTCGGACATCACGGACTGGGAAGTGTATCGCCGAAGAAACCTGAACGGCGGGCTCGGCTTCACGCCTGAAAAACTTCGGTCCATCTTCCATTCGTTCGAGGAAGTCGAGATTCGCAAGATGCGACAGGCCGACCGTTCTGAAGACGTCTTTGGGGTCCCGGCACTCTGGACGGCGCTGTTCAAAAAAACGGACTGAATTCTTATACTCGACACAGAAAGAGCCGATTGAGACCATTCTCTCAATCGGCTCTTTCTTAGTTGTTGCGGCGACATTCGGCTTATTGTATCGCTTGAGTCATCTGATCAATGTGTTCTTCTACCACAGCAATAATAACATCCGGACGATCTAAATGAATAGCATGCGATGCCTGTTCCGCAATCACCAGCTTGCTAGTCGTTGAGAGCATCGTTTGTTCACGAATGAGTTGATGCCACGTTGCTTCTAATAACCTTAACTCAGATTCAGGAAAACCGTTTAACATGCCTTGTTCGACTTCATGGTCGGCGTCGCGTCCAATCACATATAACGGCATCACACCGAGGTTTCCTAACTGTTTTATGAACCGGGCATCCGCATGCCAGTTCTTGACTTCATCAATCATCGTTTTATACAGATTCGGTCTTTGGAAAAATTGAATCAATTCTGCTTGAACATCACTCGGAAGCTTCAGCTGATTGGGTGTCAATACGGTTTGGATACGTCGCGTTAACGCTGATTCGGTTTGCTCTGCATACGCCTCACATTGTTTCAGCCATTCCTCATCCGACGCTCCCTCATTCATGATTGGCAAGTCTAGCGTATCAAGCCTCTCCAAGTCATGCGATGTGGAGTCAACGAGCACGAGTGCAGCCACATCAGATGGATAACGCTTCGCGAAATGCTGGGCGCAAAGTCCTCCGTAGGAATGTCCTAACAAGATGACGGGCTCGTCAATACGCAGAATGTGTAATAGTTCTTTTAAATCGCGTACTGTTGCTTCGGTGTTGCGCTCACCTTGACTCTGCTCACTTCTGCCAATCCCCGGCCGGTGATACAGGATGACCCGATTCATTGCACTTAGCTTCTCTGTCACCTCATGCCACTCCTCGAATGAACAACCCATTCCAGTCATGATGACGATCGGTGTACCATGCTCTCCTTTAAGATTCACTTCAAGTTCTGTCTCAAACACTTTCAAAAAATGCTTCATGTATATGTCCCCCCATTCCTCTCCCGTTTCCAACAATCTCACTTTCCATTATAACTGACACCTTAAAATCATTGCTAATTAATTGAAAAACCTATATAATTTTGGAGATTTGGAATCGTAAAGGGAGTGTAACGATGAACAACTATCAAAACGTGCTCATCAAGTTGAGCGGGGCGGCCATCGCCGGCGAGGACAACTCAAATTTCGATGCACACAACCTCGATCAAATTGCGGATGAAATCCTGTCATTGATTGACATGGGCATCAACGTCTCCCTGATGATCGGCGGAGGGAACATCTTCCGAGGCAATATGGCAGACGCATGGGGCATCGACCGCGTCGAGGCTGACAACATCGGCACACTCGGCACCGTCATCAACAGCTTGATGCTGCGCGGTGTCTTGAAGAGTAAGACCGAACGCGAAGTTCGGGTCATGACGGCCATGCCGATTCCGAGCATGGCCGAGCCGTACATTCGACTGAAGGCACTCACCCATCTGGACAAAGGATACGTCCTCATCTTTGCAGGCGGTAACGGTCAGCCGTTCGTCTCGACCGACTATCCGGCAGTTCAACGCGCGGTCGAGATGCACTGCGACGCCCTGTTCGTCGCCAAAAACGGAATCTCCGGCGTCTATACGGACGATCCGAATCGTTCGAGCACGGCAAGACAATATACGTCGCTTCACTATAACGATGTGTTGCGCCATGACTTGAAGGTAATGGATCAGTCGGCATTGCTCCTCGCGCGAGACAATCATCTCCCCGTCCATGTGTTCGACTTCGAAGGGACGGGCGCGATGAAGCGCATCTGTTCGGGCGAATCTCTCGGCACGTTGATTCACGACGGTCAGACTAACTTAGGGCCATAACTGACGACACCACCGGCACAAATGCCGGTGGTGTCGTTTACTTGATTCACTCGAAGAACGCACTCGCCCCGATTCGAAAAATAAGCTCGTCGATTCAATCTGATATTCTATAATGAAGGTAAGGACATCTTTGATTGGTTACTCCCCACATATAGCGGGTAATTGAGGAGGTGGCTCATGGCGAGCCGATTCGAAACAAATGGAGGGTTGAACATGAAGCAATGGAACAATGAATCGTTTTATTTGTTCGTCCTTGTCTCTTGTCTGATTGTCGGCACGATGGCGTACACCGTCCTTTTGCTTGAGAGTAACACCGGGCTTCTCGGCTACTTGATTTTACCCGCCATCGTCTTATCTTCCCTCATCTTCGGGATGCGGGCCGGGCTGACCCTGTCTGTCACGCTCCTCCTCTTTTTATTCATCTATTTCCGATGGTTCGCGTCCATCTATGAAGCAGGAAACGTTCAGTTTTTGAACGGTAGAGGCATCAGTTTTACAGTTCTGCTACTCGTCATGTCCATTTTGTCCGGCCTCGTCCATCAACTCGTGAAGAACGTGCAGCTATCACGGCTCGAGTTAGAGGAACGGGCTCGACAGCTCGTGGCCGTCGACCCTGAGACGTGGCTCGATAACGCCGAACGGTTTCGGATGGACTTGACTGCAGAGCGCGATCGCCTCATTCGCCACGGTGACGCCTTCACGGTGTCGTTCATTCAGATTCCTGAGTTGAGACAGTTCGAGGAACGGTTTGGACGGACCGAGTATGAATGGTTCTTGAATTACTTCAGCGACGAGCTCCACCTGGCCACGAGACGAACAGATCATAAATACCGCATCGCCCTAGACACGTTCGCCATCATCTATCCACATACGTCCCCAGAGGCCGCCCGCGTCGTCCATGACCGGATTCGTCCGTTACTCGAACAGTACGAGCTCCAAAGCGGTGAACACGTGTCATTGACGCATGAGGATACGTTTTATGATGTGAATCGAGAAAATGGAAACGCGGTCGTTGATGAAATCAATGCGAAAATTTCGTTCACTAGTTAAAATACATCCGATGAAATAAACTTTGAATGATCACAACTTGATAGAAGTGTGCATTCAAGGTTTTTTTGTGTTCTCAAATCAACTCGTCATCCCCATTGAACCGTTCCGACAGGCGAATCCAGCACTTCGATCGTCCTTAAAACCGTATCGACAATCCGGGTACGCGTATCGTTTTTCGACAGCAATGTCGCCTCTCCCGTCTCATCAAAGCAATATGCCATCGGAATCGAATGGCCACAGTTTCGATACGACCCATCGGCATGGCTCGTCCCGAGAATGATTGAGCGTTGTTGCAATGCAATCTTTTTCGCTTCACCAGACCAGTCACTGTACTGTTCTTCACTGAACATGCCGACTCCAATCGGATTGAAGATGAGTTGGATGGGTTCTTCCGATTTAAGTCCTTCCAGCCCCATGAAGATTTCTCGACAGAGCACATATCCGTATCGGTGACCATCGTCAACGACGGTTGACGGCATGAAGAGCGGCATCGCCTCCGGTGTCTTGGCACGGTCCAACAGTGTCTCCCCACGCTTGTCGATGATGAGGGCCCGGTCCACGTTCTGCTCGTTCCGATAGCCCATCACGACCGTTGTCTGAAACGTCTTCGCGAGCTCCTTGACCTTGTCCAGATGGGTAACCTGACAATAGCCCTCTGGATACAAGATCAAGTCCACCGTAGGGTTCGCTTCGATATCTTGAATGAATTGCTCTAGGTGTTGCTCCATTTTTGGTTGACCGATTAAGATTTTCATTATTGCTGACAGCTCCTCAGTACGAATTTTTATGTTTCTTGACGTAACCAGGTTAGTAACCGAGGAATCTGCGCGGCATATGTATGTAAATCCTCGAGTGTTACGGCGACTTGGCTCGTTCCTGTGGCTCGGTCCGCACTGCTCGCACTCTCGATGTGAAGGGACCGTTTCAAGTTGTACTCCAGCCATTTCAACTTCCCGAGATAGCCATACCACAAGACACGTTGCCAATCCACATCGCTTCGTCCTCGTTTTTGTTCATAAGCTTGTATACTTGAAAAGAAGTTGGTCCGGTTTACGACGCCCGCCTCATCTAGCGACCAATAGAGTGCCGTCTCCATCAAATCTTGCATCGGATGAATCGAACCGGCCGACTCCCAGTCGATGACGAGCGGACGGTCGTCGTGCCACAGCACATTTTTCGAATCCAAGTCGCGATGACTGATGACACGGTTTGTCGTGAACAGGCTTGACGATTTGACTGCCTGTCGATGCCACGTATACAAGTCTTCGATGGTGTTTCGTAAGCGTTTGGCCCACTCGGCTTGCTGTTCGTTCCCTTTCTGTACATAGAAATCCCAGTCAATTTCTTTTTCTTCGACCACCGCTTCATCAGACACGAGAACCTTTGTGTCTTCGAGGCTATGGAGGGTTGCCAAGATGTCTCCGATTCGCTCACAATGAAACGGCTGTATCTCATGTGGCGGCAAACTCGTCCCGTCCACCCAATCGAAGACGAGATAAAATTGACCGTCAATCGTTTGAATCGACTCACCGTCTACAATGTGGGCAGCCAACGCAGGAAGTCTTTTCATAGCGAGGTTGGCAATCCGCTCTGAATTAATAAAATTATGGAGCGCCTCAGGACGCTTCATAATTTGCGGATTCAACAGCTTGATAGCGTACGTCCCGCTGTCGGTATCAATCTGATACATATCATGCAACAATCCACCTGATACGGCGGTCGGCCGACTTCTCAACTCCCCAAGTCGAGACAACCGACACAAGTCTTTAAAGAATTCTTCATCTCGTGCCAACTTCAACATAAATCTCACCTCTTCAATCTCTACGAACATCGCCTCTGATCCAATCCGTTTTATACCTAATCGTTCTCGTTCATACCGACGACGTGATACGTCTTGTTTCCTTGAATCGCTTCGATCACGCCTCTGGCAATCTCTTCATGCGTCAACCAGCGGCGCTCCCCATTCACGACTTGAAAACCGAGTTGCAGTTGGTGATAACGGACGTCTTGAGGGATCGTCAGCCCTTTTCTCAAAACGCTCGAGTTGGCGCGGCTACCGAGAACATGGAACAGGTCCGTTCCCTCTCGTAATGCTGACAACATACACGTTAAGGCGTCAGCTGCGCCCGAATGAATCCAGGCAACGACCAAGTCGAAATCTCCGTGATCCGCAATCGAACTTCGCAGCGCCTCCTTGAGACGCCAGTCGTCCCGATAGTCGACCAATACGGCAGACAGTCGGGCGGGTGCTTGTTCGGTCAATCGGCTCATTTTCTCGGCATTCCGTCCAATGATGGACACGTGATAGCCAACCTCTGCCAACCAAAGGACAGTCCCCGCCAGCATCCCGCTGCCGCCGATCACTAGCGCATGTTTCACGATGTATCTGTCCCTTCTGTCCGTTTATAGGTATGGAAGGAATCCTGTCTTACGAGAGCGAAATCTACATACAACATCCCCACAAGGAGGCATGATTCCCATTCCATCGACCATCTATTCCATCAAACCAATCGAGTCGCCACACGAACTCGATGAATCGTTCCCAGTCATGAACCAACTGCGCACCGACCTGACGCTCGACGCCTATCGCGAGCTCGTCGCCGCCATGCGACCACAAGGGTATGAACTATATGCGTTATACGCCGACGATGCCATCGTCTCGCTTGCGGGGATCGAGCTCCGCGTCAATCTATATCTCGAGAAACACGTCTTCATTTACGACCTCGTGACGTGCGTGAACCATCGCTCGAAGGGATATGGCGAGATGTTGCTTCACTTCGTCCATGAATACGCACGCGACAGTGGTGCCAAATATGTCGCCCTCGAGTCCGGACTGGCCCGGACCGAGGCGCATCGCTTTTATAAAGACAAAATGGACTACGCCATCACGAGCTATTCGTTCCGAAAACAGCTTTGAATTCTATGTAACAAAAAAGGAAGAGCCGAACGCTCTTCCCGTCTTTATTATATCGCGATTCTCGAACCAAAAACAGACTGTGTTCTCCTAAATCCATCCACTATACTTTGAAGACAGCCTGACTGAAGGAGAGATAAAGCATGACCGATGACATGAAACCGCTCGACCCCGGTCCGTTTTTCCACGGAACGAAAGCCGAACTGAAACTTGGGGACTTGCTAGAACCGAAGCGACGCTCGAACTACCAAGACAAGCAGTCGAACTACATCTATTTCACGGCCACCCTCGACGCCGCCAAATGGGGAGCCGAACTGGCGAGCGGGAATGCCCGTGAACGAATCTACGTCGTCGAACCGACGGGTGACTTCGAGAACGACCCGAACTTGACGGACAAGCGCTTCCCTGGCAATCCGACCCGGTCGTACCGGTCGGGCGCCCCGCTCAAAGTCGTGGCCGAACTTGGGGCGTGGGAACGTCACCCTGACGATGTGATCGCGCATATGCTCGCCTCACTTGAGAACCTGCGGCAAGCCGGAGAAGATGTGATTGACGACTGACACGAAGGAGAAGCACCTTGAACAAATCCCACAACAAACGCACATATTTCTTGATGATCGGTCTCGTCGTGGGACTGTTGTATGCAACGACGTTTATCCCGCAACGGGTCATCACGACGTCACCATCGAGCGTGTCCCACATCCACGTGTTTGACGGTCAAAGCGGTTATGAACTCAACTTGAGTGACGTCACATTTCAAAAAGGAAAGCCTAGTATCGGCTATATGGGTTACTCGTATCGGGTCACCTTATATGATCAAGACGGAGATGAGTTAGACGAATTCATCATCAACAGTGAGGACACGCTCCGCTACCACGGTTTCTTTTACGCGGCAAAGTCAGGAAAAATCGACTATAACAAGCTTGACGCGTGGATGGCGCAAGTGAAGGCACAACCTGTTGAAGAATGAAGCGATGTCTATCGAAGCGATTGATTTGCTCTACGTCTCGACAGCAAGGTAATTAGCACCAGACTGGCTATCGCTGAGATTGCAATCTTAAGCTGAAATCCATTCGTCAATCCTTCGATCACATATCCCCTAAGTTGTTGGGACAGACTCGCTTCCGGTATCCAGTCAATCACATAGCCGATTCCTAGCATTGCAGGAAGACTCATTAACAAGTACACCGAGACAAAAACGAGCATAAACGACTTCGTGTTCACCATCTTTACCTCCTTAGTTTTACGATAATCAAGTACTAAAAGAAAGCGGATGACATCAGTGTGTGATGCCGTCCGCTTTCTTTTGATTCATCTTTTGAAATGAGCCATCCGCATGCACGAGTGTGAACGGATCCGCGATCGACGCGGCTGCCGCCTCGGCTTGAGACATCGTCTCTTCCGTAACGACCGCTTCTTGTCGCCGTAACCGGAACGCCCGCTCGAGGCGGCTTGTCAGCAAGTTACTGAGGAAGACGAGCATCGACAATCCAATCGCAGGGACGAGGAACATGTGACTCGTCATCCAGGTCGTCGCCGTGAACTGCTTGAAATAATAGCCGAACATCGACGACCACTCAAACAGTGTCGGCATCACACCTTCGAATAAGTAAATGGTCCCTCCGAAAAAGACGCCGAACAAGGACAGATGAATGAGTAACATCAATGTTTGCACAAACTGTTGCATGAAGACGATCACCATCGTCGGGACGAGGTGCGGCCACAGGTGTCGCCTCACTCGATGCCAGACGCTGCCGCCTAACGTCTCGGCGACAATCATAAACTCTTGTTGGAGCAACTGCCGGATTTCTGTAATCAGGTACAGCGTGACGGCAGGTAGACCGATCAACACGAAGACCGTCAATTGAAGCGTCACGCGATCAACTAGCGGTGGCACCATCGTCGAGTCTGCGAACAACAGGGACGAAAACAGCATCATCATGGCAAGAAGGGAAATCGGTAGAATCAAAAACCCATCTAACAGCATTTTGAAAATTCGGTTCACCCGTGCCCCGCGAAAGGCGAGCGGAATCCCGACTACTAATCCAAGCGCCATCCGTCCGAGCGCCACGGTCGCACAAATACCGACCGTCCATTTGAACCCTTCGATCATCATTTGAAACAAATCATTCCCAGCGCGGTCGGTTCCGAGCCACTGATCTTTGGACGGTTCGAGCGGTGGAATGCCAATCAACCGTCCCTCATCGGAGTAACGGTTCAGGAATTGATCGACTTGACCATCTCGAAAAATCGTATTTCCGATGCTTAACAATAGCAAGCCCATCAAAATCGTAAAAACGATTAAGAAAACTGGGTCACGTAGCAGCGTACGACGCATCAAATCTCCCCTTTCCATGATTTCGGGATAAGCCACTCCGCCAGTAAATCCAATATGAAGATCGGGATATAGACGACCAACAAGATCACGAGTAGGATTGGCATCACAGGATTATAGACGACAAAACGGAAAATCCCTTGTACGTTGAACAAATATTCGATGATCAGGAGACTCGATAGCACCGTGATCAAATTCGAGCGGAAAAAAAGATAGAAGCGATACACCAAATTCGGAAGCAAGTGCTTCCAGAACAACCCTGCCGGCCGGACGCCTTTTGCCCGCGCCAACTCGAGAAACGGTGTCGCTTCCTCCTCGAGGATATGTTTCGTCAACCATTTGAGGAAGAAGAATAGAATGGTAAGCGTCAACGTCAAAATCGGTAGAAAACGTATGTATTCGGCAAACCCGCCAGCGACTTCAATTCGATCAAATCCGGTCGTCTTATGAATCGTGATCGCAAGATATTGTGAAAAGATGAGCCAAAATAAATCCGGGATCATCTCGAGCGTCTGGCTCGTTTGTTGGAGCACCGTGCGCACACGCTTCCCGCTCCGATAAAAGAAATAGGCGTACATAAGGGCGAACACAACTGAGACAACAAGTGATGTCGTAAAGATAATAAGCGTCTCTTTCATGAGCGGACCGAGATCTGGCAATAACGGTAACTCTCGTTGCGCTGTGACGTTGAAGTATGTAATCTCATCGAGTTTCGCCAACTGACTGAATTGTTGTTGAATCCCGTACCAGTAATTCGATGGCACGAACTCGAGTTGCACGACGAGCGACGGCAAAGCACTGATTGCAATCAATACAAAAATGGTGATGAAAAACTGAGCCGATTTTTGAGCAATCAAGTTCATTAAGTTCTCCCCCTTTCAAAAAACAAATACATTCTTATAACCGTTTCGAGCTTGCTTATAGACCATAAACTATAGAATCCAAAAAGCCGATTCCAAAATAAAGCATTTCCCTCATCCCAAAGTAAAATTTCCCCATTTACACTGTTATGATTTTATCATAATCATTTATGAATAAAAACAATATTCCGAAAATTTCAGAAATTTAAATAGTCATTTGCTTCGACAGTTTCAACATTGAAATCGGCGTTCTTTACAACTCAACGATATCCATTGCACTCACCCTATTGCTTTATCGAAAAAGTAGATTTCAAATGATAATTGAATTCAGAGGATGAATGGCAGAAAAATCAGTGAACTACTCACCACTTGCTTGCTTCGCAACCTGAAGTGGGAGCTTCTTGGGAAGACCGTGCTTTGAACAGCCACGGTTATGGACCAAGCTCGTCGGGCAGTCCCTGCCCTGAAGACATGATATCCTCAGCGAGGCGCAACAGGTTGAGGCTCGCGTTGACGTCGCGGTCGTGGTGCGCGCCGCACGCGGCACACGTCCACTCCCGGGTTTGTAAGTCCTTCCTGCCGCCGTTCTCGCCGCAGCTCGAGCAGACCTGGGTCGAGGCGAACCACGGGTCGGCCTTGATCAGCGTCCGCCCGTGGAACTTACATTTATATTCGAGTTGTCGGACGAACTCGCCCCATCCGGCGTCCCCGATCGACTTCGCCAGGCGGCGGTCCTGCATCATCTCCCTCGTTCGGAGCGTCTCGACCACGACGACTTGGTTCTCGTCGACGATGCGTCGCGACAGCTTGTGGAGGAAGTCGTGTCGGCGGTTCCGTACTTTTTCATGCTTTTTAGCCAAAAGGAGCCGGGCCTTCTCGCGGTTCTTGCTGCCGGGCTTCTTGCGGGCGAGGGCACGCTGCGCTTGTTTGAGCCGCGCCTCGGCCTGTCGCAGGTTGCGCGGGTTCGCAATCTTCTCCGTGACGAGATCGTCGTCCGTCATGGTGGCGAAGTGTTCCAGCCCGAGGTCGATCCCGACCTTGTGCTCAGCCGGGACCCACGGCTCGTCAGCCTGCTCGACGAGGAGCGACACGAAGAACCTGCCCGTCCGTGTCATCGACACGGTCGCCGAACGGATCTCCCCGTCGAAGCTGCGATGCTGTGTGAACCGGATGAACCCGACCTTCGGCAGACGGACTTTTCCCGCCTCGATGCGAATCGTTCCGTGCTGGTTGTTCGTCGTGTAGGACGCGCGCGCCTTCCGTCTCGACTTGAACACCGGGAAGCCGGCCGTCCCGGCGAAGAACTTCGCGAACGCCGCGTCGAGGTGCAGCTTCGCGTTGGCGAGCGCGAGGCTGTCCGCCTCGCACAGGAACGGGAACAGCGGCTTGTAGGAGGCCGGTGTCGGCGGTTTCCGCCTCGGCCCGCCGCTCGCCATCGCCTCCTCATGGATGGCGATGCGGTCCTCGAGCAACTTATTGTAGATGAAGCGAGTGCAGCCGATCGTCTTGATCAGGAACTCGGCCTGTGTAGCCGTCGGGTGGAGCCGGTATTTGTAGCCCTTCAGCATGTCCGTTCCTCCTCTGCCCGGTCTCAGGATCATCCTCGTCCCATTCCGATACCCGCGGAGGGGGCGAGTAAATCTGACGGAATCACGAACTTTTGTTCGTCGTCCTGTCACAGCGGTGGCCGAGGGCGTCGGGGACGGGCAATTCATCTCCCACCTTCGCTGGGCTTCGCCCGAGACGCTTAGAGGTGGGAGAATTCTCGCCTAAATCAGTTAAAAAAGTATCCTTCTAATCAGAAGAATACTTTAGTATGTTGAAAAGAGCGGATCGCCGTCTTTCGACTTCAACACATAGTCAACTCCAGTCGAATTCACTTTCGTCAACGTGACGGTACAATCAAACAACGTGCCCGGTCCATATGCGACGTCCTCCGGTATGTCCGGAAAATCATAAGAATCCTCTTCAAACCAGAGTGTCACGCCGCCTTGTTTCGACTGATTGTCAACGACGTAGCAATTCCCGGTTTCCATCTCATAACGGCCAAGCGCGCGATCATATGTATCAGGTACAGCAATCATAAAACAAACGATAGCTATGAAGATACTAAATATGGCTCCTAGCAATTTCATCAATTTGCGCTCGCTCCGCCATTGTGACATATATACAAATGTCGAAAGCACACAGATGAATCCGACAAACCAAAACGCAATTAATTGTGCCAACCTGATCACCTCTTTCATATTATACGAGCGTTACTGAATAATGTTTCATCATCCTATCAGATTAAGGAGTCCTATATGGCCCACTTCCTCAAGTTACAATCTATCTCCATTTTCCTCGCGGTGCTGCTATTATTGAACATTCAACTGCTCGCCAACAGCGGACGGCTCTATTTGATCATGGGCAATATTTATACGCTAGTCATCGTCTCTATCGCTCTTGCTTCACTCTGGTTGTTCACGCGGCTCATCATCAAACACGTCACGCGACTAACTCCTTCACCATGGAACCTATCCCTGTACGTCTTATGGCTCCCCTATTTGGCGCTGTTCACCTATGTCTGGACACGAGTCATCCCTGCTCCTAGTGAAGCGGCATGGCCAGGTCCGGCCGTCGGGCTATTGATCATCGCGCTCACGTTCACGTTCCCACTCTATGTGTTTATCGTCCATATGATTGCCCGCTCCAAACAACGAACGACGTAACCAAAAAACGTGTGCATCCCGAAGCGGGTGCACACGTTTTTTCATGAGAGTTCCTGTCTTCGTTTCTGCCACGCCACGAGCAAGATGCTGATGATGACGAGCAGGAACCACGACGACAGCTTGCCGAGGTCGACGAGCACCCAACCGCTCAACTGGTTCGGATACGCCCAACCGTTGTAGAACGTGACGATATTTTCCGCGAACCAGATGAAGCAGGCAATCAAAAAGAAGGCGACGACGACGGGCATCGTGAAACGGCGGTCGTCGAGCCGGTACGTGACGATGGCACGGCCGAAGACGAGAAAGACGAGACCGATCAACACCCAGCGCAAATCGAGCCAAATGTGATGCCAAAAGAAGTTGAAATAGATGGCAATCCCGAGTCCGAATGCAATGAGCGGTGGAGGCATCTTGAGAAACTCCAAATCAAGGCGACGCCACGACTGGACGACGTAGCTGCCGACGCTCGCATACATGAACCCCGCATAGAGCGGGACGCCGAACCATTTCGTCAACGCCTCGTCCGGATAGCTCCATGACCCCATCTGGACTTTGAACAGCTCGAGGCCGAGCCCGATGACGTGGAACCAACTGATGACCTTCACTTCTTCCATCGTCTCGAGCCCGGTCTTGACGAGCACGACTTGGACGAACAGACACCAAATGAGGAGGACGTCATAGCGCGGAATCGGAAAGTCGAACCATTTCGTCAACGCGAGCGCCCCGAAGATGGCGACCGGGAAGATGCAACTGAGTGCTTGTTCGTAACCGAAGATGAACAAATAACGGATGCGCCGCATAGAATCACCTACAATTCGATGTATTCGTAAAGGAATGACGACTCACCGTCAAAGAAGCGCGGATCGTAGAGGCCGAGCCGCTCATCATCCTCGACGACGACCACGAACGGGGACCACTGTTTGAGCGTGATCGCTTCTTTATTTTCGGCGAAGAGCGGATTCAAATCGGCATCGTCCGCACTCGTCAACTCGTATTGGACCTCGGGTTCTTGATAGACCGAGTCACTGTAAATCGACACCGATTCCTCCGTCTTCGTGATGACGGTGAACTGGGTCGGGATGAACGAGGCCGACAGCGCCACCTCGTCGTGATCGGCGGCATACGACTGATACAAGTACGCCCCTTGCGCACTTTGAATCAAGACGTGCACGACGATCGCTGCCCAGGCGTAGCGATACACCGTATGACTGATGTCAGTTCGCCGAGCGATCAGCCAGGCGACGAGGAAAATGCCCCAATAGACGAAATCAACGATCGGGATGACACCAAACGTGACCCGGACATCCGATAACGGTTCGAAGTAACCTGTCCCCCAGGCGTTGAACAAGTCTGCCGTGTTATGGATGAACACGGACAAGAGCGCCCACCAGAAGTAACGGATATCGGTCACCTTGAACAAGACTCGTACGAGTATGTAAATGAGTAGCGCGAACAACGGGACGAGGAAAATCGAGTGAGTGATACCGCGGTGCCACATCTGATACATGCCTTCCGTGTCCCATAGCCGCGAGATGACGTCACTGTCCGGGATTTGACTCCCGACGAGCGTCGTGACGAACAAGGCCCGTTTTTCGTTTGTTTGTAAGTCTCGCTTATCGGCCGCCCCGTAGAGCGTCAGACCGAACAGCGTATGGGTAATCGTATCCACCGGTCTCCTCCTTTTGGACGGAAAAGACATCCCCCTCATGACGAGAAGGATGTCCGTCCTAGCTTATTTCTCTTGGTCCATTTTCATGGCGCGTCTTGCGACGACAGCAACAAAAATGACAGCGACAATCGGAATGATTAATGGCATCCAATCTAACATCCGCCTGTCCCCCTTCTACAAGTGTCGCAAGCAGTATATCATACCTTCATTTCAATCGTTTCAGTGAATGCTCGCCTTCGCATATCGTTCGGCCATCGCCTCGATCGTCTCGCGCAAATGGTCGCGGAGCGTGATCGGTTCGAGCACCTCGACTTGCGTACCGAGCGACAAGAGCCAGAAGACGAACCCGTCGGATACGGCCGCATCGAAGCGGATGAGGAAGCGTTCTCCGTCTTGCGTAATCGAGACGTCTTCTCCGAGCTTGTCGAAGATGACCGGGAGGACGCGCTCGTCGACGGCAAGGACGATTTCCTCGTCGAGCCCGTTGTACATATTGAACGACTTTTGGAAGTAGTCATCCGGCAAATGATGTTTCATGCGCGGCGTATCATCCTCGACAATCTCTGAGTTGACGATGCGGTCGACGCGATAGTTTCGGATTTCCCCGATCGACTCATCGATGCCAATCAAATAATATTGCTCATGGTTCCAGTGCAAGTCAATCGGATTGACGACGTAACGCTCGCCGTCGCGGCGAAGCGGGAACGTTCGCTTCGTGGCGTCAAAGCCGACGACGTCCGTATATTGGAACGAAATTGCCTTTTGTTCTTGGATCGCGCGCTGGATGCGATCGATATGGTACGGAATCTGTCCGTGTTTCTTCTTCGGTGTCTTAATGATCGACTGGAGCGTTTCCGCTTCCGGAATACTCGTCAGTTTTTGAAGTTTCTCGACGATCCGCTCTGTCACGTCCTCCGAGATGAACTTCGCCGCGACGATAGCGTCGACCATCATCCGGAGCTCATGGATTTCAAACAAACGGGCCGAATGCCAATATTTTTTGGCGAGGCCGTTCTTCTCGAGCTCATCCTGCACCTCGAACCCCGAATCGGTCAATGCTTGGATGTCGTCTTTCACTGATTTTTTTGCTAACTTAGAAGTATCTCCGATCGTAGATAAATATTCGAGCAAGTCTTCTAACGTCTTTGGATGATTATCATCTGTGTGGCGTTCGAAAAACCGTCTCACCTCGAGTAACCGTTCTCGGTTGTTCACGGTTTAATCCCCTTTCACTTCTCTATGTAAAATATGTATAAACAGACAGTAGCATGTTATTTCCATGAAATAAAGGTATTTTCCATTACAAATCGTTTAAGGAGGCCCTTCCGCAGTGAAACATTACGCGCACGTCAACGGCACGAAAATCGAATATATGGACCGCGGTCACGGTCCGGTCATCGTTCTGATTCATGGGACCCAATCATCGAGCCTCGAACCGTACCATGTGGACCGGCTCGTCGTGTCCGGTTTTCGGGTCATAGTCCCATCCCGTCCCGGCTACGGTGAGACTCCGTACTCATTTTCGGCTTCGCCGCAAGCGTTCGCCGCGAACTTACGTCGCCTGATGGAAGTCATGTCAATCGATCGGTATCACGTGTACGGCATTTCGGCCGGTGGGCCGACGGCAATCGAGCTCGCATCGCAGAACGACCACGCGCTCAGCCTTACGCTCGCTGCCGCTGTGACGAGCGTCGTCGACTTCCCCTATCGGCAATACATCAGCCGTAACGTCGCCCAGCCTGCGTTCATCGCGCTGCAATTTGCGATGAAACAGTTCGTCGCCCGCGCCATTCAAAAACAACCGTTCGAGGCGACGGCCCGCATGATTCAATCGACGAGCCTGCTCGCACTAGATGTCATTCGTGACGAAGTGACCCCGTACGATATCTTCTTATTGAAACGGGTCGCGAACCAAATGGCGTTCGGTCTCGGTGCCCAGTTCGACCTGCGGCAACAAGTGACCGATGAAACGCTGCTCGGGGTGACGTGCCCGACGTATATCGTCCACTCCAAAAATGACAAGGCCGTGCCGGTCCGCCATGCGCATCATGCGAAGCGGCTCATCCCCCACGCCCAACTCACCATCTTGAACAGCCCTGGTCATCTGATTTGGATTGGGCGTCAAGCGCGGAAGAGCGAGCAACAGATTGAGCGCTTTATCCGCCTCAACTCGTAAGACGCCATTCCAGGCGTCTTTTTTTAGTCGCCTGACTCGAGCAGATTGATCAATTCCTCCGTCACGTCCGCCGGGAGGCGGTAACCGATGTTTGTGTCGTCCGCGTCGTACAGGCTGCTGACGGATTTGGGATCATCGTTCAGCCAGAGGTAATAGCGGTCCGTCTCCCCGTCCTCGAAGCGGATCTCAATATCGTATTCCGGCCCGACCGAATTGGCGACACCGGGAAGTTCGTCTGCCTCACGCAGCATGTCTTCGAACACTCGAATCGCTTCCGACTCGTCGAAAGTGATGACATCGCGCTCTTGGAAACTGCTAAATCCGTCCGATTCCGAGACGCGGACTTCTTCAATCCCATCCGTCCGAAAATCGTTCGAGCCGCAACCCGATAACATAAAAACCATGACGGTAATTGCCCCGATTTGCCTCATTGCTTGCTTCATCAGCCATCACCTCGCTTTGAAAGTTTACCCTTGCTCGAGCAGTCTGATCAACTCATCTGTCACGTCTGCCGGGACGAGATACACCGTATGCGTATCATTCACATCCATGATGCTCGTCGGCATGCCTAAGTCTCCGAGCCAGACGTAATAGCGGTCCACTGTCTCATCTTGATACTGGACTTCCACATCATATTCAGGCGTTGCCATATTTACGACGCCCGGTTGCTGCTCCGCATTCCGAATCATGTCCGCAAACACTTTGACGTCCTCGAGCTCGTCATATGTGATGACATCGCGCTCTTGGAAACTGCTGAATCCATCCGATTCCGAGACGCGGACTTCTTCAATCCCATCCGTCCGAAAATCGTTCGAGCCACAGCCGGTCAAAGCAATTGTCAAAACTGTTAGAGCGACTAAAGTACCCATCCTTTCTCGCCTCATAAGTTACCTCTGCCTCTTGTAATGAATAACTAAGCACTTATGTGAATCATTTGTATTCCCAATCAAAGTAGTCTTCATCCCAATCGATGTCATCCTCTTCAACGAGTTCTCGTCTCAACAGTACTCCATTACCAAACATGATTCTCGCCTCTTCGATACGCGATTCCAGATTGGACACATCTATCTGGTCCGTCAATTGATAGAAACATCCGCTTTCGATTCGTTCTCGATTAAACCACTCGAATGCGTCAATATCATTCACATCCCCAAAGGCCAGTAAATCATCGCTCCAATAATTGAACCACGAAACTTCTTCGGGCTTGAGAAACCAAAAATATTCCCGATCATAATCATAAAGCGAAGATTTGGAACCAGGGTCCATACACATGGCGGCTCGATATGGTTTAAGTTCGATACACATCGCTTTAAATAGAGTAAGCCATCGATTCGGCCGGTCGTTGTAATGAGCTTTCGACAGACTGAGCGAGATATACACACTAGCTGTTCCGTCATAACAAGGATTGATGACTAGAAAACTTTTTCGTTTATGCAGGCGCGCAAAAAAATCAGACATACCATCCTGTTCGATACCCCACATATTCATGAATCGTTCTCGCGAAAAAGGTATGTTGATGGGCTCAAAATAGCCGAGACAGCCAATTTCAACATCGTACTTGTCACACAATTGAAGGAGCTTTTCGCCATATGTTTTGTCAGAAAGGTCTTTATCGAAGCGAAATTTCAAATCAATGTAATCCATTTTTCATAACCCTCACGTTCCTTACCTTATTCGTCCACCGCGAGCACTTGAATCAACCGATTCGTCATGTCTCCCGACACGCGGTAGATGAGGTGTCGATGGGTCACATCCATCAAATAGCTCGGTTGCTGCTTCTGACCGAGCCAAAGCTGATACTGTGCCATCACGCCGCCCTTCCAATGAAGCTCTAAATCAAAGTCAGGTTCCCCGTGAATGGAATCTTCGAGCGCATCATCTGCATTGCGCAACATGTCCGCAAACGGTCTCACTTTCTCGATTCCATTGAACATGATGAAATCCGTCTCATTGAACGAACCAATCCCTGACGACTGAGCGACTCGCGCTTGAATCATTTCTTCTCTATCCAATTCACTTTCCTCCGGCTCTATGAAAGCCTTGAACATCGCCGAAGCCACTGTCAACATGGCTCGATTTCGTTTCATTCCCTCCACCCCATTCACGTTGATAGTCATCTTTTACGAAAATCCGGACGAAAGGTTTCACAATTTTTGACATCGAATCACTCATGCCTGTTTTCGCATTCGCTCCAAGAAAATCGGCAACAGGTTCAAGATGATCGAGATGCTAGTTAGTACCCATAATGCCCGTCCCATACCTGGTATGACATCCGCCAACGCACTCCAATCCTCCGCTTCGACCCAGACAGATAAATAGCTGTAATCCGCGCATACTGTCAATGCGGTCAAGGACAACGCAAGCGCCATCGGCAGCTTGTAATCTTTCCCGACGCTGAACGTATATAAATTGACCAGTGTCGCCCCAATCGCCAGTAATCCTAAAACCATCCACACGTAAACCATCCCCCTCTATCATATGTAATTTATTCCCTATTATCAGAATAGCATACAGTGCCCCATTTAATGGGAAACAAAAAAGCCGAGCCAAAGCTCAGCTTTTCCTTATTGATACGTCCAACCAGTCAGGCTCGCAGTCGCGCCTTCGTAGCGCAACTGTTTCTCAAGCTCACTTGGGAAGACGCGGAGTGTGGCGACCGCTTCCCCGTCATTGACGAAGCATTCGACACTCGACGAGTCCACGAACAAATGAAGCGACGTCACGGCAATCGCTTTCGTCCGTGTCGTGCCATACTCGGTCGCGAACGGCTCGCCGGCATGCGACCGGTCAATCGTTAATTCGCCTGCCGCTGCGTCGTATCGGATGAGAAGTGACTCGTCGCCGACTTGAAGCAAGTCGAGGCTGAAGTCTGTCCCGTCCGTTTTCAGCTCCAGCTCGTAACGGTCCGGTGTCGCGACGCTGACCGACGTGCCAGTCGCGTCGAGAAATGTGTCTCGGCGAAGCGTTGTCATCTCCGCCACCGGACGCTGCTTGAGCGACCCGTCCTCGATTGTGAGCACACGTGGTAACGTCAAGGCGTGGGCCCAGCCGAACCGGTCCGTCGGATACTCGATTTCCGGGAGTCCCATCCAACCGACGAGAACGCGACGTCCGTCCTGTTCTGTCGTCTGCGGAGCGTAAAAATCGAAACCGAAATCGAGCTCCTCGAACGCGCCGTGTATGAACGTCAACGTTTTAAGGTCGAGCTTGCCGATCAAGAATCCGGACTGATAGATGTTGTGATAGCGATGCCCATCCGGTTCAATCCCTTGCGGCGAGAAGACGAGGACATGCTGCCCGTTCAGTTCGAACACGTCGGGACATTCCCACATGTAGCCGAACGAATCGAGTCCCGTCTCAATCTCACCGAGGAACGTCCATTCATCCAAGTCGACCGAGCGATACAAGACGACGCAACCCGTCTCGTCCGTGCGTTGTGCGCCGACGACGGCGTAATAGGCGCCGTCCTCGAACCACACTTTCGGGTCACGGAAATGTTCCGTGTACCCGGCCGGCACGTCCGGAATCGCGACGTTGCGACGTTCGATCTTGCCATCCCGCAACACGCCGATCACTTGCGAGGCGTGACGCGTCCAGTCATCCGTCCGGTGATTGCCCGTGTACATGACGTGGAGTTCCCCGTCTTTCACGAACCCGCTGCCTGAATAAGCACCGTGTGAATCTTCGGTCGTCTCCGGGACTAACGCTACCCCGCGATCCGTCCACGTGACGAGGTCGGGTGATGTGACATGATACCAATGCTTGAGACCGTGTACCGGTCCAAGCGGGAACCACTGATAAAACATGTGATATTCCCCGTTGTAATACGTGAATCCGTTCGGGTCGTTCAGGAGTCCCGTCGGCGGTTGGATATGGTATCCGAACCGCCACGGGGAAGCCGCCGTCTTTGTGCGGAGCGTCTCCATCTCGAGGGCACTCACGTCACGTAACGAGCGATAACGCTCTGCCTTCGTCCAACTCATAACATCACTTCCTTTTTCTTAAGCTGCTTCTTTTACTGCTTCTTTTTTCGCTTGGCGTTTTGCGAGCACGAACGTCAATCCGAAGGCGACCGCGAAGGCAATGGCCATCCCGATGATATACGAGACGATTGACGCTGGTGCAATCGAGATAATCCCTGGAAGACCTGCCGCACCGAGGGCGACGGCGAGGACTTCACGTCCGACGATGAACGCCGAGGCAATTCCTGAGCCGATGATGGCCGCGATGAACGGATAGCGTAGTTTCAAGTTGACCCCGAACATGGCCGGCTCCGTGATTCCGAGGAGTGCCGAGATACCAGATGCCGAAGCGACACCTTTCATCTTTTGATCACGTGTCAAGAAGAAGACGGCGAGTGTGGCCGCACCTTGCGCGACGTTCGACATCGCTGCGATCGGGAAGATGAACGACCCGCCTGTGCGGGCGATATCCGCGAGAAGTTGTGTCTCGATGGCGATAAAGCTGTGGTGCATCCCTGTGATGACGATTGGTGCGTACAAGAGACCCATGACGAGACCGCCGAAGAAGCCGAGTGAGTCGTACGTCCAAACGAGACCGTCGATAATCAAGTTACCCGCTTCACGCGTGATCGGTCCGACGAAAGCGAACGTGACGAACGCCGTGATGAGGAGCGAGAGGAGCGGTGTGAGCAAGATATCGAGTGAAGCTGGCATGAATTTACGGATATTGATTTCAAGTTTCGACAAGATATAAGCGGATACGAGGACCGGTAACACTTGTCCTTGGTAACCGAGCTTCTCAATCTCAAAGCCGAGAATATTCCAAACCGGGATATCGCCAACCGTTGCTTGCGCGTAGGCGTTGACGAGATCCGGGTGAACCATGATCATCCCGAGCGCGGCGCCAAGGTACGGGTTACCCCCAAACCGCTTGGCGGCGGAGAAACCTATCAGGACAGGTAAGAAGACGAAGGCGGCGTTGGCGAACGTGTTGATCATCGCGGCGAGGTCGGCGATGCCAGGGTACTGGTCAATCAATGAGCTGCCTTCGAAGAACAAATCAGGTGCCGTGAGCAAGTTGTTGATCCCCATCAAGAGACCACCGGCGACGATGGCCGGGATGATTGGGACGAAGATATCCGACAACATCTTGACGAACTGTTGGAGCGGGTTACCTTTTTTCGCGCCGGCCGACTTAACGTCGCTTGTCGACATGTCGCCGAGCCCTGTCAATTGGGCGAACTCGGCGTATACTTTGTTGACCGTGCCTTGTCCGATGATGATTTGGTACTGGCCACCGGTCGAGAACGTTCCTTTGACGACATCGAGGGCGTCGAGTTTCTTCTCATCGACTTTCGATTCGTCGTTCAAGACGAGGCGGAGCCGGGTCGCACAGTGGGCCGCGGCGGCGACATTGTCTTTTCCGCCGATCGCCTCTAAAATCGCTTCTGCTTCTTGTCTGTAGTTCATGCTGGTTTCCCTCCTAGCGTTTCAAGCACGCGTTGTTGTGTTGGTATGGCCGGAATCGCGCCGTATGCCGTGCACGTCAAAGCGCCGGTCACATTCGCGTATTCGATATCCTTCAGTAAGCGCTCGTCATCGATTCCTAGAGTCGCTAAGCGATACAAGTAGGCGCCGACAAAGGCGTCACCCGCTCCCGTCGAATCGACGCTTTCAATTTTCACTGAAGCGATGACGTCTTTGACGTCTTTCGTCGCAATCAGTGTCCCGCGCGAGCCGAGCGTGATGGCGATCCGTTTCGCACCCGTTTCGAGAAGCGACGCGATCGCATGATCTAAATCGTCAAGCCCAGTCAACAAGTGCGCTTCTTCCTCGCTCAACTTGACGAAGTCCGCTTCGGCGATGAAATGGAGCGAATCTTGTTTGAACGCCTCGAGGTCGGTCACGAGCGCGTCGCGGTAGTTCGGGTCGAACGAGACGAACAGGCCGTCACGCTTGGCGAACTGGAGCAGTTTAAAGTAGGCGTTCTTTAACTCGCCGTCGAGGAGTGCCGTCGCCGATCCGAAATGGACGATGTCTCCAGGCTTGAAGGCCGACAAGTTGATTGACTCGAACGCATAGTCGCCATCGCTGCCGCGTCGGAACGTGAAATCTCGTTCCCCGTCTTCTTGAATCGACACGAATGCGAACGTCGTGTCACCTTCCTCCACCAAGTTTTCGACGCCGACGCCGTTGTCGACGAGCGTCTGTTTTAAAAAGCGTCCGAACGGGTCTGCCCCGACTTGACCGAGGAAACTCGAATTTCCTCCGTGTTTACTGACGACCGCCGCGACGTTTGCCGGTGCGCCCCCCGCTTTCTTCACGAATGTCGTCCCGTTGACGAGGTCGCTCGATGCGTCCTCGCAAACCCAATCAATCAATAGTTCACCAATGCAATGTACGGTGTTCATCCGTCCACCTCCATGTCTGAATGTCGTGCTTCATGTCATTTATCGAACCGGTTCCAAAAACAAATAAAAAATGTTGCGGAACCGGTTCCGCAACACAAATGTAATCGATTTAATTTAAAATGTCAACGCTTTCTCGCAGTTTTAATTCAAAAGTTGTGAACGTTTTCATCGGGATGGTTTCGCCTGTTAACAATTGGAGAATCATGTCAGCCGCACGAGACCCTGTCCGACGGTATGGAAGATGCACCGTCGTGATCGCTGGATGGAGTACTTCGGTGAAATCATAGCCGCCGAATCCGCTCACCGAGATATCCACCGGCACCGATTTTCCGCCATTGGCGAGCCCTTTCAAGACACCGAGGGCGATGTTGTCGGTCGCACAGACGATGAGCGTCGCGTCATCGGTCGCCTCGGCGATCCGTTCCCCAATCGGGATCGCGTCGTCAATTTTGAACGTCGTCGTATACGTCGTTACGTTCGCGCCTGCTTCTTTGAACGCATGCAGAAAACCATCGCGCCGTGCCTGTCCGACGGCGATGTCGTACGGACCGACCCCGACATACAGGACATCACGGTGCCCCCAGTCCATGAACTGCCGTCCGAGAGCGTACGCCGCGTCGAAATCGGGATAAACGAGGCTATGGACGTGTTCATGCTCTTGACCGATCAACAAAACCGGGATTTGGATGTCTTGGATCGCCTGCAAGTGCCGCGGCGTCACGGTCGTCCCGAGCCAGATGATGCCGGCCACTTTCTGCTTTGCCAAATTATACAACTGCTCGATCTCGCGTTCGGTCTGTTGGGCCGTGTTAACGACAAGCATTTGATAACCGCGCTCGGTCAACCGCTCGTCGATGCCCATCATCGTACGCGAAGCCGCATAGGAATCAAGACGAGGGACGATGACACCAATCATTTTCGTCTGTTTCGACTTTAAGCTTTGCGCAAACTGGTTCGGTTCATAGTTCGTCTCTTGAATGACCCGCTCGATTTTCTCGCGTGTCGCTTGTCCGACCGAACCCCCGTTCAAATAACGAGAGACGGTACTTTTGGCGACCCCGGCAAGTTTGGCGATGTCGTTGATTGTCACTTGTTTCATCGGTAAAACCTCCATACGAAAAAACTGACGCGTCAGACGCCGTCAGTTCAGTGGTTGATTACATATCGCTTTTTAAAGTTTAAATAGTAAAGGCCGTTCCGTTTTTCGAAGCCGTTCTTCTCAAGGACACGGCGTACCGCTTCCTGATGTGGACTCGTCGGCGGGATGCCGGCGCGGACGGTATGTCCTTCTCTTAAGTCGGATTGTTCGAGCGCGAGGCGCAAGCCTTCTGTCGCATAGGCATTGCCCTTGAAGGCGTCGAACACCATCAAATCGAGCTGATAGACGCGAGCGAGTTTCAAGAGTAACACTTTTCCGACGATTTGCCCGTCAACGAGGAGATCATAATAGAAGTCCTCCCCATAACTATGCTCATCGGCCGAGTATACCTGCTCTGCCCCCATCTCGACAAAGATGCCTTTTAACTCTTCGGCTGAGATGCCGTAAGAACTTTGACCATATTTTTTAAAATGCTCATATTCGATCTCATCAATCTGACGAATAGGTTGACGCACGATTTCCATCCCGTGCCCTCCTTAACAGTTATCTCATAGTCTTTCCAAACTCATTATATACGAACGGCGGCGTGAAGCGCAAAAGATAACCGAAATCAGACCGGTTCAATGTGAATATGGACCGAATCGACAGCATGATGTTCGTCGAGCTCCCGTTCGATGTCATCACACAAATCGTGCGCCTCCTCGACGGTGAGACTTCCTTCAACGGCAATCGTCACATCGAGCATGACATGGTTACCGAGGTGACGTCCTTTGATTTCACGCACTTCCTTGACGGCATCGAAATGCTGAATCGTCTCTTCGTAGGAATCGACGAGATCCGGCGGGAATCCGTCAGAGAGCTGATGTGTCGCATCGAGAAAGATTTGAATCGCGGTCCGGATGATCATTCCCGCAATCAAGACGGCGAGAACCGTATCCATCCAAGGCAATTTAAAGTAAGCGAAGAGAACGCCGAGCGTAGCCCCGATCGAGATCATGGCATCGGCCAAATTATCTTTCGCGGCCGCTTTCAAGGCGAGCGACCGGGTTTTCTTGGCCAAGTTCGAATTGTACGCATACACGCCGAACATGACAAGTGCACTTAAGAACGCGACGACAGCAGCAAGCGGGTTCGGTTCGACGTATTCACCACCGATTAGAGTGGCGATGCTGTTCAATAGAACGAACACCCCGACGGCGACCATGATCAGCGATGCGACGAGCGCGGCGAGTGTCTCCATTTTGGCGTGACCGTATTTATGTTCGGCGTCTCGGGGCAGTGCGGCGATGCGAATGCCGATATAGACGGCGATTGATGCGATGATGTCGGTCGTATTATTGAATCCGTCGGCGAGGACGGCCTCCGAATTGTACACCAAACCGAAGACGACTTTTAATACAGATAAGACCAAATACGTCGTGATCGATAAAATGGCGCCTTTAAGCGCTTTTGGTGGATGAGTTGTCGACTGCATCCGACCACCTCCTTTTTAGCTAAGTCAGTATACCAGTTGAGATTCATGTGGGCATAGAGAAACAGTGTTTCCCACAGCCAATAAAAATGGAATATATTCCCGGTAGTTTCGTTGTTCGAAAATTATGGTAAAGTAAATGGGAAGAGACAACAGGGTTATCCCCATAAAAGAGGTGAAACAAATGTTTACGGAACGTGATGGAATCAAGCTTCGTTTGGAACAAATTGACAGATTGCTCGCTGATTTGAACCGAGAAGCAAAACAATTGATGGCTCGTCTACGCGAACTCGACGCAAGCGGTGAAAACCCGCATGAGGTCACCCTCAAGCCGGAAGATCGTGACACGCTCAAATCGTCAATCGACGAAACGCTCGAGGCGCTCCAGAGCCGCTCGAAACGCCCGATTAACCCGAACGACGAGAAGAAGAAAGAACTTGCCTCCCACAAGGCACTCATCGACGAGTTATCGGATTTACTCAGCAAGAAAAAATGAGACGCTTCTGCGTCTCATTTTTTCAGTAAGGAGATACTATGACTTATATCGTTACAACTTGTTTACGTCCGACTGAGGCAACCATCGAACGGGCCGAGGCTCATGCAGCGACGTACGGCGTCCGTTTTATCCCCCGGCGCAAACACTCGATTGAGACGTTGAAAGACCGCTCTCATGCCGGTGTGCTCGTATTTGACAAACGTCGGGTCGAATACACGCCGTTCGACGGGCAGGATGCATTCTTTTTCCATCCATCGAGCTCGGTGTTCCGTGTGAAGCAGCTTGCACGTGGCGGGAACGACCCGCTCGTCGATGCCGCCGCAATCAAACCGGGTGACCGGGTCCTCGACTGTACGCTCGGGCTCGGCTCCGACAGTATCGTCCTCAGTCATGCCGTCGGTCCGTCGGGTCGCGCCGTCGGGCTCGAGAGCGAATTTGTCACAGCGATGCTCGTCAAGGAAGGGCTGACCGTTTGGGAAGAAAAAGAGCCCGCCGTCAATGAGGCGATGCGTCGGCTCGAGGTCGTTTGGACGGATGCCCTCACCTATTTGAAGACATGCCCGGACGATTCATTCGATGTCGTCTACTTCGACCCAATGTTCGAAAAGACGATTTCAGAATCGGTTCACTTGAACCCATTACGATCCCTCGCCAACACGAATCCGCTGTCTCTTGAACTCATGATGGAGGCCCGTCGTGTTGCATCCAGACGAATTGTCCTAAAGGCTCACTTTGAGAGTGAGACGTTTGAAACGTTTGGTTTTACAAGGATTGTTCGCAAAACATCCAAATTTCATTACGGCATCATTGACGTGGAGACTCAAATCCCTTAGGTCTTAAGGACCAACAGGGACGAAAGTCTCTTTTTTTGGTTCCTATTTTCTGAATATTGACATTAATCTGACACAAGTTTAATGTTGGATTCAAGCTCACACAATTTCCCATTATTTTCACAGGAGGTTAGTACAAATGAAAAAACGTTCCATCCGTCGTACGACGCTCGCCGTCGCACTGACATCGGTCATGAGCGTCAGTGCGATCCCGGCCGTCGGTGCCGCTCCACTCGCCGCCTCACCGCTACCAACCCCGAGCACGAATGCTCCATTCGATCACAACATCATCGATGAGGATCGGCTCGCCAAAGCGCTCGAGAAACGAGGCGTCATCAAAAAAGGGCTTTCGGCCACCGAGCGCCAAAAGGCCGTCGATGCCTATATCGAGAAGAAGCAAGGCAATGCGAAAGACGTCCATAAGCACGGCTTGAACGATAAAGCCGCTGAAGCGAAAGAGAAGATACATAACCAATTCGAGAAAGAATCGAAACGTCTCCTCGACAAAGCGAAAAAAGGACAAGCGAACTATCGAAAAGGCAAGCCGAACGGCCAAGTGAAAGTCGACCCGGCCAAGCAAGCTGGCTATAACGGCGCCGTCCGTGAAGACAAAGTCCTCGTCCTTCTCGTCGAGTACAGCGACTTCAAACATAACAACGTCGTTCAAGAAGAAGGTTATCTCTATAGCGACAACTTTAGTAAAGAACACTACGAGCAATACATGTTCGGCGACGAATCGTTCGAACTGTTCAACGGTGAGAAAGTCCAAACGTTCAAGCAGTATTATGAAGAACAGTCGGGCGGCAGTTACACGGTCGACGGCACTGTCTCAGACTGGTTGACCGTCCCGGGCACAGCGAAAGATTACGGCGGTGACAATCCGGCCGGCGGGAATGACAACATCGGGCCAGGTCCGCGTCAACTCGTTAAAGACACGTTGAACGCTGCGGTCGCTTCAGGCATGGACCTCGCCGAATACGATCAGTACGATTTATATGACCTCGACGGTGACGGCGACTTCAACGAGCCGGACGGCTTGGTCGACCACTTGATGATCATCCATGCTGGTACCGGCCAAGAAGCTGGTGGCGGTGTCCTCGGTGACGATGCAGTCTGGTCACACCGTTGGGTCGTCGGCAACAGCCCTTACCGCGTAGCAGGTACGGAAGCAGCTGTCCCATACTGGGGCGGTCAAATGGCGGCATTCGATTACACAATCCAACCTGAAGACGGCGCAGTCGGCGTCTTCGCTCACGAATACGGTCACGACCTCGGTCTTCCAGATGAGTACGATACACAGTACACAGGTCAAGGCGAACCGGTCCAATCATGGTCAATCATGAGCGGCGGCAGCTGGGCTGGTAAAGTGGCGGGTACAGAGCCAACGAGCTTCTCGCCACAAAACAAAGAGTACTTCCAAAAATTGATGGGCGGCAACTGGGCGAACATCACGGAAGTCGACCTTGAAGACATCACGCAACAAGGTTTTGTTTCGAAACTCGATCAATCGGTGACGAAATCAACCAACCCTGGATTGTTGAAAGTGAACCTTCCAGACAAGAAAGTAAAAGGCATCGAACCAGAATACGGCGAGTATTACTACTACTCGACAAAAGGCGATAACTTGCATACTGAACTCTCGACACCGACGGTCAAACTTGGAGCGGACGGCACACTCGCTTTCGACACACGTTTCGATATCGAGTTTGACTACGACTACTTGTACGTGAAAGCACTCAGCGGCGGCAAAGAAGTCGTCCTTGACGTCTACGGCGATGACAACACTGGAAACGGTGCGGAATCGACGAACGGCGCTTGGGTGAACAAATCGTACGACTTGTCACAATTCGCTGGTCAAGACGTACAAATCGTCTTCGAATACGTGACGGACGGTGGTCTTGCCCTTGAAGGGTTCGCCCTCGACAACTTGTCGATCACGTCAAGCGGACAATCGCTCCTCGCTGACGATGCGGAAGGCGCAGAGAAAGTCACGCTCGACGGCTTCGTCAAGTCGGACGGCTATGACACGAAACCGCACTACTACTACCTCGAATGGCGCAACCATGAAGGCGCTGACACTGGTCTCTTGAACGGCCGTGGCGTCAAGTACAACACAGGTCTCGTCGTCTGGTATGCGGATGATTCGTTCTCAGACAACTGGGTCGGCATCCATCCGGGTGAAGGTTTCCTCGGTGTCGTCGACTCGCATCCTGAGGCACTGATCGGCAACTTGAACGGTCAAGACACAGTCGCTGGCAGCACGCGTTACCAGATCGCAGACGCGGCGTTCAGCTTAGACAAGACGCTCCCTTGGTACATCGATTCACCGAGCCGTGGCATCTATGACTACAAAGCTCAACCAGGCGTGAAACAGTTCAACGACGCCAACACGTACATCAACTCGCTCATCCCAGATGCGGGCCGTAAACTTCCACAATACGGTCTCGTCGTCGACGTCGTCGGCGAAGCGAAAGACAACTCGGCTGGAGCAGTTTGGGTCCGGACGAAGTAAGCTTGATTCAACGCACCCCCGCCCTTCTCACCATGAGGAGAACGGGGGTCTTATTATTCTAAAAAAGCTTGAAATTTCATGACAGACTGTGTAACATACTAGATGTAACCGCCTCTGTAGGTTAGTGGCAGACCTCAGCAATGGTAATGCTGCAGCACGAGTTCGATTCTCGTCGGAGGCATCAAATGGATTCCGTGACACGGACCAAAAAAAGCACTTTCTCAAACTATTGAGAAAGTGCTTTTTTATTGTCGATCGTCCATCCTTATATTCCAATAAATGGTATAATGGATAAATACTTATATAAAGGAGACTCGATATGAAACGTTTCATCATTCTACTTGCTGCCGTCGCCTTATTGGCCGCCTGTACCGAACAGACGACAGATCTTACGTCTGACTCACCCCCGAAAACGAAAAATGTCGTAATCGATGTATCCGAGACACAACCTTTCTCCGAGCCCGTCCCGACCGAAGAAGAAGTCACAATCTTTTTAGGGTATCTTGAGTCACTGAGCAGTGATACGCTCGGCGCGTTGCGCGAATCAGAGCAGGCGATTTTCCCCTGTGGGATGTCTTGTGAAGACCGTCCGCTCGACGAAATCTCTACGCAAATCGACAGTAACCGGGAAGAGCTCGAATCCGTCCGTGCCGACATTGATGAGATTCTCCCGGCGCTCGATCACCTTGTCGCATCTGACGCGTCAGGCATCGACCGGGAGGCGTTGACCTCCGTATTGAACGAACTCACTTACATTAGTGAGACGTTGACACGATTTATAGAAGGTGACGATTGGGAATCTTGGGAACATGCCCGTACCAAATTGAATCATCTGTCATCGATGATGAAAGGCATCGCCATTAATCTAAGTGGTGTATGACAGCATATCAACTAGATATATCGCTCTCATCCAACCCCGGATGAGAGCTTTTTCCGTCTAGTCATGGAAACTGTCTTGACACGGTTTCCGTTCCTCTATAAACTTGTAAAGTTGACAGAATGAATGATTTGGAAGGAGTACGATCCCCATGCTCAATGAATGGTTATGGATTCCTTCTGCCTTGCTCACGCTCGGTCTGCTCGTCCTCAGTTATAAGCTGTTCGGACGTGTCGGGCTGTTCGCCTGGATCGCGATGGCCTCGGTCGTCGCAAACATCCAAGTGACGCAGCAGATTGTAATCGGTGGTTTCATCTTCACTCTCGGGAATATCGTCTACGGTTCCCTTTATTTAGCGACTGACATCTTGAATGAAAAATATGGTCGTCACACCGCCCGTAAAGGCGTCTGGCTCGGCTTCTTCATCTTGATCGTCTCGACGGTGCTCATGCAATTCGCATTGCTCTATGAGCCGTTCGAAGAGGCGCTGTTCATGCATGAGAGTTTCGAGGCGCTGTTCTCGATGCTTCCGCTCATCACGCTCGGTAGTCTCGCGGCGTACCTCGTCTCACAGCTGTTCGACGTCTTCATCTATTCGAAGATTCGTGCCAAGACCGGTGAGAAGAAACTGTGGCTCCGGACGACCGGTTCGACCGTCGTCTCACAGTTCATCGACACGCTCACGTTCTGTACGATTGCCTTCTGGGGCATGGAATGGGACATCTGGTGGAATATCTTCATCACGACATACGTCGCCAAGTTCATCATCGCTTGGATGGCGACACCGTTCATGTATTACGCGAAACGGACCGTCCCACAGGAAGACGAGACAGAAAAAGCAGCCTAAACAAAACCGCGAGCCCATCGGCTCGCGGTTTTTACTTACCTTTGATATGAAGCCGCACCGCATAAGGGCGTGCATCTTCAAGCGACGATTTCTCCCGACAAACGGTGAGCGCCACGTACGCGTCGATGGCGAGCGCCTCGATGGCCTCGTCCGTCGCCTCGACCTCTAGTATGGTGTAGGGCGGCAGTTGCTCCAACTTGACCCACTGCCCGTGTAGATTTTTCGCGTAGATGATTGGTTCGTCGATCGAATAGCGTCGGAGTAAGTCCTTGACGTTCATACGATCCCTCCTCTATCCACTCTGTCTTCTCATTATAGAAAGCGATTGCATTTCTGTAAACCGCGCTTCCTAAATTTTGG
Source organism: Exiguobacterium sp. s28 (assembly GCF_018618135.1). Lineage (NCBI taxonomy): Bacteria > Bacillati > Bacillota > Bacilli > Caryophanales > Exiguobacterium > Exiguobacterium sp. s28. Next base: position 54,431 of record NZ_JACSLL010000013.1, on the reverse strand, counting down.
TGCATTCAACGCTTCACGATTCGCCAAAAATAGCCGATAATCAAGGTAGAGAAATGAGGTGAACCGATGCGCTATCGACGACAAGAAACGTTTCGTTATATTTTACCGAACCCCCGCTTCATCCCATATCGCCTCATCTGGGAAGACAAAGAACTTCATGACGGGGAAGCACAACTGCTCAATATCAGCGCCCACGGTCTGAAGATGCGGTGCGACTACTTATTTCCACTTTCTGAAGGATTGAAAGTCCAAGTCAAACTCGACCTCGTCCCGTTGATTCAACCGCTCGACCTGACGGGTCACGTACGGCACCGTGGACAAATGGGGAGCCTGTATGATTACGGGATTCGACTCGATTCGAACTCTGACGAGACCCAGCAACTCGTGACGATGATTAAAGCGTATGCGCGCGAAAACCAATGAGAATGTGTCGATTGACACTTCTCATTTTTTGTTCGCTTGATTCCGGGGTATACTAAAAGAAACAGAGACAGACTCGAGGTGTAGGGCATGACTAGAAAGTTTTTACTCATTCCGTGGGCCGCTGCGATCGCCATCGCGCTCCTCGGTCCGAACGAACCGTTCTCGAGCCGGTTTTTGCTCGATTTCATCACGTATAATACGGACGCCTATGAAGGGTATTCGCTTTCCCTTTTCAGCATCCTAGGCGTTTATCCGCTCGCCTTGTTCCCGCTTCTTTGGTCCGAGGTGAACCAGTTGCGCCCGAACCCGCTCTTACCGGCAGCGACCGGTTTCGTCGTCGGCGGCTTCATCATCGCCCCGTACTTGGCGTTCGCACGGCAGTCGCCTTATCCGACGCCGATCAAACCGCTCCCGACACGATTGCTCGGGGTGTTGCTCTTGCTCGTCACGATCGGCTTGTTCATCGCCGCGTCGACGACAGGGAACGTGGCCGAGTATTGGTCATACGTCGAACAGAACCAGTTCGTCCGGACGATGACGGTCGATTTCTTCTTGCTCGCCTTCATCCAAATCACGTTGATGAACCGGGATGCCAAACGTTATAAGATGAGCTTGTGGCCGCTGCCTTACATTCCATTGTTCGGTTTGTTGTTCTGGCTGATCATTCGCCATAAACAACCGTTCAACGAGGCACCGCCAAGCCGACAAAAAATGAAATGAACCGAGCCCCTTTCGCATTCGCGTTAGGGGCATTTTTATCGAAACCGGGATGACGGTTCCCAAATCGGGCTAGCTCCTATATACTGAGAATTCAGCTTACAGACGAAAGAAGGTACACATATGAGATTTTTTAAAGTGATGACGCATACGAACGATAAAGCCGAAGAGATCATCTTGAGCGAATATTTTAAGATCAATGACAAACAGGCCGATCAATTTTTGAAAGACACGCTCGAGCTCGACATGTATGACCAGAAAGTGACACTCAAAGAATGTCAGGTAGCGAAAGACCGTTGGGAGTGCCCAGTCGGTGATTTCGTTGTCGTCGAATACTTCAATGAAAAAGAGTTCGACAAAATGAATGAGTTTCGGACCCCGGCACCGAAAAAATAATGCCATAAAAAGGCTTTCCGATTTTTGTCGGAAAGCCTTTTTTGTGGATACTTCCTCATTGAAGTCTCCTTATTTTGATTCTTTGTCGTCTTCTTCGGGTGCCGGGTCCGGATGTTGTGTCGGAGCCGGTTTTGTAGCCGGATTTGATTCCTCATCCGGTACCGGGTCCGGGTGAACCCCTGGTTGTGATTCATCACGTTTCATTGAGCATCCCTCCTCTGCATAATGGACTAATTCCACATTAGGCAGTGGTCAAAACATCAGTGTATGTCTTTGTTGCCGATCACACGACGCGAGATGGCTTTTTCAATTTCAACGATGACAAAGACGATGAGACCGAACGCGACCGGATAAATCCAGTCTTGCAGTTCAAGTGGTGCCGTACCGAACAGCGTGTGCATGAACGGGACGTACGTAATGAACAGCTGGAGCCCGATCAAGAGTGCCGACACGAGGAAGGCGATCTTGTTGTCAAAGAAGTGGCGGTTGAACGCCGGGGCGAGCTCGGTCCGACAGTTGAACAAATGGAACAGTTGCGCCATGACAATCGTATTGAGCGTGATCGTCTGCAACTTGTCGGTCGAGTAATCGAAATCGCCGAGCATATAGTTGATGACTAGACTACCGCCCCCGATTAAAATCGAGACGAACGTGATGCGGAAGACGTAGTAGCGACTCAGCAACGGCACGTTCGCGGGACGCGGCGGCCGTTTCATCGTGCTCTCTTCGAGCGGCTCGAAGGCGATGGCGAGCGAGAGCGTGATGGCGACGACCATGTTGACCCAAAGGATTTGGACCGGACTGAGTGGTGCCGCGGCGCCCAATAAGATACTCATTGCGACGAGGAGTGCTTGTCCCCCGTTTGTCGGGAGCAAGAACAAAATCGTCTTCTTCAAGTTGTCATAGACGCGACGACCTTCACGGACGGCGTTGTAGATCGTCTTGAAGTTATCGTCGACGAGCACCATCTGTGAGGCCTCTTTTGCGACTTCCGTTCCTTTAATCCCCATCGCGACCCCGATGTCGGCCCGTTTCAAGGCCGGGGCGTCATTGACGCCATCACCGGTCATCGATGTGATTAAGCCGTTTTGTTGCAGTCCTTTGACGAGACGAAGTTTATCGTTCGGGCTCGTCCGGGCGAAGACGTCATTATGGACCGACGCCTCTTTGATTTCTTCGTCGGACATGTTCGTCAATTCTTTCCCTTCGAGGGCGCCCTCGACTTCCATTCCGAGTTCTCGGGCGATGGCGACGGCCGTGTCTTTATGGTCGCCGGTGATCATCTTGATACGGATCCCCGCGTCACGACAAGCCGCGACCGCTTCGATCGCTTCTTGTCGTGGCGGATCGACGATGCCGTAGAGGCCGAGGAAAGTGATGCCGTTCTCGACGTCTTCATGGTCGACCGTCTCTTTCGAGGCGTCGACGCGTTTGAAACCGCCCCCGAGCACGCGTTGTCCGCGGTCGGCAATTTCTTTTCGTTTTTCATCCCAATAGACACGGTCGAACTCCGTGTCTTCCGCCATATCGAACAGGCGGTCCGGTGCCCCTTTGATGAAGATCATCCGCTCGCCCTTATAATCAACGAGCGTAGCCATATATTTGTACTCCGAATCGAATGGAATTTTCGAGATGACGTCCAAACGTTCGATCGGCCGCTCCGCTTTCTCAGCGAGCGTGAGCAAACATGCTTCCGTCGGGTCACCATTGACGACCCATTCGCCGCCCTCTTCATACAGCTGGGCGTCGTTACATGTTTTCCCGACCGTGAGAAGGTCGATCATCGACTCATCATCATCTAAATCGAACGGTTGACCGTTCAGTTCTAAATCACCGTCCGGGGCGTATCCACTCCCTGACACTTCGATGTCGTGTTTGGCCGTGACGACTTGTTTGACGGTCATCTCGTTTTTCGTCAACGTCCCGGTCTTATCGGTACAGATGACCGATACGGCTCCGAGCGTCTCGACCGACGGCAAGCTGCGGACGATGGCTTTTTTCTCAGCCATGTTCCGGACACCGAGCGCGAGGATGATCGAGATGACGGCCGGTAATCCTTCTGGAATGGCGGCGACGGCAAGACCGATCGTCGTCAACATCAACTCGATCGGGTCAAAGTCACGGACGAAGTAACCGAACGCGTATATGACGACCGAGATGACGAGGATGGCGATGGATACCGTCTGACCAAACTTCGTCGTCTGGCGGATGAGTGGCGTCTTGACCGTCTCGACTTCAGCAATCGAGGCGTTGATTTGGCCGAGCTCCGTGCCTTCTCCGATGGACGTGACGATTGCTTTCGCACTTCCCGTCGCCACGCTCGTACCCGAATAAATCATGTTCTTGCGATCACCGAGGACGGCGTCTTCCGGTACGACTTGAATTTTCTTCTCGACCGTCGTCGCTTCACCTGTCAACGCCGATTCCTCGACTTTGAATTTCTCGGCCTGGATAACACGGGCGTCAGCCGGGACCTTGTCCCCGGCGGCAAGGACCAAGATGTCCCCGACGACGAGGTCGCTCGAGTCGACTTGGATTTGCTTGCCGTCACGGATGACGCTCGCCTTCGTCTCGAGTAATTTTTTGATTCCTTCTAACGCCTGCTCGGCCTTGTTCTCTTGGAGATATCCGACGACGGCGATAACCGTCACAACGAGCACGATGACGATCGTATCGATGTACTCCCCTAAAAAGCCGGTGACGACAGCGGCACCGAGCAAGACGAAGACGAGAATATCATTGAATTGACGCAAAAATTTTATGATTTCAGGTGTCTTCTCTTTCTCGGGCAGCACGTTTTTCCCGTACTGTTCCTGCCGACTTGACACTTCTCCTTTCGACAGACCACTAGATGTGTCCGTCTCGAGCGAACTCTTTACCGCATCCGGTTCGAGTGCGTGCCAGTTTTTTGTCTCCATCTGCATCTCTACTCCTCCTTGGTCATTCCTATATGGAAAGTCTTTCCCCTTTCTCTTCCCACTCCGGGCCGGACTGACACATTTGAGCTTGTTTTTTCGCTAATTTTACAGCTGAATTCGTTCACAATTTTCCAATTCGTCAGTTGGAAACGCTACCATCAAAAAAAGTCGTGTCAGATGGATGAAATGGCTTTACAGAACCGTTCGGATGGTTAACTATAGAGGAAATATAGAACAGAGAGAAAGAGGTACACCGTATGATCATTATTCAAGGTATCGCACTTTTACTGTTGATTCTTGCCTTATTCACGTTATTCAGTTACAAAGCCCCGTTCGGGATGAAAGCGATGGGCGCCTTGGCCGGCGCCGCCATCGCGAGTTTCTTGGTCGAGGCGTTCAACGCCTACGCCATCGGCGGTTTGCTCCCGCTCCCTTTATATGAGGAAGTCGGACAGGCGGCCGGTTCATTATCAGGTCCGGCCGCAGCCGCGCTCGTATCGATCGCACTCGGGATCAATCCGGTCTACGCGCTCATGCTCGGTCTATCGGTCGCCGGCTTCGGCATTCTTCCTGGCTTTTTCGCCGGATACATCCTTGCCCTTGTCGGTCGTAAACTAGACCGTCATTTACCGGCCGGTGTCGACATGATTTTCTACGTGATCGTCATGGCTCCGCTCGCTCGCCTCGTGGCGACAGGAGTCGATCCGCTCGTCTCGAACACATTGTCGCAAATCGGTGCGGTCATCGAACTTGCCGCGACGCAAAACCCCGTCGTGATGGGACTTGTCCTTGGTGGGATTGTCACGGTCGTCTCGACGTCGCCACTCAGCTCGATGGCACTCACCGCCATGCTCGGTTTGACAGGTGTGCCGATGGCCATCGCCGCCCTCGCGTTGACAGCGTCGATCTCGATGAACTTCTTGCTGTTCAAGCGTTTGAACATCGGGACGAAGAAAGATCAACTATCGGTCGCGATTGAACCGCTCACGCAAGCCGATCTCATCTCGGCGAACCCGATCCCAATCTACAGCGTCAACTTCGTCGGTGGCGCCATCGCCGGACTCATCGTCGCGATGACCGGCATGGTGAACGACGCGCCAGGTTCTGCTGCCGGGATTCCGGGATTGCTCGTCATGTACGGCTTCAATGATTGGCAGACCGTGACCGTGACGGCGCTCATCTTGTTCGGCGTCGGCATTGTGGCCGGACTCGTCGGCAGTAAACTGTTCAGTAATTTCCCTATCACTCGCCAAACCGAAAAAATGGCCGCTTCCGACGAAGAGGCTGCTTAATACAAAAAGGTTCTCACTCCATCTCGAGTGAGAACCTTTTGTTATCGTTCTGCTTGCACCTCGGCGACCGTCTCTGCGACCGGTGTCCGATAGAGTGGAAAGAAATCAGATGGTCCGTAGCGGAGCAAATGGTCTTGATTCAACCGATGGTAAACCGCCTCATCGAGCACGGACTGTCCGATATAGTATGTGAGCGGCTCATCCCCTGAGAAACTCTGCTTGAAGTCATAGAGCGCATCTTCCCCGGTCGCTCCGCCACCGAGATGTACGTATGCTTTTTCTTTCTCGGCCGCGCGGCGGATCATCTCGCGGAACAAGAAATGATTCGGTCGCAGCGCCAAGTAGTTCGCATCCGAGCCTCCGAGATGATAATGCGCCCCATCGTCCCCGAACAACATGAACACGCCTGCCACGATGACGCCCTCATGGACAGCGAATAACAGCTCCGTTTCGCATGTATCGCTGTTCCACAGGTCCTCGAAGTATCGGTCCGAGAAATAGTACGTCTCGTTCGCTGCTCGCCGGTCCATCGTCGCCCGGTAAAGGCGGATGAATTCACATAGTTCATGGGTCTGTCCTTGTACCGCCGTCACTTGTTCACGGATAGCCCGCTTCACGTTTCGTTTCGTCATTTTACTGAAGCGTTGCTCGAGTTGGTCGAACGGGTCATCGAGCCGGACGTGCACCGTTTGACGAATCGGGACGGCTTGGCCGAAGGCACACATCAAATCAAGGTCGAAGCGGCAAGGATGATATCGAATCGTCTCAGTAACCGTGGCTTGATTCTCAGGACGTTTTAAAAAGAGACGTCTAGCCTCTGCGACGTCTTCGTTCGAAAAGTTGCCTTCACGGAACGGGCCGCCATAACCATACGCCGTCACGAGATCATCATGACGATGTGCAATTGGACGACGGATGTACGGATACAGCAAGATGCCGTCCTCTTTGGCCGCAATATACAACTCAGGCTGCTCGCCCAGTTCACAGTTGGCCAATACATAATCGTAATGATCGTACGAATCACAACTGACCTCCCGCAACCAGTTCTCCCACTCCCATCGATTTTTCACAATCTGATTGAACATCATCCGTTCCCCTCTTCCTATAAGTCGTCATTGTTTGAAGTGTGACAGGACAGTCTGGAGTCGTTTCCTATGTCCTGTTCCCATTCAAAGCTGACTATTTGAAGGAGGGGAATAGCTTTTTGTTGTTAACAAACATGAAGCGAGTTTGTTCGTTCACAATAAAATCATAGCGATTTCTTTGAGATTTTAAAAAGGACGACCTCGCCAATGGCATCAGGTCGTCCTTCATGATTATGACTTGAAGTCGAGGACACGTTGTAGCCGTGATGCTTCACGAGCCGTTTCGATGACTCTCGTCGTCAAGAGCGCTTCACGAAGCGGCACGAGCGGATGACGTGTCATATAACTATCCGCCAGCGCCCGGTAGAAGGATAAATACTCACCTGCTTCGATGTCGATTGTCGATTCAACGTCTGTGACGACCGTTCCACTCTCACGGTCGGGACATCGTACTTCCCCGTTCCGGAGACACGCCTCTTGCGGATCGAGTCCAATCTTCAAGAAACTGCCTTCCGTCCCGTGCACTTCGAACCGCGGCGCCTCGACGGCGATGAACGGGTTCGAACGCAGATATACCCGTTTTTCTCCATAATACAGGGTCAGATGGAAGCCGTCGTCAGACTGACCTCCTTCGCGTTGAATCATAACATCTGACGACACTTTGTCGGGTGCACCGAACAAGACGAGCGCTTGATCGATCAAATGGCTACCGAGGTCAAACAATATCCCTGCTCCCGGCCCCGCATTCTCGCGCCACCGATCCCGGACGACCGGACGGAACCGGTCGAACCGTGACTCGATCACTTTCCAATCGCCGAGTCGTTTTTCCTCGAGCAGTCGTTTGACCGTCAAGAAGTCTCCGTCCGTCCGTCGATTATGGAAGACGTTGACGATTCCGGCACTTACCTGTTCGCGTGCAATCAACGCCTCTCCTTCCTCTGTCGTCAAGAACGCAGGCTTCTCGACGAGAACGTCCTTCCCTTCCTGTAAACAACGTTCCACCATGTCCTTATGTAAATGGGACGGCGTCGTGACGATGAACAAGGTCGCCTCAGTCGCGAGGGCCTCGTCTAGCGTTGCATATACCGCGACATCGCCAAGTACGGCATGTACGTCCTCAGGTCTTGATGAGACAACACCGGCGATCTGGAAGTGATCCAGCTCCTGTAAAAATGGTAAATGAAATGTCGTCGCGGAAAAACCGAAGCCGACAAGAATCGTTTGAATCATACCGTTCTCCTCCTATCCATTCGCTTCTCAGTATATCAAAAAAAGGAGTCAATCGACCCCTTATGCACTGACACTCTCATCCATGCTGTATTCAAACGTGTTATACCCGTCCCGTGAGTCCACGAAGACGAAGCCAAACCGTGGATAATAACTGTTCAAGAAATCATTATCAGCCACACAATCAAGCCGGACCGGCTCCTGTGTGTCGGCTTCACGTAAGACGTGCTCCATCAGTTGTTGACCGACGCCTCGCCCTTTCAGCCGTTCACTGACAACGATTCGATGGATGTATTGACCGCGCTCGCCATCTTCCCATAAGCTATGGTCCCAGTCATCTGCCGGAAGTAAGGCGATCGAGGCCAATACCGTTCCATCTTGCTCGTACACATATACATATCCCGAGGTGATGTCTGTCTGCACCCGGTCTATGAGGTCTTGCTCCAAATATTCCGCCCATTGATCGCTACCTTGTTGTTTTAGCGCTACGGCTCGTTGTTCGATTAGGTCCGCGATGTGTTTGGCATCGCGTTTCGTCGCGAGTCGAATCATAACGTCCTCCTTTGTATTACAGTATTTGAAATACAAATATAACGGACCGTTTCGACTCTTTTCAACCATCCTGCTCACATTACGTAAATGGGACGACCTCGCCGCCGTTCAAACGATAGCTGTACGTCATCGTCGCGTCGAGACTGTGCGACACCGAACAGTAGCGATCGACGGACAACTCGATGGCGCGGCGGACCCGTTCTTCGGGCATATCCCCTTCGAGGACGTATAAGATGTGGATGGCCGTGAACTTCTTCGGATGTTCCGTCGCCCGGACCCCGTCGACTTCCATCTCGAACCGCTCGAGCGGCAACCGCATCTTATGAAGAATCGAGACGATATCGATCCCCGTACAAGCGGCCGTCGCCTGCAGGAGCATCTCGGTCGGACGCGGACCCGTATTGAGACCACCGACATCTTCCCCGGCGTCAAGCGTCACATCATGACCCGAAGGCGTCGTCGTCTGAAACGCCATCCCTTGTTTCCAATTCACTTGTAAATGCATCTTTGTCTCCTCCTTACGTTTCGATAGCTTACTATTCCCTTGAATGATGTATTATTAATCTATGTAAGGAAATTGTCGTTTAGGAGTTGGTCGCATGGAATGGTCGGTCATTATTAGTTGGGGGCTGTATATCGTCCTCGGATTGAATTTATTGTTCGCGTTAGCCGTCATCTTCGCGGAGCGCCGCGATGTCGGGGCGACGTGGGCGTGGCTTCTCGTCTTGTTCTTCTTGCCAATTATCGGGTTCATCATCTATCTCTTCCTCGGCCGACAGTTGAAGAAGGACAACTTCTTCAACTTGAGCGTCGAAGAGCGCTCGTTCCACGCCCTTCAAGTCGACAGTCAAATCGAACAGATTCGCCGGAAAGAGACCGTTTTGGCTCAACCTGTGTTCGAAAAGTACGAGCAATTGCTCGAGATGAACTTGCGCTCCTCAAAGTCTTTGATTAGCGTCCACAACAAATCTGCCATCATGCATGATGGCGAACAGAAGTTCAAAGCGCTCATGGACGATATCCGCAGCGCCGAGACCGAGATCAACATCCAGTACTACATCATTCAACGGGACGCGCTCGGCAAGGCGCTGATCCATGAACTGATTGAACGCGCCAAGGCGGGCGTCAAAGTCCGGCTGTTATATGATGCCGTCGGTTCGCGCAGCCTCCGTGATTCAGACTTCAAAGAGCTGATCGCCCACGATGGCGAGGTCCGCGTCTTCTTCCCGCCGACGCTCGGGTTGATCAACTTCAAGTTAAACAACCGAAATCACCGGAAAGTCGTCATCATCGACGGCAAGATTGGTTATGTCGGAGGCTTCAACGTCGGCACTGAGTATCTCGGCCTGGTCGAGAAGTTCGGGTACTGGCGTGACACGCACCTCCGCGTCGAAGGGGACGTCGTCTACCATTTGCAACATCGATTCATTCTCGATTGGAACTATTCAGGCAGCAAACATCATGACCCGGAGAACTCATTCTGTTTCGCACGCCACGACATCAAGGACAAGTCGCCGATGCAAATCGTGACGAGCGGACCGAACTCGGACACGGAACATTTGAAAAACATGATGATCAAGATGATCATGTCGGCGAAACATCGCGTCATCATCCAGACGCCTTACTTCATCCCGGACACGAGCTTCATGGACGCCTGTAAGATGGCACTTTTGTCCGGCGTCAAGATGGACATCATGATTCCAGGGAAGCCCGACCACCCGTTCGTCATGTGGGCGTCGCTATCGTTCCTCGGCGAATTGCTCGACTACGGGGCGAACGTCTATATGTATGAGCAAGGCTTCCTACACGCCAAGACGCTCGTCGTCGATGATGAGATTTCGACCGTCGGGACGACGAACTTGGATGCCCGCAGTTTCCGATTGAACTTTGAAGTGAACGCCGTCATTTATGATCAGCGGGTCGCGCTCGAACTCGCATCGCTGTTCGAGTCAGACGTCGCCGTCAGCCGCAAATACACGGTCGACGACTATGCGGCCCGGAAATGGACCGTCCGGATGCGTGAAGGCGTGTCACGATTGCTCAGTCCAATCTTATAAGTTCTGATTACGCTAACTACCCCATCGTATCGGCCAAATGTGCCAACGCGATGGGGTATGTTTCTGTTCGGAAGTCGAGAGCTATGCACTCACACCAAGCTGTGACGATTTCTCGTCATATTCTAAAAATTGCTATCTTTTAAAAGAATACTCGCTAGTTCCTTCCCAAATTAGGGTATAAAGTATCAGTACGAACGTCCTACACTACTGCTTCGGCTAGGAAAGGAGGAAGTATGCGTTCACGCATATGTCATACAATGGCTGATCAAGAACGGACTCATCATGACACTCACACCACGAAACCCGATCCTTCCTCATGGGACCAGCTCCCGATTGGCCTGTTCGCCTTCAATCGTGACGGGCAAATCGTCAGCTATAACGAATCATTCGTTCATTTACTCGGGATGCTTCCGACCTCGAATGTGATGTTCGAGCGATGCAGCTCTTCTTCGTTCGACTTCTCAGGCGCCATTCGGAACGTCTTGAACGGGGAGACGATTCGCATGGCCGGCTGGTATAAAGCACCAGAACGGCAGGCTCGCTTCATCCGAACGACGATGTCTCCGAGTTTTTCCGCGGACGGACAACTTGACGGCGGCGTCGGCATTTTAGAAGACGCGACCGAGCAACGTCGCTATGAAGAACGCATGGAACACCTGTCCTCGCTCGATCCGCTGACAGAGCTGTATAACCGGAAGAAAGTCGGGGACGTTCTCTCGTCGACTGCTCAGGAGACGGTCGACACAAGGGCGCCCGCCGCTGTCATCATGCTCGATATCGACTACTTCAAACTTGTCAACGATACGTTCGGCCATCCGACCGGAGACCTCGTCTTACGTTCGATCGCCCAATTGCTCAGGCGCAACATCCGCAAGTCGGACTCGATCGGCCGCTGGGGTGGTGAGGAATTTTTAATCGTCGCCCCGCAGTCAACGCTTGCTGACGGGGTGCAACTCGCCGATAAGCTCCGACAAAAGATTAACGCCGAGCCGTTCGGTCCCGTCCCGCGCGTCACTTGTTCGTTCGGCGTCAGCGCCCTTGAAGATGGGAAGACGGTCGAACAGGCGCTTCAAGACGCCGATGAGGCACTGTATATTGCCAAGAACCGCGGCCGGAATCAAGTATCGAGTAAACGTTAACTAACTGATCCCACCAAAAAGAGGATGCCGCAGCATCCTCAGCTTGTTGACTAACATGATTGATATCGCTCGTCCTTCCGGCGCCCACGCTTTCCGCAGGCAATCCCGGAGCCGCATCGCGACTAGCGTCGCTGCTGGGTCTCCGTTGGATTGCTCTCCTGCAGGAGTCGGGGCGCCGGAAGGACGAGCAACGCAAACGGTCGCCATCTGGCGGCCGTTTGTCTTTTTCTGAGGCCTCGATGGCCGAAGAAAAAGCCCTGATATGTTCTTCGAACCGATGAAAACGGGAAACGGTATGTATGGACCGTCACCGCCTCCGAACAGGAAGGGGAATCAATCATGTACCGAGCCCACATCGCCAAACGCCATGAACCGATCCACACCGCGGCCTCGTTGGACCAGTTGGTCCCGAAAGACCATCTCGTCCGCAAGATCGACCGCCATGTCGACTTCTCCATCGTCCATCGTCTGTGCGCACCACTCTATTCGAACACCGGGCAGCCCGGCATCGATCCGGAGATCCTCATCAAAATCATCCTCCTCGGCCCTTTGTTCAACATCCGATCCGTCCGCCAAACCATCAAAGAAATCGAGACAAACCTGGCGTACCGATGGTTCCTCGGGCTCGGAATGGACGAGAAAGTCCCTGACCATTCGACGATCAGCCAAGCCTACCGGCGACGGTTCGCCGGGACGGACGTCTTTCAACAAATTTTTGACGACATCATCCATCAGGCGGAGGCGCATAACCTCGTCTCGGGACGGATCCTCCTCACGGATTCGACACATATCCGGGCGAACGCCAGCAAGAAGAAGTTCGACAAGACCGAGGTCGACGCGGTCGTCACCGCGGTCGAGGATGAACTGTTGGCGCGCGTGAACGAGGATCGGTCCGCGCACGGAAAAAAGCGCTAGAGCCCGCCGAGCCCGGCGAACCTAAAAAGAAGGTGAGCAAGGTGAGCCGTACCGATCCCGAGGCGGGCTACATGTATCGGACCCGGAAGCCGGAAGGCTTCTTTTGGCTCGTCCACCGAACGGTCGACGCAAAGTATAACTTCATCGTCGATGCCTACGTCACGCCGGGGAACGTGCATGACAGCAGCGTCTATCTGGAGCGTCTGGACTACATTCTTCAGCATTTCGCCTTCCCGCTCGAGGCGGTGGCGCTCGACGCGGGCTATTTCTCAACGGAGATCGCCAAGTCGCTCGTCACTCGCGGCATCTATAGCGTCATCTCGAGACGCCGCTTCGGCGGCAAGAAAGGGAAGTTCCGAAAGTCCAAATTCACCTACCTCGCGGATGAGGACGCCTATCGCTGCCCGGCCCGCCAAATCCTCCGTTACAGCACGACGACCCGCCAAGGATACCGCCAATACGTGTCCGACCCGAAAGTCTGTCAAGACTGCCCGCTCCTCGAAAAATGCATGGAGAACGAGACGAACCGTCGGATCATAACGCGCCATTTGGACGAGCCGTTCCTCGAAGCGGTGAACAGGAATCGATTGACCGCATCCGGTCAATACCTATACCGTCTCCGGCCACAGACGGTGGAGCGCTCGTTCGCCGACGCGAAGGAGCTTCATGGGCTCCGCTTCACGTTCTACCGGGGCCGTGAGGCGGCCCAGCGCGCCAACCTGGTGGCAGCCACCGCACAAAACATGAAGAAGCTGGCCAACCTGTTGGCCTGGAGAGACCGTATACATACCATTTTTTCAATCTTGTGCCAGGCAGAACGCCTCAAGCTCATCGAACCTAAAAAAAGACGAACCAATTCGCTTTTTGCGAATTGGTTCGTCAACAGCCTGAGGATGCCGCAGCATCCTCTTTTTTATACATTGAAGCGTGAGACAAGCTCCTGCAACTCTTCCGCCATATCCGCGAGCGCCTTCGCGGACTGTGCGATTTCCTCCATCGAACCGAGTTGGTCCTCGGTCGTCGCCGCCACTTGTTTCGAGGCGACCGAGTTCTCGTCGGCGATATGGGCAATTTGTGTTGCCGCAGCCGATACTTCCTCGACGTTCGCCGCGATTTCTTCAACCGTCGCCGTCACGTCCTCGATGCGCGGCGTCATCGCTTGCGTTTGCGTCATGATTTTCTGGAAACGCTTGGCCGTGTTCTCCGTCGTCTCGAGCCCAGCTTTCGTATGGGCCGACACTTCTTTCATCAACTGGACCGAACGTTCCGTCTCTTGTTTGATATTATCAATCAACTCGGAAATCTGTTTCGTCGACTGTTGTGACTGTTCGGCAAGCTTTCTGACCTCGCTCGCAACGACGGCGAAGCCTTTCCCGTTCTCGCCGGCCCGTGCCGCTTCAATCGCGGCGTTCAAGGCGAGCAGGTTCGTCTGGGTCGCGATGCCGTTGATGACATCGACGATATTGCCAATCTCGTTCGACCGTTCGGCGAGCGAGTGAATGACTTTGCCGAACGTCTCGACCGACGAGTCGATCGCTTGCATCTGGACCACGTTCTCTGTGACGGCAGTCGTCCCGTCCTCAGCCTCGAGCGCGGTCTCGCGCGACAGCTCGGACACATCCGTCGAGCTCTCGGCGATGCGCATGATGCCGCCCGTGATCGCTTGGAGCGAGACGGCGTTATCATCAAGTTGACGTTTCGAATCATCCGCACCGGCGGCCATCTGTTGGACCGCTCCAGCGATTTGTTCCGAGGAGGCCGTGTTCTGAGCCGAGTTGGCCATCAATTCCTGCGACGAGGCGGCGACTTGTCCGATCGATTGATCAAGACTTTGAATGATAGCGCGCAGAGACCGCGTCATCTCATTGAAACTCGAGGAGACACGCCCGACTTCGTCATTCGATTCGACGACGATGTCTTCGGTCAAATCTCCGGCTTGAATTCGTTCAGCCCCGACGGTCAAACGATTCAATGGACGTAAAATCGAACGTAAGATGACATAGAGCAAGCCGGCTGCCAAGACGAGCATCAATCCGATCACCCCGACTGTCGTCCATAAGATTCCAGACGTCTCATCTGTGATTTCCTCATCGTAGAGCGTCCCGGCAATCTTCCACCCCGTCAACTCGTTTGTCATGAAGTCCATCTGTTTGCCTTCGTTCTCAAACTCATAAGCAAAGCGGCCCGCTTCTCCCGAATAGAGCGGTTCAATCCACTCGCCTTCTGCCTTCTCTCCGGCTGCCATCGTCGGATGGGTGACAAACTGTTGCAACGCATCAAGAATCGTCACGTAGCCTTCTTTCCCGATTTGAATGCTCGCCGCGACGGCTGCGATATCGTCGACCTCGACGTCAACCGCGATGACCCCGCGACCGTCCGTCCCTGTCTGAGACAGCGTGACCATCATCTTGTTCGAGGCCGCATCGACGTACGGGTCCGTCACAACGACGTTCCCACCGGCCGCTTCGGCCGCCTCATACCATGGACGAGTCCGCGGGTCGTAATCATCCGGTAACTCTTGTGCCGGATAAATCGTCATCTCCCCTCCCGTCGAGGCGTAGTAGATATTCGTCACGTTCGGATGCGTCTCCAAATACTCAAGAAACTTCTCTTCCAAATCAAGGTTCTCTGCCCCCGACTCATAGAGGGACGAATCAATTCGTCCGGCAAAGAACGCAACATCACGTTGGATTGGTTCAATCAAGTTGGTGATTTCATCATTCATCCGCTCCACTCCCGCGTGGGCCGACTGCATGATTTGTTCGGTGATCTTTTGTTTCGCCTGATTGTAGGCGACAAATCCAATCAATAAAGAAGGGATCAATAATAGCACCAACGACATCGTAATCAATTTTTGTTTAATGGTGATCGTACGGTCGTGCTTTCGTCTCATAAAACATCTCCCATTCCCGAGAAAACTCGTTATGTTAACCTTTGTATCGGACAGTTGGAAGAGGATGTTGACACCCTAGACAAAAAAACATCACCTTTTTCTATTTTTCGTTACTGAAACCCTTTTCATACACAAAAAGACCGTCTGTTCGCAAGAAGCGAACAAACGGTCTCAATCGTTGGTCAAATAGCGGGCCAGATTGTCGAGCGTGGAGCGAAGTCCGGCATCATGATCTTGTTTCTGGATGCCCGGCGGTACGTTCTCACAAACGATTGTGACGCACGTCCCTCCATCGAGCGCCTCCAAATACCACGTCTGAATCATCTCACCAGCAAAAGCCGGGTCTGCTGACTCGAATGTTCCGATTTGAACGATTTTCTGGCCGGGGACGAGGTCCAAAAAGCGTCCGTTCGACACATCGGTCCGGTCCGTCGTTTTGCCGGAGACGAGATCGGCTTCTTCATACGTGAGGACGAGCTGATACGTGCCGCCGACCCATGGCTCGAACACGGTCGCGCGAGCCGACATCCCTTTCGGTGGAAGCCACTCGACGAGCTCATCAGAGTTGAGAAATGCTTGATAGATCCGTTCTGGAGTTGCCTCAATCCATGCCACGGCTGTATCGATGCGTCGATTCATATCGGATCACTCCTTTAGCGCGTGCTACAGTACAGTCAGTCGTGCGGAACTTCCTTTTAAATTTCTTCGCCAAATCAACTCTCAAGATACATATCCATGCGTAACAATTCGTCTCGAAGCGGGGATAAATCTATTACCGAATGGACGCCCATCATATAGTCGTATCCAAAGAACACTTTGAACCTATACTCTTCGTCTGACTCATTCACTTTAGACTCTAACTCAGCGTAAAGCGCATTCCTTAACATGAGTCGAAGCATGTTCGGGATTTGGTCTCGTGACAGTGCCTTCCCTGGCCTCACTTTTTTACGAAGATCTCTCATCCGGATCGGATAAAGCGCATTGAACGCGCTTTTCGAAGAGGGGCGATACGCATAATCACGTCGTTCAAGATAGGAGACAGTCAATGTCTTCACTCCTAAATAACCCATGATTCGCTCAATCGCTTCAACGTAATTCGATTCCACGCGGAGATATTCCTCCAACGTGAAGACGACACCGTCAAACGTTCGGAGGATGTCCGTGATTTCCGTCCACTCGTCAATTTTTCCTCTCGTTTCAGGATGATATTTGGTTATGCTATAGATGTTCACATAGTCACCTAGCCTGTTCCTTTGTTTTGTGTGTAGTCTAAAAAAAGGACACGACAGTAGAGTCGTGTCCGATTATGCTCCGACAATCGCGTCGTGATTCCCTTTCGTCCATCCGTAGGCGACTTCACGGAGGGCAAGTTCCCCGAACAAGCGCTCTTTCGCATCGATGACTTGCCCGTCACGTTGCTCATAGAACGTGCGGTAAGGGTTCAATTCGAGCGCCCAAATGATGAGCCCGTGATTCGACATCGCTTGAATCGCTTGCTCCAGCAATAGCGAACCAATCCCGTTACGCTGATGGTCCTCTAGAATGTAAATCGCATAAATCTCATTCGGATGGTCCGGATATTCGCCCGTCCGTTCTTCCCCATAAAGAACGAACCCGACGATTTCCTCTTCGACGATGGCGACAAACCCTTCGACTTCTCGTTTCGCGAGGGCGCTGCGGACCTTTTCAGACCACTCGATTGCGTTCGAACCGAGCTTCAAGAGAAAGTCGGCCGGCACAATTCCCCGATAGGTTGTGCGCCATCCGTTCACCCTCACCCGCGCAATCCCGTAAGCGTCTTTTGGCTCGGCTTTCCGTATGAGCATCCGTACCCCCTCCTTAGCGTAAGTTTTACAAGTATTTTACCACAAATCACCCAATCGAAATCAGACTTCTTCCAGATTTGACTGACAATCATTTGACAAAAAACGACCGTAGGAAATCCTACGGTCGTACTGGTCAAGCGACGTTACGCGTTGTTGTAGCTTGCGTCTCCGTCAATGGTTTTTTCAAGAATGAGAGGAGGAGTGCTCCAATCAAGGCTCCGGCGAGAATCGCGAGGGCGTAAAGTCCCATGCTCATGACGACGTTTCCAGCTCCTTCAAGGAGTGGGAAGACGAAGATCCCACCGTGTGGCGCTGGCAATTGGATAGCGAAGAAGGCTGACAATCCACCTGCAATCGCAGATCCGAGAATCGCTGACGGTAATACCCGAATCGGGTCGGCCGCTGCAAACGGGATAGCCGCTTCCGTGATGAATGAGGCACCCATGATATATGCTGTCTTCCCGGCTTCACGTTCTTGTTTCGAGAACTTTTGACGAGCGAACACTGTCGATGCGAGTGCGACGAGAAGCGGTGGTACCATCCCACCGGCCATGACGGCTGCCATGACTTCTTGGTTACCGGCAGTGAGTGCTGCTGTACCGAAGACGTAGGCTGTCTTGTTAATCGGACCGCCCATATCGACGGCCATCATTCCACCTACGATGACACCAAGCAAGATGGCGTTCGCGCCACTCATACCGTTAAGTGTCTCCATCAACCAAGACATGAGTGCGGCTATTGGTTCGTTGACGACGAGAAGCATGATCATCCCAGAGATGAGTGAACCGAGTAACGGGTACAACAGGACTGGCTTGATTCCTTCAAGTGTGGCTGGCAATTTCGCGAGCGCTTTCTTCAAGAAGAGGACGACATAACCAGCGAGGAAACCGGCGATGAGTCCACCGAGGAATCCGGCGTTCCCTTGACTGGCGAGTGCTCCGGCGACGAGACCTGGTGCGAGACCTGGACGGTCGGCGATTGACATCGCGATGAAACCAGCAAGAATCGGGACGAGGAAGCCGAACGCTGCGCCACCAATCGTCATAAGTTGGGCGGCGAATTCGTTGTACGACGGGTCATCCGGGTTGGCGGAGTTGATGCCCCAGAAGAAGCTGAGGGCGATCAAGAGACCACCAGCGACGACGAGAGGAAGCATCGCAGATACACCGCTCATCAAGTGCTTGTAGATACCGGTGCGCTGTTCTTTTTGCTGACCTGATTTACCAGTCGCTTGATAGACCGGTCCGTCTTGTTTCACGGCCCGGTTGATCAACTCTTCCGGCTTCCGGATGCCTTGGGCGACCGGGACTTCGATGACATGTTTGCCAGCAAAACGGTCCATTTCGACGGCTTTGTCGGCTGCGACGATGATGGCAGTCGCTTTCGCGATATCGGCTGCTGTCAATTCGTTTTTGACGCCAGTCGATCCGTTCGTCTCGACTTTGATGTCGACGCCCATCGCGTCTGCTTTTTGCTTCAAGCTGTCGGCGGCCATGTACGTGTGGGCGATACCTGTTGGACACGCCGTGACGGCAAGGATGTAAGGAGCATCGGCTTGAACCGGTTTCGAAGCGACAGGAGCCGCCTCGGCTGCTTCTTTTTCTTCGATGGCCCGGATGACGTCATCTTCTGACGTGGCCGCATAGAGACGTTCTTGGAAAGCTGGGTCCATAAGGAAGACGGATAATTTCGAAAGTGTTTCCAAGTGTTCGTTATTGGCGTGTTCTCCGGCCGCGATCATGAAGAACAAGCGGCTGTCTTGGCCGTCGAGTGCCTCGTAATCGATGCCTTCCGAGCGTCCGAAAGCGATGGCCGGTTGTTTGACGGCTTTCGTCTTCGCGTGCGGGATGGCAATCCCTTCACCGAGTCCGGTCGTGCTTTGTGCCTCACGCGCGAGGATGGCGTCGCGATAGCCGTTGCGGTCCGATAGTTTGCCGGCGCGGTCGAGCACGTCGACGAGTTCTTCGATGACTTCGGCTTTCGAACGGCTGCGGAGATTCAGTTGAATCGTGTCTTTTTTAAGAAGATCCGTGATGTTCATGTTGTTTCCTCCAATCGAGATAGTGGGGTGACGCTGACTTCGCCGACCAAGCGGTCCACGTCTTGTTTTGTGCACAGCCCGAACGTATATGCAGACGCGCTGCCGGTCGTGACCGCATAGCGGAACGCCTCGGTTGCGTCGTGGTCTAGAATGTTGGCGACGAATCCGGCGACGAGTGAATCGCCTGCGCCGACCGAGTTGACAAGTTTACCGCTCGGTGTATTCGCCGTATAAGCGCCTGAAGCGTTGACGAGCATGGCACCATCACCGGCGAACGAGACGATCACGTTTTGAGCACCGCGTTCGACCAACTGCTCCGCGTATGGGAGCGCCTGCTCGAACGTCTCAATGTCTGTATCGAACAGCTCACCGAGTTCATGATGATTCGGTTTGATCATGAGCGGTTTGAGTGCGAGCACTTCGAGCATTGCTTCCTTCGTCGTATCGACGACGAACTCGGCACCGTTCGCGCGGACCGTCTCGGCGAGCGTCCGGTAGAGCGTATCCGGCAAGTTGCCCGGGATGCTTCCAGCGAGCACGACGATGTCGCCCGGTTGGACGTGATCGAATTGACGCGTCAACTGTTCAAGTTCCGTGTCCGAGATGACGGGACCACTTGCGTTCAATTCCGTTTCTTCTTGCGCCCGGATCTTGACGTTGATCCGCGTTTGTCCGTCGACTTCGACGAAATCGGTTTGGACGCCTTTGTCCGTCAACGCCTTCTTGATGAAGTCTCCAGTCGTACCGCCGACGAATCCTAACGCGACCGTGTCGACATCGTATTCGCGTAAGACGAACGCGACGTTGATTCCTTTTCCGCCGGCACGCTGTGTCGTCTCTTGAATTCGGTTGACTTCTCCGAGGACGACTTCAGGGAGAGTGACGTAGTAATCGATTGAGGGATTGAGGGTTAATGTGTAAATCATTGGGCGTTCACCACCTTTGTGATTGATTGGATCGAGCTGATGTATGGCGTGTCACCAAATGTGACGAGTGTGGCTGCATCGAGTGATGCCACACGGCTGAACGAACGTTTCCCGAATTTTGAATCGTCCGCCAAGATATACGCCTCACGGGCCAAGTCGATCGCTGTCTTTTTGACGAGTGCCTCTTCCGGGTCCGGGGTCGTGTACCCGGCTTCTAAGTCTACGCCGTTAATTCCGAGAAATGCGAGGTCGACCCGATAGTTCATCATGCTCTCGCGAGCGTTATAGCCGACGAGTGCCTGTGTCGACCGTTTCAACTCGCCGCCGATCACGAACGTTTTAATATCGAGATCGAACAAGTCGTTGGCGATCGGTAAACTGTTCGTCACGACGATGACGTCTTTTCCGTTTAAGAAAGGAACCATCGCTTGCGTCGTCGTCCCGGCATCGAGATAGACGGACATCCCATCTTCGATGAATGTCGCGGCCTTCCGTGCGATCGCGACTTTCTCATCGACGTGTTGATCTCGTTTCTCTTCGAACGTCGGCTCTTCTTCGTAGCGGGCCACGAGCGTTGCACCGCCATGAACCCGTTCGAGATAACCTTCGGCTTCAAGGTCGGTCAAATCCCGGCGAATCGTCGACTCCGACGATGCCGTCAACTCGACCAATTCTTTCAATTTGACGATCTTTTGCTCCGACAGACGTTGCAAAATCAGTTGATGTCGTTGTTTCGTTAACATCGTATTCCCTCCGTAGCTCTAATATAAAGCGTTTTCATTTAAAAAACAATCATAAACATTCAAAATCATTCATTATTTTTTGGATTGTCACAATTATAACATAAAAAACGGTCACTTAGTGACCGTTTTTGGTGGTTCGTTATCGTTTCATCAACCAATCGTTCAATTGATGGATGAGTTCGGGATGGAGCGGTGCCTCGATGGCGTCCCGGTATTCCTTATGGAGCGTGAGGAGTGAGTGCGGACTCGTCCGCTCGACGAGCAAGTGGTTCATGTCGTGAATGATTTGGCTGTCGACGTCCCCTTTCGTCCGAATCGAATGGACGTGCTCCGGTGGGACTTGGACGTCACGGTCGCCGGTGATAGCGAGCACGGGAACACGCACATGTTCGAGCCGCTCCCGGACGTCATAGGATGCATGCTCGCGAATCCATTTGGCGTTGACGACTTGCCCGCGGTATTTGAACGCGGCGACGTTCGTCCGCAGTGACCGTTCGAGCAAATCGTCTTGACGTTGGCGAACTTTTTTCGGCACACCGGTCAACCGGTAAAACATCCCCTTCAGCCCTTTGACCGAAGCGATTTCTTTCGCTAACGCATCGGCCTGGTGGAGAAACATCTTCTTCGACGAGTCGTTAAAACCGGCGAGAAGAATCAATCCGGCCGCATTCGTATCGAGCTGGACTGCCGGCGCGATGACGGCCCCTTCGCTATGACCGAGCACATAGACTTCGTGGACGTCTGGCTCACGCTTAATCGCGTTGACGACATCGATCGCGTCGGTCACCAAGTCATGCAGCCCGACTTTATTGAAGTCGCCGTCCGATGCACCGATGCCTTGCTTGTCATAGCGGTAGACGTTGACACCCATCTCGAACAGCGCCTCCGCCAATTTTTTATACGTATTGAACTGGACTGGCCCGACGTTCCCGTCCCGGTCGCTCGGTCCGCTCCCGCTGAGCAGGACGACCGTCTTCCGGGGTTGTTCGTGGGTCAGCCATGTGCCAGCCAATTGTCCATAATTCGTTGTCACGTTCAGTTGTCGTTCCATTATATCGCCTCCCCTTTCATCATACCGGACATGATGTCGTGTATCGAGCAAAACAAAAGGTCGAGTTCGTCTGATGTTTCGACGTTTTGGAGCAAACTGTTAAAGAGATGAATCTCTCGTAACAAATATGATTATACGAAAGGATAATTATTCCATTTGTCGAAAGGTCTGGTTATGATTGTGCGTCTAATTTACGTCACGTAGTAATCGTTTACTGGAACTTCAATTTCAATCAAGGAGAGGAATACAAGAATGCTAGAGAAAATAGTAAGACATAGTTGGAATCTCCTATCTGGTTTGTTCGTCTTGTTAAATTCGGTTGGGTTGACGATTGGCCGAGCCGTTTTTGCGGAAACGGATACCCCACATTATCGATGGTACTTTATGTTGTGGTTCGTATTATGGACAATCGGTTTCTTATTACAATTTAGAGAGCGGACGAAATGGATTGGTTTGTTGATTACGTTTATTCCAACGGTTTTTTATCTGCTTCTTGTACTGCGAGCGATGGAACTTATATCGTTTTAAATGCATCTGTTTAAACCATTATGGGATTTTGATTGATTTCGGCTTACACGAAAAGAAATGGGCTGAGATGGCCATCAAGTTTGTCGTCTGGTTCAACGCCATCGCATTATCCGTTATCCTCTTATTCATTGGACTCTCCCTCATTGCATGAAAAAGGCGGCCACTCGTTTGAGTGGCCGCCTTCCGTTGATTATACGCCTTCGTATGCAGCGTACATGATCTCTTTCAATTCTTCGACGAGCGGCATTTTCGGGTTGGCCGTCGTACATTGGTCTTCGAACGCGTCGACTGCCATCTTGTCGACTTTCGCGTCGAGGTCCGCTTTCTTGATGCCTTGGGCTTTGAACGAGAGCTTGATGTTCAAGCGCTGACCGAGCTCGATGATCGCTTGGATGAGCGACTCGACGCCTTCTTCCGTCGTGCTAGCTGGAAGTCCGAGGTAGCGCGCGATTTCAGCGTAACGCTCGTCGGCGATGAATGACTCATATTTCGGGAACGCCGCGAGTTTCGATGGGCGTGTCGCGTTATAGCGGATGACGTGCGGCATGAGGATCGCGTTCGTCCGTCCGTGTGGGACATGGAACTCGCCACCGATTTTGTGTGCAATCGAGTGGTTGATACCGAGGAACGCGTTCGCGAACGCCATACCAGCCATTGTCGATGCGTTGTGGACTTTCTGACGCGCTTCGGCGTCACTGCCGTTCTCATACGCTTTCGGGAGGTAATCGAAGATCATCTTCATCGAACGAAGCGCGAGTCCATCCGTATAGTCGTTTGCCATGACCGAAACGTACGCTTCGATGGCGTGTGTCAACACGTCCATACCTGTATCAGCCGTGATTGAAGCTGGGACCGTCATGACGAACTCAGGGTCGACGATGGCGACGTCCGGTGTGATTGCATAATCAGCAATCGGGTATTTGACGTTGCGTTTCTTATCTGTGATGACCGTGAACGGTGTCACTTCAGAACCCGTACCTGATGTTGTCGGGATGGCGACGAACATCGACTTGTTGCCGAGTGTCGGGAACTTGTACGTCCGCTTGCGGATATCCATGAATTTTTGGCGAAGGTTCGAGAACTTCTCTTCTGGGCGTTCGTAGAAGAGCCACATGCCTTTCGCGGCATCCATCGGTGATCCACCACCGAGTGCGATAATCATGTCTGGTTGGAAGTGACGCATTGCTTCGGCACCACGCATGACCGTCTCGACCGATGGGTCTGGCTCGACTTGGTCGAAGATGCGGTACTCGACACCAGCCGGCAAGTTTTTGACGACTTTATCGGCAAATCCAAGTTTGACCATCATTTCATCTGTAACAATCATCGCCCGTTTTTTCGATGTGAGCGATTGAAGGTATTGAACCGAGTTTTTCTCAAAGTAAATCTTTTCAGGGACTTTAAACCATTGCATATTCACGCGACGTCTCGCCACCTTTTTCACGTTGAGTAGATGTTTCGCCGTCACGTTCTCAGAGACGGAGTTTTTACCGTACGACCCACAACCGAGTGTGAGTGATGGTGTCATTTCGTTATAGAGGTCACCGATCCCGCCGTGTGCCGTTGGCGAGTTGACGATGATGCGGCAAGCTTTCATCCGGAGTCCGAATGCGAGGATGGCGTCGTCGTCTGTCGAGTGGATGGCTGCCGTATGACCGAGACCACCGATTTCAAGCATCTTCTCTGCGATGGCGAAACCTTCTTCACGCGATTGGACTTTGTAGGCTCCGAGTACTGGGCTAAGTTTCTCGTGTGAGAGCAATTCTGTCGCGCCGACCGTCTCGAGTTCGGCAATCAAGATTTTCGTATCGGCCGGAACGCTAAGTCCAGCTTTCTCGGCGATCCAGGCTGCAGGCTTCCCGACGATTTCAGGGTTTACCGCACAAGAGTCTGTTTTAATGACGAGTGTCTCGAGTTTTGCTTTCTCTTCTGGTGAGCAGAAGTAGCAACCGAGCGCCGTCATTTCGGCTTTCACTTCTTCGTAAACTTCTTGGTCGACGATGATCGCTTGTTCAGATGCACAAATCATCCCGTTATCGAACGTTTTCGACAAGATGACGTCCGAGATGGCACGTTTTACTTTTGCTGTCTTGTCGATGTAGGCTGGAACGTTACCAGGACCGACACCGAGGGCCGGTTTACCAGTCGAATAGGCTGATTTGACCATCGCCGCACCGCCTGTTGCGAGGACCATGGCGACTCCTGGGTGGTTCATAAGTGCTTTCGTCGCATCGAGTGACGGTTTTTCAACCCATTGGATCAAATGTTCCGGTGCGCCGGCTTCGATGGCTGCGTCACGAAGGATGCGGGCCGCTTCACTTGAACACTGTTGTGCCGACGGGTGGAAGCCGAAGATGATCGGGTTACGTGTTTTGATGGCGATGATTGCTTTGAACATCGTCGTTGATGTCGGGTTCGTGACCGGTGTGACCCCGGCGACGACACCGACTGGTTCCGCGATGTACGTGATGCCGTTTTGCTCATCGTCTTCGATGACGCCGACCGTCTTCTCACCACGGAGTGAGTTATAAATATATTCTGTCGCAAAGATGTTTTTGATCATCTTATCTTCAAACACACCGCGACCAGTTTCTTCATATGCATGTTTCGCGAGTGCGACGTGTTGTTCGAGACCGGCTAGCGCCATCGCTTGAACGATCGCATCGATTTTCTCTTGATCAAACGTCATTAACGTGTCGAGCGCTGTATGTGCTCGTGTGACGAGCGTGTCGACCATCTGTTCTGCTGATGTTTCCACTACTGCTTTCTCTTTAACTGCCATGTTGGGTTCCTCCTCATGAATGAGAGCTTATACTGCTGACTTGATGGAGAGCACGGGGCGATCAGTGGTTTGATAAGAGTTTGTGCTTTCCTTCACATTCATAGAATACAACGTTTCCGACAATTTGTGCGTGACAACAATGTGAACTCTTTCACAATATTTTTTTGAAGAATGAGGATAGGTCTTGCTTTTTGATAGGACGCTCAGTAAAATCGTATGCGTTTTCATGAAAAAATGAAGTCTTACAAATGTAAACGCTTACATATATTGTGACGCCCGTTTGTCTGATGTGCTGTGCAATTTGTCACGCAACAAGGATTGGTCGTCCACCCCGCCCTCGGTCGTGTATAATGAAGAAAGAACCTAATTAGGAAGTGACATGACTATGCCGAGACAAGACGCAGCCGATCAGTTCGTAAAACTGATCCCATTAATCCGCAGGAAGTTGTTACGCCGTTCCGACCTCCCGCAAATCCCAAACTTGAACTTTTCCCACTTTCATCTCCTCATGTTGATTGAGGATGAAGGCGCCGTGACGAACGGACACATCAGCGAGACGCTATCGATCGCCCCGCCGAACGTGACGCCGCTCATCACGAAGCTCGTCGATGAGGGCTACATCACCCGCGTGCCGGACGAGCGTGACCGCCGTGTCATCTGGAACCAGTTGACCGACAAAGGTGAGCTCGTTCTTCGCGAGCGTCGCGACTCGTTTCGACGCTTGTTCGAGGACCGCCTCGCTTTTTTAGACGAGGAAGAGACGGATCGATTGATCGACAGCCTGAAGACGTTGACGGAGATCGTCGAGAAGATGGATAAGAGCGAGGGATGATTTTTACTCGTCAACATCCACGTCTTCTTATATAATCGAGGATGAATCAATCGAACAATGGAAAGAGAGATGACATGTAATGGGTCGTAAATGGAACAACATTAAAGAGAAAAAGGCTTCAAAAGACGCCAATACGAGTCGCATTTATGCGAAGTTCGGCCGTGAAATCTACGTAGCCGCCCGCCAAGGGGAACCAGATCCAGAATCAAACCAAGCGCTCAAGTTCGTCGTTGAACGGGCGAAGACGTACAACGTCCCACGCGCCATCATCGACCGCGCCATCGACAAGGCGAAAGGCGGCGACGAAGAGAACTTCGATGAACTCCGCTATGAAGGGTTCGGACCGAACGGCTCGATGCTCATCGTCGACACGCTCACGAACAACGTCAACCGGACGGCGTCTGAAGTCCGCGCCGCTTTCGGCAAAAACGGCGGCAACATGGGTGTCAGCGGATCGGTCGCTTACATGTTCGACGCGACGGCCGTCATCGGTGTCAGCGGCATGTCTGCTGACGACGTACTCGAACTCATGATGGAGCACGACCTCGACGTTCGCGATGTCATCGAAGAAGATGAGACGATTATCGTTTATGCGGAACCAGAAGCGTTCCATGCCGTCCAGACTGCTTTCAAAGCTGCAGGCATCGAGACGTTTGAAGTCGCCGAGTTGACGATGTTGCCACAAAACGAGATCGCCCTCGACGACGAGTCGAAAGAACAGTTCGAAAAACTGCTCGACGTCCTCGAAGATCTTGAAGACGTGCGCCAGGTGTACCATAACGTTGAATGATCATGAACGAGCGATAACTTTTCGGAGTTATCGCTTTTTTTGAACAATCGATTTGACAACCCGAAAAACGTATGTTAAATTTCAAAAGTCTTTATCATATTAAAGTGATAACAAGAGAAAGAGTTTTGAAAGAAAGGTGTTGGAATTGATGAATGCTGTCTTATTAGCTGTTATCGTATTATTCGCTCTCGCGATCAGTCGAGTTCACATCGTCTTGTCGCTCATCCTCGCCGCCGTCGTCGGTGGTCTCGTCGGAGGTCTCGGGTTCAATGAGACGTTGACCGCCTTCAGCGACGGTCTTGGCGGAGGGGCTACCATCGCCCTCAGTTATGCGCTACTCGGCGCGTTCGCCGTCGGTTTGTCAAAAACAGGGCTCCCAGACGTCCTGGCTGAAAAGTTGATTGGCATGTCAGGCCGCGACGTCACCGGTAAGAGCGTGGCGCGCGTCAAGGCGTTGTTGCTATCGTTCCTCTTATTACTAGCAATCAGTTCGCAGAACGCATTACCGATTCACATCGCGTTCATCCCGATCGTCATCCCGCCGCTCCTCGTGCTCTTTAACGAGTTGAAGCTCGACCGCCGGCTCGTGGCGACGATCCTCACGTTCGGTCTCGTCACGCCGTATATGTTACTTCCGGTCGGATTCGGCGGCATTTACTTGAATGAGATTTTGCTACCAAACGTGGAAACGAACGGCATGGCCGTCGGTGATGTCAATATTGTCAGCATCATGGCCATCCCAGCCCTCGGGATGCTCGTCGGTCTCGTCACCGCCTTCTTCCACTACCGGAAGCCGCGGACGTACGATACGATTCAACTCGGGCCTACTGATTACGAGATTCGGACGTTGAGCCCGCTCAAAATCTGGCTCACAGCTGCCGTCGTCCTCGTCGTGCTCGTCGTTCAACTTCAGACCGAATCGATGATTGCATCGGCCGTCTCAGGACTCATCCTGTTGACGCTGCTTCGCCTCATCCCTTGGTCAGAGGCAGACGACATCTTCACGAGCGGGATGCGCATGATGGCTTTCATCGGCTTCGTCATGATCGCAGCGAGCGGTTTTGCCGCCGTCATCCGTGCGACCGGTGCCATCGATCCGCTCGTCAGTGGCGCAAGCGGCATCATGGGCGACTCACAATTTGTCGCCGCGCTCGTCATGCTCCTCGTCGGACTCGTGATCACGTTAGGAATCGGTTCGAGTTTCTCGACGATTCCAATCATCGCGGCCATCTTCGTCCCGCTTTGCATCCAGTACGGTTTCTCGGTCGAGGCGACAATCGCCATCATCGGGACGGCCGGTGCGCTCGGTGACGCCGGTAGCCCAGCGAGTGACTCGACACTCGGCCCGACGAGTGGCTTGAACGCCGACGGTCAACACGACCACTTGCGTGAGACGGTGTGGCCGACGTTCCTTCACTACAATATCCCGCTCATCATCTTCGGTTTGATTGCCGCCATGGTATTGTAATCACTTCCGATTGCGCCGCGCGTAAATCGTGCCGAGCAAGACGAGCACGAGTAAGAACCAAATCCCGGTATACATGAGGATTTCGATAATCATTGCTAACTCCTCCTAAATATCCATGTAAAAAAGGAGCGACATCGCGTCGCTCCTTTTTATGATGAAGTTTTTAGCTGTTGTTGACAAGTGTTCAAGTATCCGTCGACGGTATCCGCGACTTCGCGGCCTTCCCGGATCGCCCAAACGATCAAACTTTGTCCCCGTCTCGCATCCCCTGCGACAAACACACCCTCGACGTTCGACGTGTAGTCATGGTTCGCCTCGATGCCGACTTTCCGGAGCTCTCGCTCCGGTCGTTCGAACCCGATGGCGACAAGGACGAGATCGGCTGGATACGTCTCGACCGACCCGTCGACGACAAAGAACGTCCCCTGTCCGTCGGGTTTGATGATTTTCTCCATCCGTTCCGTCTCAATCCCGACGACACGGTCTCCATCTTTGATAACCCGGTTCGAACGAATCAAATACGTGCGCGGGTCGTGGTCGAAATGTTCAATCGCTTCCGCATAAGCGTAATCAGTCGACAACGTGTCCGGTTGAAGCGGCCATGGCCGCTCCGGCGCCCGGAACATGCCTTTCTCCGGGTGTTTCCCGAACTGCGTCACCGACTTGGCGCCTTGACGAATCGCCGTCGCCACGCAGTCCGCTCCCGTGTCCCCGCCACCGATAACGATGACGTCTTTCCCGTTCGCGTCGTATCGAGCGTCGAGCGATTTCCCGCCGAGCACCCGCGTCGATTCCGTCAAATAATCCATCGCCGGCTCGACACCTGTGGCATCATCCCCATCGATGCCGAGCGTCCGTTGTTTTTGAGCCCCTGTCGCGAGAATGACAGCATCGTACGTGTGACGGAGTGACTCGATCGTCACATCGGTTCCCACGTTGACGCCCGTCTTGAAGCGAATCCCTTCTGCCTCGAGTAGCCGTACGCGACGACGGACGACGTCCTTCTCCAGCTTCATGTTCGGGATGCCATAGAACAATAGGCCGCCCGCCTCATCCGCTTTTTCATAAATTGTGACCGCATGGCCGAGCTGGTTCAATTGATCGGCCGCCGCGAGTCCGGCCGGCCCGCTGCCGATGATGGCAACACGGTGTCCGGTCCGTTTCTTGACATGGCGTGGCTTGACCCAACCTTCCTCGAACGCGCGGTCGATGATCGTCCGTTCGATCGATTTGATCGCGACCGGATCCTCGCTGATGCCGAGCGTACACGACCCTTCACACGGGGCCGGACAGACACGCCCCGTAAACTCTGGGAAGTTGTTTGTCTCCATCAATCGTTCGTAGGCCCGATACCAATCTTGATCCGAGACGAGCTTATTCCATTCGGGAATCAAGTTGTGGATTGGACAACCAATCGTCTCTTGACCGATCATGTCCCCGACGTGACAGAACGGGGTGCCGCAATCCATGCAACGCTCGGCTTGTTTGACGATCGGTCCGTCTTCCATCCGTGAAGCGTATTCACTGTAATCATGAATCCGTTCAAGGACGGAACGTTCTGGCAATGTCTCCCGTGGGATATCGATAAATTTATGTCTCATGCTCCCCCTCCTTCAGTCACGACGCGGAATAGTTCGAGGGCGCGGTCGGCGTCACTCAATTCCGGACGCGTCGCCTCGATGTGACGCATGACGTCAAGTACGTTCGCATAAACACGCGGTACGACTTTGACGAAGCATTTTCGTTCTTGCTCAAACGCCTCAAGTACGGCTCTCGCTTTCACACTGTCCGTATGGAACTGGTGCATCTCGAGCAACGCGTAAATCTGTTCGGCATCTTCATCGGTCAACTCTCGATCAATCGAGACGAGCTCTTCGTTGACAAGTTGTTCGTACGCCTGGTCCCCGTAAAGATAGGCGACTCCGCCCGACATCCCGGCCCCAAAGTTACGACCGACCGTACCGAGGACGACGACCGTCCCACCAGTCATGTACTCACAGCCGTGATCGCCGACGCCTTCTGTCACAGCGACCGCACCCGAGTTACGGACGGCAAATCGTTCTCCGACATGACCGTTGAAGAACGCCATCCCAGACGTCGCGCCGTAGAGACAGACGTTCCCAGCGATGACTTGTTCGCTCTCTTCAAACGGGGCATGTTTCTCGGCGATGACGGCGAGTTTTCCACCACTCAAGCCTTTCCCGACGTAATCGTTCGCGTCACCGATGACCGAGATCGTGATCCCGCTCGGCAGGAACGCCCCTAAACTTTGGCCGGCCGATCCGCTGAGGCGAAGTGAAATCGTATCCTCGGCGAGACCGACGTTGCCATGCACTTTCGTCACTTCATGCCCGAGCATCGTCCCGACGGCGCGGTCCGTGTTGCGGACGCGGCCGACGAAGAACGTCGGTTGGAGCGACTTGATCGAGCGTGATACGGCCGGGATCAATTTTCGGTGGTCATACGACTGATAGGCCGGATGCGGCAGCTCTTCTTTTTCCGGCAACGCTGTCGGAATCGATAGCATCGGTGCCAAATCAAGTGTTCTCGCTTTCGGATGTTCTTGTTTCCAGACGCTTTCCTCTAACAAGTCGGTCCGGCCGATGACGTCACGGAGCGATTTCGCACCGAGCGAGGCTAAAATCTCTCGCACGTCTTCGGCGAGGAACGTCATCAAGTTGACGACGTGTTCGGGTTTGCCCATGAACTTTGCGCGCAAGGCCGGGTCTTGTGTGGCGACACCGACCGGACACGTGTCGAGGTGACACGCCCGCATCATGATACAACCGAGCACGACGAGCGGCGCCGTCGCGAACGCGTATTCTTCGGCGCCGAAGATGGCGGCGAGGACGATATCACGCCCGGTCATGAGCTTACCGTCGGTCTCGAGCGTGACGCGGCCCCGGAGTCCGTTCAACGCGAGCGTCTGATGCGTCTCGAGCAGACCGAGCTCCCACGGGAGTCCCGTATGCTTGATTGATGTCCGTGGTGACGCCCCGGTTCCTCCGTCATAGCCACTGATGACAATCGTGTCGGCGTTCGCTTTGGCGACACCGGCCGCGATCGTCCCGACGCCTGACTTCGAGACGAGTTTGACGCTGATTTTCGCGTTCGGGTTGACGTGCTTCAAGTCGAAAATCAGTTGCGCCAAATCTTCAATCGAATAGATGTCGTGGTGCGGCGGTGGCGAGATGAGTCCGACACCTGGGACCGAGCCGCGCACTTCGGCGACCCATGGATATACTTTGTTCCCTGGCAATTGTCCACCCTCACCTGGCTTCGCACCTTGCGCCATCTTGATTTGAATCTCATCGGCGTGATACAAATATTCGGCCGTCACACCGAAACGACCACTTGCGACTTGCTTGATGCGACTGACGCGTTCACTGCCGTCCTCATCAGGTGTGAACCGATTCCGGTCCTCCCCGCCTTCCCCTGAGTTACTCTTGCCGCCGATTTGGTTCATGGCGATGGCGAGCGTCTCGTGCGCCTCTTTCGACAAGGATCCGAACGACATTGCTCCCGTCTTGAAGCGGCTGACGATCGAAGTGACCGACTCGACTTCATCAATCGAAATCGCATCTTGTTGTTTGAACGCGAACAATTGACGTAAGAATTGGCCTGACGACTCGTGGAGTTTGACGTAAGCGTCATAATACCGACGCTCGTTCTCGCGGCAGGCCCGCTGGAGCAAATGAATCGTCTTCGGGTTAAAGGCGTGCTCTTCCCCATCAGCGCGCCACTGGAAATCGGCTCCGGCCTCGAGCGGTCGTTCCCGCTCGTAGGCAGCTTCATGCTGGCGGCGCGACTCTTCTTCGAGTTCAGTGAAACCGACACCGGACAACTGTGATGTCGTCCCGCGGAAATGGCGTTCGATCAAGGCACGGTCAATCCCGACCGCCTCAAAGATTTGGGCCCCACGGTAACTTTGTACGGTCGAGATCCCCATCTTCGACATAATCTTGACGATGCCATCGACCGATGCCGTCTGATAGCGGCGAACGGCTTCTGTGAACGAGTATGGCAGTTGACCGGCCTCGACCGCCTCGGCAATCGTCGCATAGGCGAGATACGGATAGACGGCGTCAGCGCCGTACCCAATCAAGGCGGCCGCTTGGTGCACTTCACGCACTTCGCCACTCTCAGCGACGAGACTGCACGACGCGCGAAGATTGACGCGAATCAAATGTTGGTGGACGGCGCTCAAGACGAGGAGCGACGGCATCGCCAGCAGGTTTTCGTTCATGCTTCGGTCTGACAAGATGATGACTTCAGCCCCATCGCGGACGAGCCCTTCGACACGTTCGAACAACGTCTCAAGGGCAGCCTCGAGGTCGTGTTCGTATGTCGTCTCGACCCGTTCGACGCGAAGCGTCTCGTTCACTTGTTCGACCGCGGCCGCATCAAGGAACGGATGTTTGAGCCAGACGCGACGCGCATGACCGCGACCGGTGTGGACCGGGTTCGCGAGTGGTCCGAGCCACGTGAACGTGGCCGTGACGATCTTCTCACGCAATGCATCGATTGGCGGATTCGTGACTTGGGCGAAGTGCTGTTTGAAGTAATGGAACAATGAGCGTGGCCGTTCAGACAAGACCGCGACCGGTTGGTCATGACCCATCGAACCAATCGGGTCTTTCTTCTCAAGGATGAGTGGGACGAGATATTGTTCGATATCTTCTTTCGTGTAACCGAACGCCCGCTGTTTCCGGTGCAGTTCGGCGACGAACGGCTCTTCGACCGGAGACTCTTCAAGCTTAGTCATCTGCTTCAACCATTTACCGTACGGCTCGGCTCGCGCGATCGTCTGTTTGATTTCCGCGTCAGGGATGAGGCGTTTCGACTCTAAGTCGATCAATAGGAGCTGGCCTGGACGAAGTCGCTGTTTCGACTTCACGTTCTCGGCTTGTACGGGAATGACGCCGCTCTCAGACGACAAGATGAGTTCGCCATCAAGCGTCTCGATGTAACGCATCGGCCGTAGTCCGTTCCGATCCAAGATGGCGCCGATTTGACGGCCGTCCGTGAAGACGACACCAGTCGGTCCATCCCAAGGCTCCATGATCGATGAATGATATTGGTAGAAGTCTTTTTTGAACGGATCTATTTTCACTTCTGCGAACGGCTCAGGGATGAGCATCATCGCCGTATGAGCGATGGAACGTCCGGTCCGTGTGAAGAACTCGAAGGCGTTATCGAGCATCGACGAATCGCTGCCCGTCTCTTGAAGGACTGGGAACAGCTGATTCACGTCCTCGAACAAATCGGTCGATGTCACGCCTTCGCGCGCTCGCATCGCGTCGATATTGCCGCGGAGTGTGTTAATTTCTCCGTTGTGCACAATCATGCGGTTCGGATGGGCCCGCTCCCATGATGGGAACGTGTTCGTCGAGAAGCGAGAATGGACGATACCGAACGTGCTCTTATAGGCCGGCGCCTGCAAATCGAGATAAAATCGCTCAATCTGTTCAGGCGTCAGCATCCCTTTATAGACGATCGTCTTCGTCGATAAACTCGGCATGTATAGATTCAAGTCTTCGGTCTTCTCAATCGTTCGTCTGAGTTGGTAGAGTGTCCGCTCGTTCGAGTCGTAGTCTGCGAATGGGCAAGAAACGAACCATTGATAAATCGTCGGCTGTGTCACCCGGGCGTGTTCCCCAATGGCCAAACTATCGACCGGGACCTCACGCCAGGCGATGGTCGCATAGTCAAACTCATCGGCAATCGCTTCCATCTGCCGTTGCTTTTCTTGCAGCCGTGATTCGTCAGGTTGGAAAAAGACCATCCCGACCGCGTAGCGACCTGGTGTCGGCAAATTCATCGTCTCGAGGAACAGTTCGTGCGGTAGCTCGGTCATGATCCCCGCGCCGTCTCCGGCATCGATGACGCCTTGCCCGCCCCGGTGTTCCAGCTTACAGAGCATCGATAATGATTTACTGACAATGTCGTGTTTCTTCTCTCCGTTTAGGTTGACATATAGCCCAATGCCACATGCGTCTTTTTCGAATCGTGAATCGTACAAGCCTGTTCGCTTCATCGAATCAACCCCTCTCTCTCGATCTTGTTTCATAAATTTTATTTTGTTCTAAATATTCTGATAAATCAAGGGTCTTGTATACCATTCTGCATAATTCACGTCCACCACTATATCGATGTAAGCGGATTCATTAGCGTTATCAAGCAATTTTTGAAAACATGTTATAATGCATAAAGAATAATTATCCATAAAATATATTGATATATAGGTTCATAAGAACTCAAATAAATTCGCAAAAAAGCGGTAGTCTATTGAGCTACCGCTTCTGCTTTCGACCTTATTCAACCGTTTTTCGTGAGTGATGCAAGAATGCCCGTGGTTTTTTCCAAATGATCAAGCCGACATAACCGAGGGTGAGCAAAATCAAGGCACTGACGAGGACGACATAAAGCGTCGCATTGTCGATTCGTGCGAAGATGGCGACGTAGGCCCAGACGAAGACGAGCGGATAGATGAAGTCACGATGCCACCACATGAAGACGAGTGCGAGGACAACACCGACCATGAGCATGAGCGACGTCCAAGCCAGTTCGTCGAGCCCGAGCAACGTGGTGACATTTTCTCGGTTCATGACGACGAACACGTTGACGATCGTCGCGACGGACACCCAGCCGATATAAATCGAGAACGGGAACCGGTCGAGCCAACTTGTCGACGTCCGGAAGGCGATGTAATAGAGCCAGGCGAGCGTCGCGAGAAATGCGATCATGACGACGAGCGAAGCGATGAACCACTCGTTCGTGAACGTGAGCAACCAGAGGCCGTTCAAGATACACGAGACGAGAAAGCCCGCTTTCATCCGATTCGCCTGCCGGTTCGCAACCGACCCTTTCTTCAGTTGCAAGACGAGCCAGACGGCGAGCGCGATATAAATCACGCCCCAAATCGAGAACGCGTAGCCGGCCGGTTTGAAGTAAATATCGATTCGGTCCGACACGGCCGCATTTTCACCGCTCGCGAAGTAGTTGATGACGACTGTCGCTAAAAACGCCAGCCAGTTGATTAAAGGCCATTTTGATAAGTCCATAAGTAGGATCCTCCGAAGAAGACCTGACACCTCCTTTATTAGCATAGTTTTCTATACCCATGTGCCAACGCTCATACACATCTGGACTAGCTCTTGAATAACTCGCTGGACACATAATAAAACGACCCCGGCCTAAACCGGAGTCGTGTCAAAGAAACGGCAGTGTCACCGCATTCGGGATCGCCCACCTGAGTTCGTGGACAATAGCATCAATTGTTTAGAAGTCGATCTCATCCGGGTCCGGACCGAGGCGGTCATGCGTCGCCACGGCGTCGATTTTCGCCAAGTCGTCCGCATCGAGCGCAAAGTCGAACACTTCGAAGTTCTCTTGAATGCGGTGCGGTGTGACGGATTTCGGAAGCGCGACATTCCCCGTGTCCAAATGCCAGCGAAGCACGACTTGCGCCGGCGTCTTGCCGTGTTTCTCCGCGATCTCAGCGAAAGTCGGGATGTCGAGGAACTTCCCTTGCATGAGCGGGCTCCAGGCCTCGACTTGAATTCCCTCGTCTTGGCAATACTCGACGAGATCCGGTTGCGGCAGTTGCGGGTGCAACTCGATTTGATTGATGAGGGGCGTCATGAGACCCGCTTCTTTCAACGTTTCGAGATGGTGTTCTTTGAAGTTCGACACCCCGATTGCCTTGATTTTACCGGCCTCATAGAGGTCAATCAAATCTTTCCATGCCTCGACGAACCCGTCGACTGGCCAGTGGAGGAGGCAGAGATCCAAATAGTCCGTATCGAGTCGAGCGAGTGATTCGTCAAACGCTTCTTTCGTCCGGCGCTGGCGGATATCTTCGTTCCAAATCTTCGACGTCAAAAAGATATCTTCACGAGCGACGCCTGATGTTTGAATCCCTTTGGCGACGCCTTCTTCATTCTTATAAACGGCTGCCGTATCGATATGGCGATATCCGACTTTCAGTGCCTCGGCGACAGCCTGTGGCGCCTCCGTCTCGTTGTCGACTTGCCATACCCCAAAGCCGATCATTGGAATTTTGACACCGTTGCGTAACGTTGCGAGTTGCATACAATCATTCCCCTTTCCAATCTGTTCGAGCTGATTGTATCATACCCGTCATTCTATTTCGAAAAACTAAATCGTCAAATCTTTTCGGGTAAAACGTCCATAAGACAACAGCATGGCGACGATGAGAAGTCCCCCCAACCAGATGAAAGAACGAAACGCTGATTCCCCTTGGATTTGAGCATTGGCGTCAAACAACGAGAAAATCGATAACGTATTCAACCAGTCGAGCTGGTCACTAAATCCCGAGAAGACGTTCGCCATCAAGAAGAGCGCGAAAATCCCACCCGTGACCATATATGACCGTGTGCTGTCGTCGAACAGGCTTGCGAGCACATAGGCGAGCGCACCGAGGACGACTAGAATCAGTCCTGCGTTCAACTGAAGCGTCCACAGTAAGCCGATGTCGATCTGTAAATCAAATAGGACGTTGGCGAGCATCAGACTGAGCCCGTTCAACCCGACGAGTATACCACTCGCGATCACAAGCAACACCATACTAGCCGTCACGTAACCGGCACGTGAAATCGGTGCGGCCAAATAAAGCATGACCTCACCTGAATCGACCGGTTTAGCCATGAGCCGTGAGGCGAACGTGAGCGCGAACAGGATGGCCAATACGTAAAAGATGAGCCCATAGTAATTGCCCGCGAGCAGATTGATGACGTTGTCCATCGCCAAGTTCGGGTCGATTTTAAACACTTCTAGCAACTCGGGTGGCAACGAATCCAACTTTCCTTCAATCAGCCCCGTCTCTTGGATGGATGGGAACACCGCCGCCAAAAAGAACAAGTAGAGGCTCGTCCCGAGCGAGTACCCAAGAATCCAGCTACGATTTTGTTTAAACAGTGCCGAGATGAGAACCATTTATTTCGCCTCCCCATAATATTGCATGAACAGATGCTCGAGTTCGTCCGTGCCGCTCGACAACGATTGGACTTCGTGACGGGCGAGTCGATGAATCAAGTCGTTCAACTCTTCGACCGTCGATAAAGTGACGGTGACGACCACACCGTTACGCGAACCGATTTCTTCGCTCAACCGCATTGCTGCCGCCTCGTCCTTCAATTCGATCCGATACGTCTTCTGACTATGCCGTTTTAACTCGGTCATCTCCGCTTCGATGATCATCCGACCATCACGGATGAGTGCGGCCCGGTCACACGTCTTCTCCATCTCCGGGAAGTGGTGGGAACTCATCAAGACCGCCTTGCCCGCTGTTTTCTCAGCGATGACCCAATCGACGAGCCGTTCCTGCATGAGCGGGTCGAGCCCGCTCGTCGGTTCATCGAGAATATAAACCGGCACATCTTTCATGAAGCAGGTGACGATGGCAAGTTTTTGTTTCATTCCTTTCGACATCTTGCGCACTTTGAGTGACGTATCGAAGGCGAACACGTCACGCAACTTCCGTTCGCGCTCCGCGCTCGTCACATGAAGTTTCCGAGTCAGTCGGATGACATCTTCCCCAGTCATGTCCTGTGGATAATTGATCTCGCCAGGCAAATAGCCGACAAGCGCCTTCACCGTCTCACTCTCGTTCCAGCAATCATGTCCCATGACGGTGGCGACACCCGATTCAGCGTGGAGCAACCCCATCAAGTGACGAATCGTCGTCGATTTCCCCGCCCCGTTCGGTCCGATAAATCCGAACACGGTTCCCGGCTCGACCGTGAACGACACATCGAAGATACCGTGTGACGCATCGAAACGCTTCGTCAGTCCTTTAATTTGAATCACCGCTCTCACTCCTTAGTTTTGAAATTTATTATATATATGATTACAAAACTAGTATATCACGTTATTTTTTGAAATGGAAATGGTATATTGATTACAAAACATCAGAGAAGCGAGGGTCATCATGGATGGATTCACAAAACGAACTGAAACGAAACGACGAGCAATCTTAGATGCTGCCTTTCGGCTAATGAACGAGAAAAAGTCTCGTTTCACGGTGAGTGAGCTCGCTCGCGCCGCCTCGGTCTCACCGGTATCGATTTATAATTACTTCGGCTCCAAAGAACAAGTGATTGTCGCCGTCTTGACCGAAATGACGGAGGAACAGATGGGATGGATCGAGTCACAAATCGCTGACCATGTCCCGTTTGATCAATTGCTGATTGAGATTTTGTCTCGTAAAATCGAGACGGCCGGGCTGTTCGACGAGACGATCACGACGATGATTCAAGCGGACGCATCGTGGCAACAGTTGGCAGGACGAGGCTACGCCGCATTCCGGCAATTGATTGAGTACGGGAAGACGAGCGGGGCCATCGACCCGGAGCTGTCGACCGATTCGTACTTACGCTACGTTCAACTCGTGCAACAGGCGATTTTGTCCGACCCTAGCCTGTCGACGTCACCGATGGCCGAATCGATGCAAGACTATTTCCGATTTTTCCTTCACGGCATCATCTGGAAATAACTAAAAAGTCGCCTTCCCCTTCATGTGCGTGTAAAAAAGGATAGGCGACTTTTTATATTCCGTTAACGTAGTAGAAGAAATGCTATTCTTGGAGTTCAGGGGGAATGTACGAATCCACGTCCAATTCGTCTCCACAGGCGATAATCAGTTCCGAGCTTTCAGGCGTCATGAAAACGCCCATGCGTTGACAAACCAGTCCTTCCATCATCGGTTCAACATGAACGTGTCGACCGACTTCAAAGCGGTGTGCCATGCGAATCAACTCCGTACCGAGGCCAATCATGGCATTTCGGCTTAAGGAGATCATCACCTTGCTTTGCGGGCTGACATTTTCCCACGACTCATCAAACACCATGACCGTGCCTACATTATCCGCCAGCTGCTCAAATTGATCATGTTCATCGTCAATCAAATCAAATTCGTATCGCATTCGTACTCCACCTTCCTATGATTAACTGTTGTTCGTTCTAAACACCGATTCCTCGATTGGATAGAGTGATAGATCGAGCTCGCAGTCTCCCGTCAGAACAAGGTCGGCGAGCACTTTCCCGATGAACGGGCCGACCGTCAAACCGGATGACCCGAGACCGTTGGCGACGAGCAACTGCTCCGCTCCCGGTACGCGTCCGAGAATCGGGATCGAGTTCGGGGTGACCGGGCGGAAGCCGACACGCGTCTCAATCAGTTCGGCCTCAGCGAGTCCCGGGGCCGATTCTAGCCCTTTCGAAAGCACTTCATGAATCCCGATCGCCGTCGGTCGTGCGTCGAACGCCTTGTCCCGCTCGTGCGTCGAGCCGATGACGATTCGTCCTTCTTCAAATCCGAGCAAATAGCGGCGCCGCGGCGGCATGACGACCGGCCAGTCGGACGCGTCCGTATCAGGTAGCTGTACGTGAACGATTTGCGCCTTCTCCCCGGCGACACGTGCCGTATAACCGATTGGTTCCATCAACTCGGGCAACCACGCTCCGCAGGCGAGCACGATTTCATCCGCCTCAAAGCGGGCCCCGTCACATTCGACATGATAGCCGTCCGCTTCAACGAGCACGGCCGAACCGTCAATCACGGTCACACCGCGCTTCACGGCGACCCGTTCGAGGGCCGCCCGCAATTTCTCTCCATCGACACGAGCCCCACCTTCGACAAGGAGGGCGTCATATTCGTCCGAGAGCGGCGGGAATAGTGCTTTCGCTTCTTCCGCCGTCATCCGTGTCAAGTCGCCGATTTCCGGGGCTTCTTCCCGGCGCAGCGCCGTCCGTTCTTGCATCTCGTTCAATTTTTTGTCTTCGTGCAAGGCAAGTGTCCCGACGCGTTTATAGCCGGTCTCCGTCTCGCCTTCTCGTTTCAAATCGTCGACGACGGTCGCATAGTAGTGAGCGCCCCCTTTGGCGAGCGCGTACCACGCCTTGTTCCGGCGCTGGGCAATCCACGGGCAGACGATGCCTGCTGCCGCGTCGGTCGCACGGCCCTTTTCTTTCCGGTCGATAACGGTGACGTCGGCCTTCCCGGCTAGATGGTACGCGGTCGAGATGCCGACAATTCCTGATCCAATCACAATCACTTTTTTCATAACAGTAGCGCCATCATCGGTTCGATGACGGCTTCACATCCTTTCCTTTCATAAAAAATCACCGGCCCGAAGGCCGATGATCAGTCGCGCATGGCGAGGCGATACAGTAAATCAAGAATTTCAATGTAGAGCCAGATGAGCGTTACAATCAACCCGAACGCCGCGACCCATTCGAGCTCTTTCGGAGCCCGACTCTCGACTTGACGAGCGATATAGTCGAAATCAAGCACGAGCGCGAGTGAGGCGATGATGACAATCACAAATTGCACGCCGATGGCGAGCGGTGACGAGCCCGTCATGAACGGGAGTCCTGAACCGAAGAAACTCATCCCGATTTGAACAAGATAAAGCAACATGACCGTAAAGATCGCGGCCGTGACACCGGCGCGGAATTTTTGCGTCACTTTGACGAGTCCCGTCGAGTAGACGAACCACATCGCGAACGCGACGATGAACGTCGTCAAGACGGCACGGCCGACGATGCCTGGAAGCATCGCTTCGAAGAAGTACGAGATCAACCCGACGAACACCCCTTCGACGATACCATACAATGGTGCGACGACAGGTGCCGTCCTCGGTTTGAACGTGATGACGAGTGCCAAGACCAAGCCGAGGATGAGCGAGCCGATCATGAGCGGGAACAACAATGCCTCCCCGATTGTCGGCACGAGCATCCACGTCGTCCCGGCGGCTGCCGTGACGAGCAAGAGTAACGTGAACACTTTCGACCACGTACCGGCTTTCGTCATCGGCGTGGTGCTATAAGCTGTTGTCTCCATCGATTTACGGAGAACTGGATTCGATTTAAGTCTCAACTGTCGTTAACCCCTTTATTCTATTTTTCAGTTTTTGGCCATGACCTTGATGAATTCCCGCATATAGTCAGGCAGGTCAGGCGGACGGCGGCTCGAGACGATATGACCGTCGACGACGACCGGCTCATCGTGCCAAATCGCACCCGCGTTTTCCATATCATCTTTAATACCCGGTGTGCTCGTGACGTTGACACCATCAAGAATCTTCGCTGAAATCAATACCCAGCCAGCGTGACAAATTTGACCGATCGGCCGTTTCTCGTCATGCATATAGCGGACGAACCCTTTCACCGAATCAAAGCGGCGCAACAAGTCGGGTGACCAACCACCTGGGACGAGGATAGCGTCGTATGATGAGATGTCGACGTCATCGAACGCGATGTCCGATTTGGCTGGAACGCCGTACTTACCGATATAGGCGTGATCCGCCTTTTCGCCGGCGAGGATGACGTTTGCGCCTTCCTCGCGTAACCGATGGACCGGATACCATAATTCTAAGTCTTCAAAGTCGTCACTGACGATTTGCAGGACATTCTTACCTTGTAATTGCATCGAATCCCTCCCTTTATTTGTCTTTCACAAGTATACCCCATAAGCCACGTGGCGAAAACAGGGACGATTGATGAAACGCACGTCGCTTAACTTGAATCAATTTGCTTGTGTCACGGTCACAATCACATTTCCAGCCTTTCCTCCGGCATCAACGTAACGGTGTGCCGCGACGATGTCCTCGAGCGGATAAACCGAATCGATGACGGCCTTTACTCGGCCGGCTTCAAACAGATCGTTCAGGAAAGTCAAATCCTCTTTCCGTTCACTCGCAGGTCCTTGTCCGGCGACAGAACTGAATTTCCCGTGTTCGGCGACATGTTTCCGGGCCAACCGCTTATCGATTTTCCCGGCCGCATCGAACACGGCGTCGTATGTGGTCAGTTTCTCGTCGTAGCCGTCTATGGTGTAGTCAATCACCACGTCCGCGCCGAGACTTGTGACGAGTTCGAAGTTCCGCTCTCGACAGACTGCCGTTACGTGAGCCCCGTAATGTTTCGCGACTTGAACGGCCATCGAACCGACTGCCCCGGCAGCCCCATAAATCAATACGGTCTTCGCTTGTTCGATGTTCACTTTGCGCAAAAAATGAAGGGTCGTCGTCCCTCCGAACGGCAAGCTGGCCGCTTCGATAAAACTAGCGTTTGTCGGCATGCGTTCGACACATTTATTCGCTTTGAAACACGCATATTCGGCATAGCCGCCGAACCGCATCCCGGTCAGCGCATAGACACGGTCACCGACCTTGAGGTCTTCAACGCGACTACCCGTCTCGACGATCTCCCCTGCCAAGACGACACCAAGAATCGGTTGGCGCGGCGCCTTGAAACCGACGATGACTCGCATCGGGAGCTTACCTAGAGCCGGTACATCAAGAGCCCGTAATCGACGGTCGCCGGAATGGACGGCAGTGGTGTGAACTTTGATCAACAACTCATCCGATTTTGGCACAGGCTTGTCGACCTCTCGGAGCTGTAACACGTCAGGTGGCCCATATGCGGTACAAATCACTGCTTTCATCGTAACCCTCCTCTTAAGACGTGCAGTAGTTACTAATGAATTCACCGTCTCAATAAAATAAAACTAGATGGAAAAGTCATCTGGTTCCTGGAATGAGTTTTTCATCAAACAAGCTGAGGAATAAGAATGACCGCCAACAGAAAAACGGAAGTGATTTTTACTTTGTTACGATTCAATGCGAAAGGAAGCAGAAATAACCCAAGAAAAGTAATGGCAAGGGCGATAAGTCCATGGATGAAGTACCCTTCAGTGGATGCGATTGGGATGCTGATCACCTGAATGGTTGGATTTAAGAAAAAGCCCATCGTTTCAAAAACAAGATTTCCGATTAGGCCAAGGCTCAGTAAGCATACGGATAATAAGAAAATTAATGATTGCTTCTTCACGATAATCCTCCTTTTGAACGTACATCAATCAACATGACAAGGTGAACTCGTTTGTCTTCTTCATTATAAACAATCACATATTATTTATGGAAAAAATTTCAACCAATTCGGTTACAATGAGATTGATTCTAATCAATTTATTGAAAGAACTTCCATACGAAGGAGGCTCACTATGAAGACGTGCTACTATCTTGGATGGTTCAACGATTTTTTCCCAACTCATTTGGCAGATGCCTTATCACGAGACGTGACAAATCGGCAGTCCCTCGTAATGATCAGCTCGGACCCTGCCTCAACTGCGGAAAATGGTGTTATCGAGCTATCGTGGTTACAGGAAGCCGGCATCTTGTTCAACGACTATCACGTAATCAAT
The DNA here is from genome assembly GCF_018618135.1 of Exiguobacterium sp. s28. Lineage (NCBI taxonomy): Bacteria > Bacillati > Bacillota > Bacilli > Caryophanales > Exiguobacterium > Exiguobacterium sp. s28. The sequence goes on along the minus strand of NZ_JACSLL010000013.1, from coordinate 10,601 downwards.
TATGAAACGGACCGAACTAATGCAAAACATCTTCTTAAAGTAGCTTCGATGATCTTCTTGTTAGGTGGGGACACCGTCAAGCAAAATCAGTTCATACATGAATATGACCTAATCCAATCGATTCAACAAAGCGAGGCCATCGTCATAGGCGCTAGTGCAGGCGCAATCAATATGTCTTTGTCTTGGTTATGCTCGCCATTCATGGGTTATGAGGTTTCAACCCCAACGATTTTCCAGGGCGTGGCCCTCAACGATTTTTCGGTGCTCTCCCACTTCGATCTCGAACATCACATGCACATCGTCAAGCAAGAGCTCGCCCTCTTATCCGAAGAATTACCAATCTATTTGTCGAACAAAGATTGTGCACTTCGTGTTCAAGGTGATCAAGTCGATATCTTTGGAGACGTTTATTTGTATGCGAATCGAAACATAACGAAGCTACCTGAGACCACATCTTTCCATACAGATTAGTACCTCCCATTACGATATGGTTTCATGTTAAATCCGAGATAATTATCGCTTGCAAAATCTGTATGTAGAAATCGAAACGTTATGTCGTCAATATATTGTGTTATAATGAGTGCGTCTTTTTGTAAATTTTTGAACGAGAAAGGGGACTTCCCACATGAAACAATACCATGATTTATGCACCCATATCCTCGAGAACGGGGTCGTCAAAGAAGACCGCACCGGGACCGGGACGACGAGCGTGTTCGGCTACCAGATGCGTTTCAACCTTCAGGACGGGTTCCCCCTGATCACGACGAAGAAATTACATACGCGTTCCATCATCCATGAACTGCTCTGGTTCATCACCGGTGACACGAACGTCAAATACCTTCAAGACAACGGGGTTCGTATTTGGAACGAGTGGGCCGACGAGGACGGTAATCTCGGTCCTGTCTACGGGGCGCAGTGGCGCTCGTTTCCGAAACCAGACGGCACGACTGTCGACCAGCTCGCGCAAGTAATCGAGCAAATCAAAACGAACCCTGACTCGCGCCGACTCATCGTCTCGGCCTGGAATCCAGGGCAACTTGAAGACATGGCGTTGCCGCCGTGCCATCTCATGTTCCAGTTTTACGTCGCGGACGGAAAATTGTCGTGCCAGCTCTATCAACGAAGCGCTGACACGTTCCTCGGTGTCCCGTTCAATATCGCGTCTTACGCTTTGCTCACGCATATGGTCGCCCATGTGACCGGGCTTGAAGTCGGAGACTTCGTCCATACGCTCGGCGACGCCCACATTTACCATAATCACCTCGAACAAGTGAAGCTGCAATTGACGCGTGAGACACGACCGCTCCCGACATTGAACATTTTGCGTGACGTATCATCCATCGAGGACTTCCGGTTTGAAGACTTCGAGATCGTCGGCTATGACCCTCATCCACACATTAAAGGAGAAGTGAGCGTATGATTATCCACGTCGTCGCCATCGGGAGCAATCGGGAAATCGGGAAAGATAACGCCTTGTTGTGGCGCCTGCCCGATGACTTGAAACAGTTCAAAGCTGTCACGACGGGTCAAACGGTCGTCATGGGACGAAAGACGTTTGAATCGATCGGTCGGCCGCTGCCGAACCGACGCAATATCGTCGTCACGTCGGACCGTACCTTCTCGGCTGAAGGTGTCGATGTGTGGCACGACCTCGAGTCGCTTAAAGACGAGACGACAGACCTTTATATCATCGGTGGCGCGACGCTCTATGAGCAGACGCTTTCGATAACGGACCGGTTCTTCGTCACCGAGGTCGATGGCACGTTCGAGGCGGACACGTTTTATCCGTCCCTTCCGTACGGTCTTATCGTGACGAACGAACAGTTTCATCCGGCCGACGAACGGCATGCCTATAGCTTCACATTCCGTCAATATGACAAAAGGGACATCGACTGAGTCGACGTCCCTTTTTTAATCGGGTAATTTTTCGAGCCATTGCTCGATTTTTTCAGTGATGGTATCCTGATGGTCCTGCTCGGCCAAGTCGTCATACAGCGCCCCGAGCTCGATCGCGGTTCGTTTCGATACAGCCAAGATGTGGCTGTACTTGCCTCGTTGCTCTTTGACGGCTGACAAGGTCCCTCTCGTCTCGTTCGTGCCCGAGTCATCGAGAATAAACATTTCCATATGATCGTTACAGGCGTAACGGTCGTATGGGCGATAGATGACCTCGTAGCGACGATGCTGCTTCGGTAAGCGCTCAGCGAGCAAAGCGTACTTCTCAGGACTCATCGTCACGTAAGCGAGCCGTTTCTCCTCGCGGACGGCTGACGAGTAGCGGATGATTCGATTGCGTCCATCGCGCTTCGCCTTGTAGAGCGCCTCATCGGCATAAGCACACCACTCGCCAAGCGTCATACCGGTCTGACAGACCCGTGTATAGCCGATCGATACGGTGACGTGATGTTCATATGTAAATGTCATCTCCTCGATGCGCCTACGGACCCGTTCAAGCACCGCATCGACGACGTGACGCTCGGACACGTTGAGGATGATGAGAAATTCTTCCCCGCCATAACGAATCAATTCGTCACTCGAGCGGATGGCGAGACGGACTTCCTCGGCGACGCGATGCAACACCTCGTCCCCGTAGGCATGACCGAACGTATCGTTCAACTGTTTGAAATGATCGATGTCGAGCAGGGCGAGCGTGAAGCTCTCACCGGAACGCTCAAGTCGGGACATGAAACGGCTAAACGTCGCTTTCAAATATTTTCGGTTGAACGCGCCTGTCAATTCATCGACGAGGAGCGCGTTCGAGACGAGACGAGCCTTCTCGATATGATGTCCGAGACGAACGAGCCGTTCTTCCATCGGTACCCATTCCTCCCAATAGTCATCGAAGCCGTAAGAATAAGCGGCGAGGCGATAATGTTCATTCGTGCCGATCACGATGAGCGGGACATACAGCTTCTTCATCTTGCTGACGAACGATTGAATCGACCGCTCCGGGAAGCGGGCCCACAACTCGACGTCCATGATGATGGCTTTCGGGACATCTTCATAGTCATATTCGACGGCCTCTTCTAACGTCTGCAAGAAGACAGGACGCGCCCCGAGCTTTTCGACGCGCGGTTTATACCGGCTATACGTCGAAAAACTGTTGGATAACACAAGGACGAGATCCTCGTCTTCCTGCTCGATGCCTAAGACGGTATGGATATAACGTTTCACTGGGGCAATCAAAGCCATCGCCTCCGCTTGCGTCAAGACCGGTGGCAATTCACGAACATCAGACTCGACACGACTGAAAATCTCAAGCAAGTGCATCAAGCGGCGACGCTTCACTTCTTGCTTCATCCAATCTAATAAAAACTCGATCTCTGATGTTTGAATCTGTCTCGCGCTCGTGATTTGCGTCAAAATAGTATGTATACGATCTGTGAGTTGCTGCTGCTTCATTCCCGACCCCCCCAGTTTCGTTCTCCCCGATATGTTCTTCTGTCTATGATTATGCGACTTTATCCACGAAAATACAACTATTTACTTATTTCTCGCCCATTGTTTGACAGTAAGATAGTGCTTATGACCCATTACATCATGAAAAAGAGCGGTCATCGACCGCTCTTTTCTTATTTTCCAACTTTTAGGTTAGGAGATGTCATCTCTTCTGGACGAATCCATTCGTCAAACTGCTCTTCTGTCAATAGTCCTGTCTCTAGCGCCGCTTCTTTTAAAGACGTCCCATTCTTATGTGCTAGTTTTGCGATTTTAGCCGCATTCTCGTAGCCGATATGCGGGTTGAGCGCTGTCACGAGCATGAGCGAACGATCGACGTTGTGCGCGATGACGTCCAAGTCTGGTTCGATGCCGACGGCGCAATGAATGTCGAACGAATGAAGACTGTCCGTCAACAGGCGGCACGTTTGGAGGAAGTTGTACATGATGACCGGTTTGAACACGTTCAACTCGAAGTTTCCTTGGCTCGCCCCGAATCCAATCGTCGCATCATTGCCGAGCACTTGGGCCGCGACCATCGTCAACGCCTCACTCTGAGTCGGGTTGACTTTACCAGGCATGATCGAGCTGCCCGGTTCGTTCTCCGGAATCAAGATCTCACCGATCCCGGCACGCGGGCCAGAAGCGAGCCAACGGACGTCGTTGGCAATCTTCATCGCATCCATGGCGAGCGCTTTCAAGGCACCGTGTGTGAACACGAGCTGATCGTGGCTCGTGAGCGCATGGAACTTGTTGACGGCCGTGATGAAACGTTTTCCGGTCTCTTGCGAGATCTTCTCGGCCACGACTTCTCCGAACCGTGGATGAGCATTGATCCCCGTCCCGACTGCCGTCCCGCCGAGGGCGAGCTCTGTCAACGGTTCGAGCGTACGCTCAATCATCTGTTTCGACAACTCGAGCATCCGGACCCAACCACTGATCTCTTGACCGAGCGTGACCGGCGTCGCGTCTTGCAAGTGCGTCCGACCGATCTTGACGATGTCCATGAATGACTCGGCCTTCTTCGCGAGCGTCGCGTGGAGCGCCTCGATTGACGGCAACACATGGTCCTCAACAGCGAGGATGGCGGCGATGTGCATCGCCGTCGGATACGTGTCGTTCGAGCTCTGCGACTTGTTGACGTCGTCGTTCGGATGAATCGTGAACGTTTGACCACGCTCTTTCAACTTATCATTCGCCAAATGGGCGATGACTTCGTTGACGTTCATGTTCGACTGTGTCCCTGAACCCGTTTGCCAGACGACGAGTGGAAACTCGGCGTCATGTTTCCCAGCGACGATTTCATCGGCGACTTCGGCGATGACGTCGGCTTTCGCTTGCTCCAACACACCGAGCTCGGCGTTGGCGAGTGCGGCACCTTTCTTCAAAATCGCGAAGGCATGCACGACCTCGAGCGGCATCTTTTCCGTCCCGATTTTAAAGTTCTCTAGACTGCGCTGTGTTTGGGCTCCCCATTTGGCTGAAGCCGGAACGTTGATTTCCCCCATCGTGTCCCGTTCGATCCGATATTCCATGAAAATTCCCCCTCTTTTTTTGACTACGCTTTCATTTTAGCGAAACTTTTGCAAAAAAGAAATCATTCCCCTGCAATTGACAAAAAGTCGGGCCAAAGCCCGACTCTCATCCGATCAACAATGCCTGTTTCGCCACGTCATGGGCCCGGTTCTCTGCCCGCGGGATCCATTTGATGAACTTGTTTGGCAATTCGTCATACAGCGTCAGCGCCTTGACGAACAAAGGACGCACCGCTTGGTCTTTTAAGAACCGCTGCTCGAGCGCCCGCACGACCGTCTCGGCGTCCGAATAGAACATGAACGTCGATTCGTCCGTGAGCGTATGCACTTGTTCGAGGGCGAACGCGAGCGCGGCGAGTTCGGCCTGAACGCTCGTCAGCCCGATTCGTTTTGTGATGTACGTGGATACGGTGCCGTCCGTCGTCTTGACCCAGACACCAAGACCGTTCTCACCCGCCTCTTGGTTCGTCGCCGCATCAAAATAAATGTGAACCAAAGCGATACGCCTCCCAATCCGTTTCGATCGGTGCATGGATATCAATGAGCGAGAGACGTTTCGACAAGAGCGCCACTTCTTCTTGCCCCTCGAGTTTCTTCGCAAACTTCCGATGCGCCTCTTGGAGTGCTTCTTTTCTCAAGATGTCATACAGCGCTTCGACCGTGTCGTATGACTGGACAAGAATCGTCGCCGTCTTTGGTCCGATGCCGCGGACGCCTGGAATATTGTCCGAGGCATCACCTTGGAGCGCTTTCACATCGACGAACTGTCCGGGCCGTATTCCATAAGTCGTCTCGAATATGTCCTGGTTCATCATCATCTCTTCCCCTTTTTTCGGGACGATTTGAAACACGTTCGGGGAAAGCAGCTGATGCAAATCACGGTCTGACGAATACATATACGATTCACCCGGGAACGCGGTCGCGACGGCCCCGATCAAATCGTCGGCCTCATATCCGGCGAGCTCGGACTGTAAAATGCCGCGCTCGCTCAACGCTGCCCGCAACTTGACGTAATCGTGGAACAACGGTTCCGGTAAGCCAGTACGAGTCGCTTTGTAGTCCGAAAACAGGGCGTAACGATGCGTCGTCTCGCGTGGTCCGTCCCAAAAGAAGGCGATATGCGTGAAGTCGTTCGTCCACCCGTCAACTTTACGGAGCAGTCCTTTCAACGTCACATCGGGATCGAGCGCCCGACGACGCTCTGTGGCAAAATAATAACGCGACAGGAGATTAAACCCATCGACCAACATCAATTTCATCATGCATCCACCTCACAAGCTTGTAATCCGCGCGCTAGCGCGTCTCGATCGAGATTCTTCCCGATCCAGACGAAGACGGAACGCGAGTCGTCGCTCGGTTCGTTGGCGAACGTCGCCCCCATCAGTTGATTCGTCGCTTGGACGACGAATTTTGATGTTTCTCCTTCTAAACGGACAATCGCCTTCAAGCGATAGACATCGTCCTCATAGTGCATGAGCACCTCGCGTACGTATTGCGTGACACGTTCCCGACGTAGTGGGACGTCGGTCGTGAGCGTCACGGCCCGTAGTGAAGAGACGGACGTGTGCCCTGCTGTCAGTCGACCGAGGAGTTGCTCGTCGACTCGTGAAAGCTGGAACGTATTTTCCGTCAAGTCATAGTCCCCTACCGTCTGGACCGTCTCGATGACCCGAACGGTCGGATTTAGTGCTTTAATCCGTTCATGCGCTTGTTCGAGCGTGACGTCATCGACGAGGTCGACTTTGTTCATCAGAATCACATCTGCATAGGCGATTTGATGGATTCCTTCTATAAACAATTCGCGGTCCATTTGACTAGCGTCGACGACCGTCAAAATCGCCGTCAGCTTGAACCGTGTCCGTAAGTAATCATCGTAATAGATCGTCTGGATGATCGGTGCCGGATCGGCGACACCAGTTGTCTCGATGACGATGCGGTCAAATGTATCTTTGGACGCAAGCTGATAGAACGTCTTACTCAAATCGCTTTGAATCGAGCAACAGATGCAACCGTTCGATAACTCAATCTGTTCTTGGTCCATCTTGACGATCAACTGTTCGTCGATATTGACTGAGCCAAGCTCGTTGACGATGACGAGCAATCGCTCGTCCGTCGCTTCTAGCAAGCGATTCATATAGGTCGTTTTTCCGGCGCCTAAAAAACCGGTCACCAATTGCACGGGAATCATGTACTGCACCTCACCTTATAAATTTTCGTGGACCCGCGCCCACTTCTCATAACGGGCATCCAACAAGTCGATCAGATGGAGCATCCATCCTTCCGTCGTGACCGGTAACACGCTCGAGCCCCACTCGCGCTTGCCGTGGTGGGACAAAATCATATGCCAAATCCGGTGATGGACGTCGAGCGGAAGTGTGACGCCGGCAGCTTGTTGACTTCTCTCGAACAAAAGTCCGCCGTACGGCATGTGTCCGATCAAGCTTCCCATCGGGTTGATGGAGATCCCGGTCGTCTCACTCGTGCCGCTGACCGAGAACAGTTGCTCGAACCGGTTCGGGGACGACAGCAAGTGACTGTACTCGAACAACTTACCGATATCATGGAACAAAATCCCGAGCGCGAGCTCGTCCCAACGGAGAGGCTCTTTCAACTCGGCGATGGCCTCACAGGCCGCGTAAAGCGACTCGAACGTGCCGCGGAACGCCTGTTCAACTTTTACACCGTTCATCGTATTCCATACGTCTACTTTGTGCAACTGCTCGGCTTCTTTGATGACCCGGAACGCCATCGCCAAATGGTCGTCTTGTTCTTGAAACCGATAACCAAGTCGAAGCATACAGACCGTGTGCTTCAAGAGGCCGCCGACATAGTTATGATGATGATACAGTGCGGCCGGTGCGAGAACGAAATCGTCCCAATAGCGGTCGAGCAGTGACATCGCGATCGCTTGATAGTCTGGCGAGAGCGTCGACAGAATCGCGAACAGCTCGTCGGCGTATTGTTCCATCGTCTCGTCTCCAGGAAGACCTGGCAACAACGATACCGCTTCGTCCCGGGCAATCGGTTTGGCCCGGTCGATCGTAATCGATTTGGCGCCGTCCGGTTTTGGGTAGACGTCGATTTTCCCTTCGAGCTCGATGACGCCTGACTCGTAAATCGGCAACAATTGATCTTCATTGCCGCGCAACCACTGCTTGGCACGGATGAGTCCACTCGAGGTCGTCAAATTGAGCTGTAACCATTTCGCCCCGGATTTGCCTTCTCGAACTTCGACCGTACTGACGAGCGCTTTCGTCTGAACCGGTGTTCCGTCTGTCAGGTCCGATAGCCGTGTCGCCGACTTCTCTACGGTCGGAAGTTGGAACCGTGTTCGGTCGAATCCGCCCCCTGCAATTGGATCAATCTGTTGGTAATAGTTCATGTGCAATGCCCTCCTTCTTCTCTTTGCCCATTGTATCGTGTTTTCCGCTTCGAGGCGAACATACTTTCGTTATAGGGCCAGAAGTTTCCTGAATTATATTGAAAGCGCTTACTAGAATTGTTACGATAAAGGCAGTTAGATAAAGGGGGAACTCACATGATTTCATTGGTAGATACGTATGAACGGTTGATCGCAACAGGGGAAGCGACACGTTACGCCACTACGCATTCGACAATCGCAAGCATTTTACAGGCATCGACTTGCCCGGTCTCGCATCAAGAGCTCGTCACGGCGGTCTCGGGGCATGCCGGTAACCCATATACGCCAGACCAACTCGTCGACTCGGTCATCGAGCATGAAATGAAAGGGGCGATGGCCGTCCTGCTCGTCGCCGGTTATCCGATCCAAACACCGCTCGCAAAAGCCGTCGTCTTATCGGCGTTCGCACGCACGAACCGGATGAACATCGAGAAACTGAAAGAACTCGGTCATGCTGACTTGCTCGTGCGGATTCAATCGGCCGAACGATCTTGGAAGCGGACATATACCCACTTGTATCGGTCGGCACCGACACAGCTCTGTGACCAGCTCGACTCACTGCTCGGCGGTTGCGCCGTCCATCGTGTGATTGAAGCACTCGATCTCGACCCGAACGTCAAAACGGCATAAAAAAGAGCGGTCCCCGGGCCGCCCTTTTTTTATGCCTTGAATTATCCTTCTGTCACTTCGACCGCTTCCGGTTCGAACAACGTGACGTTCCGCGCTGGTGAGAACGTTGAAATCGCATGTTTATAGATCAACTGTTGGCGCCCTTCTGATTCGACGATGACCGTGAAGTTGTCAAACGATTTGATGACTCCCCGAATTTGAAATCCGCTGACTAAAAAGACGGTCGTCGGCACCATTTCTTTACGTAATTGATTCAAAAAATGGTCTTGGATGTTATAGCTAGCCTTCATGTTGCATTCCCCCTAGTCTATGTCTCTTTCAAATAATCGGAATTTTCGAAAAAACTCCTCAACTTCATCATAAATATTTTGATACGATAGTTCAAATGATTTTCGTCCCATATCGACCCAAATCCCATTAAATTGATGACGGAACCATGTCAATTGACGCTTCGCGAACTTGCGCGTGTGCTGTTTGAGCGTCTCGGTCATCTGCTCTCGGGTCATCAATCCATCAAGGTACGGAACGACTTCCTTGTAACCGATGGCCCGCATCGCTTGCGTGTCCCGGTAACCAGCCGTGAGTAAGCGCTCGACTTCTTCGATGAGACCTGCTTCGAGCATCAAGTCGACACGATGGTTGATGCGCGAGTAGAGCACGTCCCGGTCCGCATGCAAGACGAACAATTTATAGGCGTAATGCTCCGACGGGAGGCTATCCATCGCCTGGGCGTCGCCTTGGAGCGCGACTTCAAGAGCACGGATGACGCGGCGGACGTTATTTGGATGAATGCTCTCGGCCCGTTTTGGGTCGAGCGACTGCAGGCGGGCGTGCAGCGCTTCAGGACCATTCGTCTCCGCCTCTAACTCGAGCGATTCGCGCAATGCATGATCGACCGGTCGCTCCGTGAACTCATAGTCATATAAGATTGCTCTGATGTAGAGACCGGTCCCGCCGACCAGAATCGGCAATTTCCCGCGCGCGTAGATGTCATCGATCGCCGCCCGGGCCAACGTCTGGAATTTGGCGACGCTCATCGCCTCGTCCGGGTCACAGATATCGATTAAATGATGCGGAACCCCTTCCGCCTCCTCGACCGTCACTTTTGCCGAACCGATATCCATCCCGCGGTACACTTGGACCGAGTCGCCCGATACGATTTCACCGTTGAACGCTTTCGCGAGCTCGATTCCTGTCTTCGTCTTCCCGACAGCGGTCGGTCCGACGAGGACGATGACTGGTGTTTGTTCCATCCTTGTCACTCCTCAAACGAAAGACCGTTCCAAAAAGGAAACGGTCCGTTAAATTCTTCTTTTAATTGTATCATCAAACACGACCGCAAACAGCATCCATCCGCATAATAATAGTCCCATCAATAAAATTAAGCCATCACTCATCCGTGGTCGCCTCCTTTACGTACCTCATTCCCACTTTTCACACTTTAGACACAATTGAATACGTAAAAAAAGACGCTCACGAAGAGCGTCACAGATTGTAGACAAAGTCACGTTTCAGGCGAACTGAAACGTGACTTTGTCGTTTTCGGGCCTTTAGGCGCTCTGCCCGAGCCCCTTTTC
>NZ_JACSLL010000012.1:0-95224 GCF_018618135.1 Exiguobacterium sp. s28 | reverse complement strand
TGCGGCTCCCTGCTTGCCCCCAGAAAAGCGAGCTGTGCCCGGTCGGGCAAATAAAAAAGACTGCAGACAATGTTTTGTCTACAGTCTGAGACGCTCACGAAGAGCGTCATTCATTGTGTCACTTCAAGAACTCGGCGGCCTCGCCACATCGTGAACCCAATGTAGAGAACCGTCGTGCCGCTCGCTGCCCACCAGATCACGTCATAGAGCGGTGTCATCAAGTTGGCCAGTCCAAACAGCGCCGGGACGATTAGCGTCAACCAAGCGAGCAAGAATGCGACTCGGGCCGTCAACCCATCAATTTGGCGCCCAAGACCCATCCCTACATAGAACAGTCCCCACAGGAACGACCAGAACAACCAGGTTACGGCGCCCATCACATCGCCCATCGTGAACGAGATGGTGGCATAAAAAACGGCTGAAATCGAAACAAATAGCGAGAACCAACCGACGCCACGTCCGTCGAGGTCGAACAAAAATGTCACACCGACGTACAAATAGGTGAAAGCGAACAAATAGATGCTCGCATATCCGAACACTTCCGCCGAACTCGCCCCGATGACGAGCCACGTCGCGATGAACGTCTGCAACAGTCCTGTGAAGAGACTGAATACACCCGCACTCTTGACGTCCACTTTCCCGAATAAGACGAGGCTGTTAATGAACAGTGCCACGCCACCAAATAATAAACTAATATTCCCCACTCTCATTGCTCCTTCGTACAGATGTCTGACGTCTTATTTTATACGTCCACTGTAACGTGAATTCGTTTTCAGTGCAAGTGGGGAAATGGATGTTCACGGAGTCGACAAAGGTCACTCATTCTCGAGCGTTTCAATCGCTTCATCAATCCGGTCCTGTTCGTCCTCCGTAAATGTCGGGAATTTAGGATCGATGTCTTCAAGGACGTCAATCATAATCGTGGAGACGATATATCTGGCGTACCAGTCATCATCTGCCGGGAGCACAAACCAAGGTGCATGTTTCGACGCCGTGTTCGATAACATATCCTCAAAGATATCCTGGTAATCATCCCAATGCTTTCGCTCTTCGACGTCATTGAATGAAAACTCCCAGTTCTTGCTTGGATCTTTCAGTCGTTCAAGCAAGCGGTCACGCTGGACTTCTTTTGACACGTTAAAGAAAAATTTGATGACTTTGAATCCGTTCTCATCTAAATATTGTTCAAAGTCATTGATTTGGCGATAACGGACCTTCCATACCGACTCTTTGTCCTCTTCATCAGGGATGACCTCTTCCCCGAGCAAATCATGGACGCGCGGAGCGATCACTTCTTCATAATGCGACCGGTTCAAGATGCCTACCTGCCCCCGCTCTGGCATGAGGTCATGCATCCGCCACAAGTAATCGTGTTTCTTTTCCGTGTCCGATGGTTTTTGGAACGCGTTCGTCTTTAACCCTTGCGCGTTCAAGTTCGAAAAGATATAACTGATCGCCTCATCTTTGCCGCCGGCATCGAGCGCCTGCAAGACGACAACGATCCCTTTCTTCGATTCGGCGTACAGCTTCCAATGCAACTCTTTCAATCGCTCCACGCTCTTTGGAATCAACTCGTTTTGTAACGTCTCGTCAGATGGCCGATCTTGTATCGTGGTCGGGAAATCGCTGAGACGAATCCCATTTTTATGGTCAATGCGAAAAGTTTGAATATCCATGTGTCCTCCTTGACTCGATTGAATTCTAAGTACAACACCTATTTACCCTATTCTTTCAAAAAATAGCGACAAAAAAATCCTTTCCGCCGAAGCGAAAAGGACTGAATCAAGTTTAGTTGATGCCGACCGCATCGAACGATTTCGCCGCTGCGACTGCTTGCGTGCTCGTCGCACCGTGCAAGTCTTTGGCCGATTGAACGACGGCTTGACGTAGGCTTGAGAAGTTCGAAGTCGGTGTCAAGTAGACCGTGAGGGCACGGTAGTAGATGTCCCCCATCTCCATGACGCCGATGCCTTGGACCGAGACGCCGTAGTGTGACCCGCCGCTCGCTAAGAGATAAGCCGCTTTGTTGACGATTCCTGAGTTGATGTGGACGCCGCCGTTATCCTGCGTCCCCGTGTAACGGACCGAGTAGTGGTCCGGGTCACCATATGCTGCCGGATTCGACATCGAGCGGAGTCCGTCCCCAGCCACGCCAGGCGTGTAGATGTCTTCCCCGACCAACCAGTCGAAGTTCGAGCCGACACTATATTCCGCGACCGTACCGAAGATATCCGATACCGCCTCGTTGATCGCACCCGATTCATTTTGATAGATCAAACCGGCCGTGTATTCTGTAACGGCGTGTGACAATTCGTGAGCGACAACGTCGAGGGCACCAGAGAGGTACGTGAACGTTTGGCCGTCCCCGTCACCGTACACCATCTTGCTGCCATCCCAGAACGCATTGTTGTAGCTACGGCTATAGTGGACCGTCGAGTTGAGGGCCGCACCGTTGTTATCGTAACTGTTGCGTCCATAAGTGTTCTTGAAGAAGTCATACGTCTTCGTCGCGTTGACATGGGCACTGACAGCGGCCCGGTCGTACGTCGTGTTCAAGACGTTGTCAGCGTCGGCCCAGAGCGATCCAGGAAGGCGCGTCCGGTTTCCGGCGTCATACGTATAGATGCCTTTACCGCGCGTCGAGTCTTGGAGATAGTAGTATGAACCGCTCTTCGTCGTCTTGAACGTTTGGCTCTGACCAAGAACGTCGATTCCCGTTCCCGTAAATGTCGTACCCGTGACGCCGTTCGTCGGTTTGGCGTGCGCCAATTGGTTGTATTTGTTCAATACTTTCCCGCTTGCCGCATCGATGAAGTATGTCCAGCGTGACGGCTCATCCGCATCAAGGATCGTCCCGGTCACTTCATACGCATAGACCGCCTCTTCACCATTCGGATAGACGACGAGTTCCGCTGCCGGCTCAAGCTCGTATGCGCCTTTGTGGCCGACAAGCTCTTTATAACGAGCGACCGCTTTTTGTTCGTTCAGTTTGATCGATTTATGTAATCCTTTAAGTTGTTTCGTATCATCAACGACCGTTTTCAATTGGCCATCGTTATCGACGACACCGACGACAATTCCACCGAAGACTGGCACTCCGTCGACCGTCTGTTGTAATTTGACAACTTGTCCGACTTTGTCACGCTTCGATTCGAGCGTTTTGAATTCGCCTTTCGCTTTCGCATACTCTTTGACGATCGTCGTCGGGGCTTCGTTCGATGGTTTCGTCAACGTGCCCGACTTGAGCTCCGCCGCGCCGACGAGTTGTGGCACGAGCAAGACTCCTGCGATGAGTGATGTAGATAAAACTTTTTTCATGTGTGTTTCCCTCCTTATGTGGTGTCTCCTACTTTACATAGTTTCCCACATTTAATATATCCAACTTTTTAATTATTTTGACAATTCAAATTATTAAGACATTTGGACTAACCCGTCCTCTTCTCTAGTCGTATCAGCCGTAACAAAAAAAGCGTCACCATGGAAGGTGACGCCAGTCATCAATAGACATCTTTTTGTGTGAAATGGTAGAACGCATACGCGAGAGCCGCTAGCGACCAGACGAATATGACGATGAGCGAGAACGGCAACGTCATCCCCTCGATTGGTGGGGCTTGCCCCTCGAGATAGGTATGAAGACCGAAGTTGACGTTGACCAAATATTTCGAGCTGTCCCAATTCGACCCGAGCGACGTGAGGAGCGGTCCTGAAATCAGGACGGCCATCATGATCCCAATCCCTGTCGCCGTGTTTTTGACGATGACCGAGATCATGAGCGCAATCGTCCCGACGGCTGCGACGACAAACCAAGATAGTCCGACCGACATGAGCAAGTATTGCCACATCGGCAGCGTATGAACGAAGTCGGTCGAGAACGTCCCCGTCGACGAGGCCTGGAAGCCGGTCAAAATCGGGGCGGTCCATCCGTCCCAACCGAGCACGATGCCGGAGATGGCGTAACTAACGAACGCCGTGATGAAGATGAGAATCGACGTATAAAGCAGCGTCGTCATCCATTTGGCGAGCAAGATTTTGAATCGTCTTACGGGCCGTGACAACAGTGTCTTGATCGTCCCGTCATTGTGTTCACCGCTGACGATATCCGCCATCAAGACGATGATGAAGAGCGGCAGCACGAGCGTCGTCCCTTGCGAGAAGAAGACTCGCATGAACGTCGGAGCCCCGGGATAGTTCGGGTTGATATCATTATCTAAGTAGTATTGATTCTGTTGGACCTGGAACTCCAAGATTTGACGGAACTCGTCCTGAACGTTCGCCGAGGCGAGCCGGTTTTGCGTATCGACAATCTCTTGTTGCAAATCGACGCGCCAATCGATCGTCCCTTGTTCTTCGCGCTGTTTCTCGATTTGACGATAGTTCGCATACGTGAACATCGAAACGAGCACAATCAAGATGATCGAGACGACGAGGAGTCGTCGCTTCTTATGGATTTTTAAGACTTCGTTCCGAATAAGACCAAGTATTGACGGATTAGACAATATGGTCACCCCCGGTCAATGAGATGAATAATTCTTCGAGTGTCTGGACGCGTCGTTCAAGCCCGAATACGTCGACTCCCCGGTCAAGCAAATAGCGGTTCAAGCGGGCCGTCTCTTCAAGATTCATCGAGACGCGAATCGTGCGCTCGTCGACGACGTCGGCGTGCTCAATCGATTCGAAACCGCGCACAATCGGCAAGACTTCAAAACTGTCGGCCACATGAACATCGACAGTCGACGCCAACTCATGAATCAATTCGTCAACCGTCCCGACTTTGACGATTTTTCCGCGCGACATGATGGCGACGCGGTCCGCGAGCAGTTCAATCTCAGCCAAAATGTGGCTCGAGACGAGGACGCTCAGTCCAGTCTCTTCGACGAGACGGCGGATGAAGAGTCGAAGATCGCGAATCCCCATCGGGTCGAGCCCGTTCGTCGGTTCATCAAGAATCAAGACGCGGGGATTGTTCAACATCGCTTGGGCGATACCGAGCCGTTGCCGCATTCCGAGCGAGTAGGTCTTCACTTTATCATCGATCCGCGCCGTCAAGTCGACGAGGTCGATCACTTCTTGAATCCGGGCCTCATCGACACCGGGCAACATCCGGGCAAAGGCGTTCAAGTTCTCACGCCCGCTCATGAATTTATACAGCTCCGGATTCTCGACGATGGCCCCGATTTGGTTCATCGCCTGAACGAATTGTCGTTCGACGCTGAATCCACAAATCGAGACGGTCCCTTTCGTCGGCTTAATCAACCCGACAATCATCCGGATTGTCGTCGTTTTGCCGGCCCCGTTCGGACCTAAAAATCCGAACACCTCACCTGGGAATACATCGAACGAGATGTCATCGATGATTGTTTTCTTACCGATTACTTTTGTCAAATGGTCTATTTTCAATGTTGGTTGCATCATCTCACCTCTCCTACATTCTATCGGACTCAACCGCATCTGTCCTATTCGAACATTCACATAGGGCAGGTTCAAACTTATTTGATATGATAGTCTCATAGAAAGTGAGGGAATCACATGAAAAATGGGAAATGGTATTCGTTTTTAATCGGTTCGGTCTTCTTGACGGGCATCGCCTTATACGGTTTATGGATCGGCTATCAAGATATCGTCAACCCACCGGAACGCACACTCTCGATTAGTGAAGATTCGAGACCCGAACCGGTCGGTGACGTTTACGTCGCTTTAGGTGACTCCCTGACACGCGGCGTCGGGTCGACGTCAGGTGCTGGCTACGTTCAGCCGGTCGGTGAAACGCTCGACGAAGACGGCATTCGTACGCAGAACTTGGCCGTCTCTGGTGCCCGGACTGAGGATTTGTTGGCCCAACTCGAACAACCGGAAGTACGGCGAACGATTGAGAACGCCCGCTACATCACACTCACGATTGGCGGCAACGACCTGTTCAATCGCGGCGAGAACGTCGATAACTTTGAATCGGTCGATATCGAACAAGTCGTGACCGATGCCAAGACGAATTTGAATGACATCTTTGAACAAGTTCGCGGATTGAACGATACGGCACAAATCGTTTATATCGCGCTCTATAATCCATTCCAAGAGAACGAAAACGGTGAGGCGTTCAATCAACTGATTCTCGATTGGAACGCCTCGGCGGCCACGTTCGGAAACGCGCAACGCATCGACGTGATCGACCCGTTCGCATACGTCTCTGACGTCTCGCGTGACCTCGCGACCGACCAGTTCCATCCGAGCGATCGGACGTACGAAAAGTTAGCCGAGGACGTCCTGTTCATCCTCGAATAAGTAAGATGGCCTGATCATCGCGATCAGGCCATTTTTTCATCGTTCATATTTGACGAGCCAGCTCTCCCCGTCGCGCGTCATGGACGTTCCGTACCAACCCGCCTTCAACAAGGCGCCCTGTTGCTCCGTCTCGCCCATCTCGAGCCATGTCGCTTCTCCGGCCGGTCGCCAGTCGCTGTGCAGTTCCTTCATAAAGATGTAGCGCAACTTCCCGCCATACTTCGGTTTAAGGGCACCGATGCGAAGCCCGAGGGCAAACTTGTCTTTCAAGCTCGGGATGTTGAATGGTGCCACGGTCGCACAGACGAGGTCGAATCGGCTACCATGTTCCAGCTCTTTCATCAGAAGCCTGCCGAGATGCTGTTGCAGGCCGTAGCCGCGGTAGTCCGGATGGACGTTCGTCACTTCTTGATAAATGATGCGTTCCAGTCCCTCTGATGGATATCCGATATCATAGCCGAGATGCTCGTCATCGAGCGGTGGGATGAGGAGCGCGCGGAACGCGATTAACGTTCCCTTGTGATACGCCCCGATGAGCGTCCGGTCCGTCAACAACTTGACGAACTCCTCTGTCGACAGGGACTGATACTGGCTCCCTTCCGTCAGTGTATCCATGACATCCTGTTGCACCGCCTCGATTTGTCCCAGGTCGGTCATCGCCAAATAGGTGACCTCGATGTCGAGGCCGTTACAATCACCGCGCCACATGATCGGTCCCTCCGACGACGTACGTCGCGGTCGTCAGACGTAATAAGACAGATTCATCGACGTCGACACCGAGTCCTGGTCGTTCAGACAATCGAATGAACGGAAGGTCGTACGTCAAATTGCCGATGTCTTCTGCGAAACGGAGCGGCCCTGTCAATTCGACCGATTGGACGATTTTGCTCGAGAACGCGACGTGGAAACCTGCACTCGAGGCGACCGACGACTCGACCATCGACCCGATTTGGCACTCAATACCTGACATCTCGGCCATATGGACAAGTTTTTTCGCCGGGTAGATGCCGCCGCACTTCATCAGCTTAATGTTCACTTTGTGGGCGGCCTGCATCATCGTCAGACGACGCATTTCGGTTACACCCCGCACGCCTTCATCAATCATGAGCGGGACCGAGATTTTCCCTTTTACTTCGACCATGCCTTCAAAATCGTCGGCTTTGACCGGCTGTTCGACCCAATCGATATGGAATGGTTCGAGCAACTTCATCGCTTGGAGCGTCTTGGCAGCATTGACCCAACCTTGATTGACATCGACCCGAATCGGAACGTCCGGTCCGACAGCTTGCCGAACCGCCTCGACACGTCGTACGTCCGAGGCGACATCGACGCCGACTTTCATCTTGACGGCTGTATAGCCTTGTTCGATTTGTTCGAGCGCCTCGGCCGCCATCGCTTCCGGATCTCCGATGCTTAACACGTGCGTGACCGGGAAGGCATCGTGATAACGGCCGCCAAGCAACTCATACACAGGCAAGCCAAGTTTTTTCCCAACAACGTCGTGGCAGGCAATATCAAGCGCCGCCTTCGCCGCCGGCACGTCCCGGATGGCTCGGTCCATCACGTCATGGATTCGTTCCATATGCATCGGGTTTTGCCCGATCAAAAGTGGTCCTAGCACATGTTGGATGACGCTAATCGTACTGTCGAGCGACTCACCCGTGACGTGCTCATCAGCGACGGCCTCGCCGTAACCGACATGTCCGCACTCGGTCGTCAGTTTCACGATTACCGACGGCATGTCGTCATAGCGGTGATAACTGACGATGAACGGTACTTTCAGTGGTAGACGTATCGCAAACAGCTCGATTTTCTTTATTCTCATATCCATTCCCCTTTACTTTTTATATATCGTTAGCTATATTGTCGTTAAATAGTCGTTAAATTGCAAGGAGGAGTTTTGATGTCCATCCATATCGCCATCGTCGGGTCGCACGAATTCGTGGCGACCATCCGTACCCTCGGTGCCCCAGAAGGTGTTCGGTTCGCGTATCACCCTTATGAGCATCCCCATGAAGCAGCCGTTATCGCCAAAACGCTCGGCTCGTTCGATGGTGTCTTTTTTTCCGGGTCGTTCCCGTTCACTTATGCGGCCCCCTACCTTCAAAACGTGGCGACCCATCACGTCGTCCAAGACGAGACTGTCCTATTAACGACACTTCTCTATGCGACGCTCACCCACTCAGTCCCTCTTGATCAACTGTCCATCGATTTGGTCGAGCCGGAGCGCTTGACGTCAATCCTCGAGTCGTTCCCGAATCATGCCTCGACTCCTGTCGTTATGAAAATCGAACCGAATATCGCTTTCGAAGATGTGATTACTTTTCACACGGAGCACCGGGCCAAGCAGGCGAAACTGGCCGTGACGAGCATCGAACAAGTTCATCGTCAACTCGTCCGTGATGGGTATCATAGTCTATTGATGATCGAGCCGCGGACCACGGTCGAGCGCCATCTCGATATGTTAATTCAACGAATTCGACGCCAGTTCGCGGACGACGCCCAGTTCGCCATCATTCGTTTCGAGACCGACGACAAGGCATTACTCGAACATTTGAAAGTGGTCCGCTACCTTGGCGGACACATCGAATCGACCGACGATGGTCGTATCACGCTACTTACGACACGAGGCGAGACGAACAACGCCCTCGATACAAGTACGCTCAGCCCAACAGGTGATTATCGAATCGGAATCGGCTATGGCACGCAATATCAACAAGCATACGAACATGCTGAGATCGCACTATCGGCCGCGAGCAAGGAGCGCATTCGAATCGTCGACGATTCAAAACGCCTGTCCTTTCCGAACCGTGAGGACCGCATCCCCTATCGAGTGACCGAAGTAGCGGTCTTTGACGTCATCAAGCAAGCTGGAATCAGTCCGGTCAACATCGGTAAAATTATGCAGTTCTCAAAGCACCATCTCGAATTCACGGCAAAAGAGTTGACTGACCATCTCGCCGTCTCAAGACGGACGACGGAGCGACTCATCAAAAAATTACATGACGCGCAACTGATCGAAGTAATTGGTGAAGAGATGAGTTACAACCAAGGACGACCTCGTGCCGTCTATAAATTCAATTTCCCGACCTGAATAGGCCGGGAAATTTTTCATTGTGCTGCTTGTTTTTCGAGTGGCAGTTCCACACTCTGCACAGCAATCCGTGCAATCGTGAAGCCTGTGAACGCATAGATAATCGAGATGACCGGAACAATGAAGTTCAAGATCGCGTATGGCGCATATTCGAACGCCCCGACGCCGAGCGTCCCGAGAATGAACACACCGCACGTGTTCCATGGGATGAAGACCGACGTCAGTGTCCCGCCGTCCTCGAGTGCCCGGGATAAGTTTTTCGAGTGAAGCCCCATTTTCTCATAAGCACCTGCAAACATACGAGATGGAACGACGATCGAGATGTATTGTTCGGAACACGTGGCGTTCGTTGCTACCCCGGCGAGAATCGTCGACGCAATCATCGAACCGGCCGTCTTCGCCAGTTTGACGATTTGATTCATGATCGATTGCAGCATCCCCGAGTATTCTAAAATCCCTCCGAACGTCATCGCGACGATCGTCATCGAGACGGTGTACATCATCGCGTCGAGACCGCCCCGACTGAACAAGTTGTCGACGAGTTCATTACCGGTGTCGATCACATACCCGCTCTGCAACGCCCCGACGCTGTCGGCGAGCGAACCGCCTTGGACGATGACTTGGGCGAGAAAGCCGAGCGCAATCCCGACGACGAGTGCCGGAATGGCCGGTACTTTCCTCGCGACGAGGACGATGACAGCAAGTGGAATCAAGAGGAGCCACGGCGAGATGACGAAGCTGTCCTGTAAAATACCGAGTGTTTGGACGATTTCTGAAGAGTCCGTCGTCGTCTCACTGAACCGTCTGCCAAGCCACCAATAGGCGCCGAGCGCGATGACGAGCCCTGGAATCGTCGTGTAGAGCATATGCCGAATATGTTCGAACAAGTTCGTGTGCGTCAAACCCGCCGCGAGGTTCGTCGTATCCGACAACGGGGACATCTTATCCCCGAAGTATGCCCCTGAGATGACAGCTCCGGCGACCATCGGTGCTGGTATCCCCATACTCAGCCCGATGCCCATCCCGGCGACGCCGATCGTTCCCATCGTCGACCATGAGCTGCCGATCGAGAGCGCGACGACCGAGCAGATGATACAAATCGTCACCAAGAAATAGGCCGGTGAAATAATTGTCAATCCGTAATAAATCATCGTAGCGACGACACCTCCCCCGATCCAGGCACCGATCGTTAAACCGACCAAGATGATGATGACGACGGCCGGTAGTGCGAGCCGAATCCCTTTGTACATCATCTCCTCGATCTCTTTCCACTTGTACCCGTGTCGCCATGCGACGAGCGACGCGACCGCTGTCCCGACGATGAGTGGGATGTGCGGCCCTTGTTCCAATTTGACGATGGCTACGAGCATGACCCCGATCATGACAAGTAGCGGCAATACCGCCCAGCGAAGCTTCATGTCTACCTTGTTCCCCTGTTGTTCCATGTGTCTTCCTCCCCGATAGCGAAAAATTCAGAATTGTCGTTATATTGTCGCTAATAAGTAGATGATAACGCTTACATTTAAAGTTGGCAATAAAAAAATGAACGAGCTCGTCCGGCCCGTCCATCTAGTCAATCGCTTCAATTATCGTTTGCGGCCCGGCGCAACGTATCGGCGAGTAAGGCGGCCGCTTCTGGTAAGACGTCCCGATCGAACGACATATGAGGATGATGGAGCCCCGGTGTCAAGTTCGCGCCGATTCCGATCATCGTCGCATCGAGTCCCGGCTGTTCGACCGTATAGAAATGAAAGTCGTCACTACCTGATGTAATGATCCGGTCGACGAGCGCGCTTTCCCCGAAGCGGTCGACAATCGCTTCGGCCGCATGTCGGCTCGAGCGTTCGCCAATCTCCGCACCCGGTGTGAAGTCTTGCCAGTCCCAGTGGATGGTGACATCATGAAGGACGGCGATTTGCTGTAACAGCGTCTCGACGCGGTCACGTAACGCGAGCAGCTCCTTGTTCTGTTGAGCCCGGACGTCGAGTGAGAACGTCGCGTTCCCTGGGATGATATTCAAATTATCGCTACCGGCTTGGACGCCCGTCAACTTGATCGAATGGGGCTCGAACGGCGACAAGTAGATGCTTTTGAGCATCTGTTGAATCGTAAAGATGACATCTAACGCGTTTTGACCTTGGTGCGGTCGAGCACCATGGGCATCGTCCCCGATAACGCTTCCTCTTAGAAAGAATGCGGCTCCGTGTTGAATTGCAGCCGCATATTGTCCGCGCTGCAATTCCTCGAGCGGTCGCAAGTGGATGCCATACAGCTGACTCACTCCTTCGAGTGCCCCTTTTTGAATCATCGCGAGCGAGCCGTTCCCTTGTTCTTCCGCCGGTTGGAAAATGAAGCGAATCCGCTTCGATAGCATCTCATGTCTCAACAGGTCGAGCGCGCCGAGCACCATGCTGATGTTGGCGTCGTGCCCGCATGAGTGATTGGCTTGAAACGTCCCGTCGACTTGTTGCCATAAGGCATCGATATCGGCCCGGACAGCGATGACGTCATCACCTTGTCCAATCTCTGCGATGACCCCGGTCACGTCCGCAAACGTCTCGTGACGGACTTGCCATGACGTCAAGATGTCGGCAATCGTCTTCGTCGTCTCAACCTCTTTCCAGCTCACTTCCGGATGAGCATGAAAATGCTCAAACCAGTTCAATACGTTCGTCGTCATGATCAATTCCCCCATATGTACTTATATTTTTTTGACCCCTTTGATTAAGAGCCACTGCAGCGGCAATCGGGCCCACGTGACCCATTTTGGGAGCGGTATCTTGCCTAGTTTCGACGGTTTGAGCGCCATGTTGATATTGGCCGGGAACACCGCGATTAAGAATGCGGGTAATGTCCCTTTCACGAAGCGCGTCCCTTTGTTCATGAGCAACAACACACCATAGACGACCTCGATGACCCCGCTTGCCTGGACCATGAATCGTTTGAACGGCCATGATTTCGGAATAATCGACATGAACGCCCGCTCCTGAATGAAGTGCATGATGCCGGCCCCTAGAAATAAAATCCCGTATAGTTTACGAATCAACTGAACCCCTCCTTTTTTCTAAGCATAACAAAAAAGATGGGCTGCGTGCCCATCTTTACAGTGCGTCTCCATTTGCGTTTTGAATCTCGACATCGACCGTTTCGGTCTTACCGTCACGAACGTATTCGATTGTGACGGTCCCGTCCGTGTCTCGAATCAGTTCACTCCGCAGGTCGATGAACGATGAGACAGCCTGGTCGTTGATTTTCACGATGACATCGCGTGCCTCAAGTCCTGCCCGTGCAGCCGAACTGTTCGCTTGCACTTCAACGATGATCGTGCCCGACGTCACCGACTCCGGCAAATTGATTTGCTCGGTCAAGTACCCCGGTGGGAACTCAGACACGTCTCGGAGCGACACACCGAGCGACGGATGATTCACTTCGCCCGTCTGCTCGATTTGATTGATGAGCGGCAAAGCGATATCGACCGGGATGGAGAAGCCGACCCCTTCGACCGAGTCGGTCGCGATTTTCATCGAGTTGATCCCAATCAATTGTCCTGATTCGTTGATTAACGCGCCACCGGAGTTACCCGGGTTGATGGCCGCGTCCGTCTGAATGACTTCGGCGTTGAAGTCGGCTTGTCCGTTCTCATCCGTATCGACCGGGACGAGACGTGACGTCGACGAGACGACGCCGCGTGTGACCGAGTTCTCAAACTGCCCGAGCGGGTTCCCGATGGCGACGACGGTTTGCCCCGGTTTCAACTCGCTCGACTTTCCAATCGAGATGACGGACGAGACTTTGTCCGCATCGACTTCGAGCACGGCCAAGTCATACGTGGCGTCGCTACCCATCAATTTGGCGTCCGCTGTCGATCCGTCATTGAATGTCACGGTCAAACGGTCAGCACCGTTGACGACGTGATGGTTCGTGACGATGTAAGCCGAGTCGCCGTCTTTCTTATAGATGACACCCGAGCCGACCCCGGCTTCGACAGCTTCACTTGAAAAACCGTTTGACGCGAAATTGTTCACCGTCACGACAGCAGGCTGTGCGGTCGCGACCGCATCGGTAACCGAGCTGTCCGTTGTCGTAGACGTCGTCTGGACCGGCGACCCTTCCGACGTCACGTTCGTATCAGACACATTTGTCGGCACTTGATCGATGAACGGAAAAGCGATGGCGCCAGTCAAGACGGCACCAATCACGCCGCCGACAAACCCAGGGAACATCCGGCCGACGAACGATGGTCGGGCCGGTTGCTCTGCGCGCGACGGTTCTTGTCGTTGTTCTGACGAGCCGAGCTCGGTATCGAGCCAATCCTCGCGGTGATTTTGTTCATTTGATTCTGTTGGACGATCATTGCGTTCCATGTGTAATCATCTCCTATATGATGTTTCCTCTTTGTTCTACCCTTAGTATAAGAGGCATAGTCATCGTTTTGCGGAAATGAAGCATCGATTACAAGATTCTTCACAATTTGCGTCAATTGGGTCAGACGATGACGTTACGGAGCGTCCCGAGTCCCGTGATGCTCACTTCGACCTTGTCTCCTGATTGGAGATAGACGGGCGGCTTCATGCCGTGGCCGACCCCGGCCGGTGTGCCGGTTGCGATGATGTCTCCTGCTTCAAGTGTCATGCCCTTTGACAAAGTCCGAATTAACTCTTCGATCGGGCGAATCATATCCGCCGTCGACCCATCTTGACGTGTCTCGCCATTGACGACCGTTTGAATCATGAGTGGGAACGAGAGCTCATCCGGTGTGACGATATACGGCCCCATCGGACAGAACGTATCGAACGATTTGCCGCGGAAAAACTGGACGTGTTGTTTTTGCACATCCCTGGCCGTGATGTCGTTCAGAATCGTGTAACCAAAAATATGGGCATCGACGTCGTCAATATCCCGGCCTGATTTTCCGATGATGACGGCGAGTTCGCCTTCATAGTCGAGCTGATCGGTCAATTCGGGGTGACGTTCGACGACAGCCTCTGGGCCGACGACCGAGGTTGGCGCTTTCGTGAAGATGACGAGCTTACCGGCCCCCGCCGTATCCATCTCTTTCACATGTTCTTCGTAATTTTTCCCGATACAGATGACATTTTTGAGCGGACGATACGGTGCGACGAACGTGACGTCTTGAAGCGCCAGCCTTGGCGCGACATCTAGATCGACATCCGGTTCAAACTCACGCGCGATGACTTCTAACAGCGAAGTCGTATGTAATTGGTCACTGACGTCATAGACGAACTCTCCTGCCACGACACCGACCCTTTGCTCTCCTTCAACTTGAAAACTACACCATTTCATCAAAATTCCCCCTTCTTTGCTAGTATACAAAAAATCGGGACGCGACGGCCCCGATTACGCTTTGTTTAAGAAAATAATCCGCTGGTTGCTCGATCCCCGAAACCGGAGCGACCGGTCCATGAGCGGCTGTTCGAAACGCCCATCGACGAGCACATCGGCACGGTCGAGCACGCTTGTGACGAATTCGTCGTGCATGGCTTGCAACTGTTCGAGCGTATAGCCCGTATACACCCAAACGTTTTTCTGAAGGACCTTACATCCGTCGACGAGCCGGGCCAATTCTTCCGGTTGCAGAAATGGTTCCCCGCCAGAAATCGTCACCCCGTCCCAGCCTGATTGTTCGATTTGAGCGAGTAAGTCCGCGACCGAGACGTCTTGTCCCCCACGTGGATTCCAAGATTCTGGATTATGACACCCAGGGCAACGGTGCGGGCAGCCTGCCGTAAAGATGACCGTGCGAATGCCTGGACCGTCGACGACCGATTCTTCAAGTACGGATAGGACGCGCATGATGCTTCACCCTCGCTCGTTCTTCTTCTCGTTTTGCCGAATTCCACCGGTCCATCGTCCCGACCAAGTAGCCGGTGATGCGACGGATCCGTTCAATTCGTTCATGCTCGCCACATGTCGGGCACGCTTCGTCGATGATCCCTTCAAGGCCGCAGTTGCCACAACGGTCGACCGGATGGTTGATCGACCCGTAGCCGACGTTCTCGGTCCGCATGAGCCGGACGATCGCTTCGACCGCTTCCGCATTATGGGCGAGCGATCCGTCGACTTCGACATACGTGATATGACCCGCATCACAGAGCGCGTGGTAAGGCGCTTCGAGACGGACTTTATCGCGAATCGAGACCGATTGATACACGGGCACATGAAACGAGTTCGTATAAAAGGCGCGGTCGGTCACACCTTCGATCATCCCAAACGATTGCTGATCTCTCGTCACAAATTTACCCGACAATCCTTCGGCCGGGGTCGCCAAGAGAGAAAAGTTCAAATCGTATCGTTCCGATGCCTGCTTCATTCGATCACGTAAATGAGTGACGATATCGAGCCCAAGCCGTTCCGCCTCTCGTGACTCGGCATGCGTGCCACCTGTGAGCACACGAAGCGCTTCGGCGAGACCGATAAATCCAACCGAGAGCGTCCCTTGCTTCAGTACCTCGCGAAGATCGTCTTCTGGACCGAGTCTCTCTCCCCCCCGCCAGACGTGTTGGGCATAGAGAAACCGAAATTCGTCGGCGTGCCGCTTCGCTTGATAGTCGAATCGTTCGAGCAATTGATCGATGGCGACGTCGACGTAAGCGTCGAGCGTCTTATAAAAAGTATGGATATCCGAGGAGACGAGTGCCATTTTGACCAAGTTCAACGTCGAAAATGATAAGTTGCCTCGTCCAATCGACGTCTCGGCACCATGCCGATTCCCCATCACCCGTGTCCGACAACCCATGTAGGCGACTTCCGAGCCGTGCGTCCCGTCGTAGTATTGAAGGTTGAACGGAGCATCGACGAACGAGAAGTTCGGGAATAACCGCTTGCCCGTCACACGACAGGCGAGACGGAACAAGTCGACGTTCGGATCGTCCTCATGGAAGTTGACCCCTTCTTTCACTTTAAAGATTTGAATCGGGAAAATCGGCGTCTCCCCGTTACCGAGCCCTCGCTCGGTCGCACGCAGCAACTCTCGAATGAATACGCGTCCCCACCGGCTCGTGTCGGTGCCGTAATTGATGGAAACGAACGGTACTTGTCCGCCACCACGTGAGTGCATCGAGTTGGCGTTGTGGATAAACGCCTCACACGCTTGATACGTCGCCGCGATTGTTTCAGACTCGGCAGTTTCAAAGAGTTGCTCGGTCGTCCATTCGACTGGTAGCTTTTTGAGCCGCTCGAGCTGACGTTCATACGTCTTTTCGACATACGGTGCGAGGTCGACATCAAACATCGGGAAAGCTTGACCGCCATGCTGCATGTTTTGGTTCGCTTGAAGAATAATCGAAGCGAGCGCCATCGCCGAGCGGATATCCTGGGGCGGTCGAATCGTCCCGTGCCCGGTATGAAATCCGTTCGTGAGTAGCTCACCGAGTGGGATTTGACAACACGTCGTCGATCCTGTCACGTAGTAGTCGGCGTCATGGATATACAAAAAATTATCCTCGACGGCTTGACGTGACCGTTCTGATAATAGATATGTCGTCGACAATTGTTTTGATACTTCTGAGGATAATCGTGCCAATTTTCCAAGTGGTGATTTCCCGTCGACGTTGGCGTTCTCTTGTACGAGGTCCTGATCTGGGAGAACACAGACATCTTCATAAAGCTGGAGCATATTCACTCCGCATCACCTCACTATATATTGATTGCAAGCGAGTTAATTACTCACTTAAGTTCCATATATAGATTATGTCATGTTTTGCTATTGAGATGTGAAGTCGAAATTGTGATCAATGCTTGTGATAAAAACGCAAAAACAGTCGAGCCACTGACGTGGACTCGACTGCTCGTTGTCGTGAGCTACCTCATACTTCTTTGGCAGGTTTCACAATTTTCAATTCGACTTCTTCCGTTGCTTCCGATTCTTGGGCTTCACGCAAGCCTTTCGCGTTTAACCACGTATAGATCGCACCCATGAACAACGCGCCACCGATGATATTCCCGAACGTGGCTGGGATCAAGTTGTGGATCGCGCCGGCAAAGCTGATCGCCTCAGGATGCGGGACGACGAGCGTGAGGGCGAACAAGACGAAGTTGGCGATGACGTGATCAAATCCTGAGGCGAAGAAAACGGCGACGAGGAAGATCATCGAGAAGATTTGGGCGAACTCGTTTTTCATTTGCTTCGGCAAGAAGATGGCAAGACAGACCATCCAGTTGCAGAAGATCGCGCGGAAGAAAATTTCGACCGTCGTGTGGTGCATCTTGCTTTCGACGACCGAGAACAGCCAGTTGTCCATTCCAAGTTCTTGGATGACACCGGTAGGAGCGAGCAGCAAGGCGAACAAAACGCCACCGAGCGCATTCCCGACAAAGCAGAGCAACCAGACGAGCATCGTGTCGCTGAGCGTCGTGTACCCCCGCATCGTCGAGGTTGTGAAGTACATTGTATTCCCGGTGAACAGTTCGGCTCCGCCATAGATGATCATGACGAGGGCGATCCCGAATGAGAATCCTCCGATGAGCGTTGTGAACGGAGAATCGATCAAATACATTCCGTTGACGACTTTCAGTGTGAAAATTGAAGCGAATCCGATAAAGATCCCCGCGAGCATTGCTCGTAAAAAGTACTCCATTGGCCGATAATGAATCATTTGCGAAGATGCCTGTGCTTTCTTCCGCAACGATTCGAGTGCATGGATTTCCATTGATGCCATGTCACAAACCCTTCTTTCTGTTTGAATGAAACCATTATAATAAGAACGAACATGTGAAATCATTAACAATATAAGCCCGAAACGAATAAATTGCAATCGCCCCTTCCACATGTTGACACATTTTTCACATCGTAATCGTTTACATTTGTCGGATTTGTGACTAGAAAAAAACGACCCTTCGCAAAGGGCCGTTCGAAATGATTATTCTTTGTTTTCAGAAGCCTCTTCCGACTCTTCCGTTGAAGTTTCTGACGCCTCTTCAGTCGCTTCAACTTCGCCTTCTGTCGCTGTATCAGCTTCAAGGTCTTCGACCGCCACCGGTTCATTCACCGATGCGATTTGAAGATCACCCTCAGATACGATTTCGTAATCTTTGTTCTCTGGAATATCAGCGACAGTGAGCGAGTCACCGATGCCGAGTTCAGAAACATCAAGCTCGATACGCTCCGGAATGTTGGCTGGTGTTGCCGAGACCGTTACTTTATAGAGCGTCTGTGCCAGGTAGCCGCCTTCTTTGACGCCTTTCGCGTCGCCGACAAGTGTGACGTCCGCTTCGACTTCTGTCGCTTCGTCCATCTTCACTGCCATAAATTCGACGTGCTTGTATTCGTTCGTAAATGGGTCGACTTCTGTCCCGTGAACGAGTGTGTTCACTTTCTTACCATCGATATTGAGTTCGATCAAAGCGTTGTCGCCGTGTTCACGAAGAATCTTACGAAGTGCCATCTCTTCGAATGCGACCGGTGTGCTTTCAACTTTGTAGCCGTAAACGACACCTAACACTTTTCCTTCTTTACGCAAGTTAGCGCGGACCGAACGTGGTCGTAATTCTCGTTTCGTTACTTTAAGCGTGTCTGCCATAATCTTTTCCCCCTACTGGTTTATCGATCATGTCTACATCTTGAGGGTGAGGCAGTGAAAAAGCCACCTCTCAACCTCGATGCGTTGAGTGACATGTGTATATTGTTCCCATAGCCACCTATCCATAAACGTAACAGGAGGTTAAGAAAAGATTACAGGCGTGTCACATAACGCGTTTAAATAGCTTCTCGAGCTCGTACGTGCTCCACTTCACTAAAATCGGACGTCCGTGCGGACACGTGTACGGAGACGTCGTCTGATTCAAATCGTGAAGCAATTGCCGCATCATCTCGTGGTTCAACGGATGGTTCGCTTTAATCGACCGTTTGCATGCCATCAAAATCGACGCATCTTCCCGATATTTAGCGATGTCAATGGAGCGATCCCGGATCGCCATCTCTATCAAATCACGGACCGTTCCTTCTAAATCGTGTTGCGGGTACCACGTCGGAATCTCTCTAACGAGGAACGTGTTGCCGCCGAACGGCTCCAATTCTAGACCTGCTTCTTTTAAAAGCGGAGTGACTTCTTCAATCGCGAGCGCCTCTTCTTGCGTGAACTCGAGCGTGAGCGGAAGCAGCAACAACTGGTATTCCTTGTCAGGATTCCCGAGCTGCTCGTAAAACAACTCATATTTGATTCGTTCCTGGGCCGCGTGTTGGTCAATGACGTACATCCCGTCCTCGGCACCACAGACGATATAACTCGCATGCAATTGACCGATGACGTCGAGCGGCGGCAACCGCTCTCCTTTCGTCTCGATTGTTTCCGATTCGACCGTCGACTCTATCGGCTCAGGCGCTTCATTGACGAGCGGGGTCGGCGACCATCGACTCGGTGACGTGACAGGCTCACGTGGAATTGGATAGTTCCACGTCGGCGCTTCATCCGTGACCGGCGCCCGTTCAACCGTGAAATCAAGTCGCTCTTGTTCGGTCCGATTGACCGGTCGCTCTTTCGGTTTGACCGACGGGATTAAACGCTGTTCCCGGAGTGTCAGTTGGACCGTCTCGCGAATCAATTGACAGAGCTCTTTCTCTTTTGAAAGCCGAACTTCTCGTTTCGTCGGATGGACGTTGACATCGATCAGCATCGGGTCCATGTTCACTTCGAGGACAGCGATCGGATAACGACCAATCGGTAGCAGCGTGTGGTAGCCTTCGAGCACACTTTGGGTCAAAGCGAAGTTTTTAATGCTTCGCCCGTTCAAAATGAGTGTCACGTACTGCTTGTTCGAACGCGTCACTTCCGGACGGACGAGATGGGCGCTCAAACTATAGTCGTTCGTCTTACTCGACGCCGTGACAATTTGGGCCGCGACTTGTCGGCCATAGATGGCGAGCATGACTTGTTTGATGTCTCCGTTCCCGCTCGTCCTAAGTAGTTCCTTGTCTTCATGGAACGCCGTGAGGCGCACTTCCGGGTGGGACAAGGCAATCCGGTTCAACGTGTCGGTGATGCTCGCCAGTTCCGTCGCGGACGTTTTCAAATACTTCAATCGGGCTGGTGTATTATAGAACAATTGACTGACGGCTATCTCCGTCCCGACGTTCGCCGCGGCCGGTGTTTGCGCCGTGACAACGCCGCCTTGAAGCGTCATCTCGAACCCGTCTTCCTCGGCCCGGCGTGACTTCAGCGTCACATGGCTAACCGAAGCAATCGAGGCGAGCGCCTCCCCACGAAAGCCGAGCGTGCGAATCCGGAACAAGTCGTGCTCGTCCCGAATCTTACTCGTCGCATGACGTAAAAAGGCGCGCGGGGCGTCCTCTTCATAAAACCCGTGCCCGTTATCGCGGACTTTAATGAGACGGATGCCCGCTTCCTCCAAATCGACTTCGATTTTGGTGGCGCCGGCGTCAATCGCGTTCTCGACGAGCTCTTTCACGACCGAGGCCGGTCGCTCGACGACTTCGCCAGCCGCGATTCGGTTGGCCAGTTGTTCCGGTAACTCTTGAATGATTCCCATCGACTCACCCCTTCTTCGCGGATTGTTGGAGCGCATAGAGCGCTTGCATCGCCTCGATCGGGTTCATCGCCAACAAATCGAGTTCGAGCAATTGTCGTTTAATCTCGTCTTCCGCCTCAAAGAGCGATAGTTGGGCCACGGGTTCTGCCGTTCCCGGATTTTCAACAGCTGCCCGTTCCGGTTTCGAGTCCGTCTCAAGTTGAGACAAGATGGTCCGCGCCCGTTCAATCAAATCACGGGGCAATTCAGCGAGCTCGGCGACATGAATCCCGTACGACTTATCGGCCCGCCCCGGATGTACTTCATGTAGAAACACGACACGCCCGTCTCGCTCGATGGCGCGGACGTGCACGTTCTCAAGAGCAGGGATCGTGTCTTCGAGCACGGTCAGCTCGTGATAGTGGGTCGAGAACAACGTCTTCGCTCCAATTGTCGAAGCGATGTATTCGACGATAGCCTGGGCGAGCGCCATGCCGTCATACGTCGACGTCCCCCGACCGATCTCATCGAGCAAGATGAGGCTGTGTTCGGTCGCCTCTGTCACCGCTTGGCGTGTCTCCGTCATCTCGACCATGAACGTCGACTGGCCGCTCACCAAGTCATCGGCCGCACCGATGCGGGTAAAGATTCGATCAAACAATGGAATCTCAGCCGCTTCAGCCGGCACGAACGACCCGATTTGATGCAAGATGGCGATCAAGGCGAATTGACGCATATACGTCGATTTACCGGACATGTTCGGTCCGGTGATTAAGAGCATGCGCCGCGTGTCGTCGAGCGTCAAATCGTTGGCGACGTATTCACCGCGTGGTAGCACCGTCTCGATGACCGGATGGCGGCCACGATCGATTTGGACGTTCGTCGACGTCGTCGGCCGGACATAGTCACGTTTTTCGGCGACGATGGCGAGCGCGAGCAAGACGTCAAGCTCACTGAGCGAGCGCGCCAGTTGTTGGAGCGGTTTCGTCTCTTGCTTGACTTGGTCACGCAAGGCGACGAATAAATCATACTCGAGCGTACAACTCTTCTCTTCAGCCCCGAGAATGAGCGCTTCTTTCTCTTTTAACTCGGGTGTGACGTAACGCTCGGCGTTCGTCAGCGTCTGTTTCCGTTCGTAACGTCCCTCTTCGAGCAGGCGGGCGTTCGCTTTCGTCACTTCTAAGTAATAGCCGAAGACACGATTATAGCCGATTTTCAGCGACTTGATGCCGGTCGCGAGCCGCTCTTGTTGCTCGAGATTGGCAATCCATGTCTTTCCGTTCGCTTTCGCCTCGAGCAGTTCGTCGAGTTCGGCCGAATAGCCGGCACGAATCATCCCACCTTCTTTAATCGAGATCGGTGGCGCCTCGACAAGCGCTGCCTGGAGCATGTTGGCCAAGTCGTCGAATGTGTCGAGCGTATCATCGATTTGACGAAGCCGTGAGGCCGTGACGCCTTCGAGCAAGGCCCGCACCGCCGGGATGCGCTCGAGTGTGTTCCGGAGTTGGACGAGGTCACGGGCGTTGGCCGTCCCGTAACCGACTTTGGCGACGAGCCGTTCGATATCGTAGACGTGACGTAACTGTTCACGCAACTGGTCACGAAGCATGAAGTCATCGACCAAGTTCTCGACCGCATCTTGTCGGTCCCGAATCGCCTGCTCGGTATAGAGCGGCTGTTCGAGCCAACGTTTCAGCAACCGTCCCCCCATCGCCGTCGTCGTCTCATCAAGCAAGGCGAGAAGCGACCCTTTCCGTTCACCGGACCGGGCTGACCGAAACAATTCCAAGTTCCGGGCCGTGTTGGCATCGAGTTGCATATGGGCCTCGACTTCATAGGCGACGGCCGGTTGGAGATGATCGAGGGCGCGTTTTTGCGTGCGCGTCAAATAAGCGAACAGCAATTCAAACGCGCTCACTTGCGCCTCGTCTTTCGCTCC
Organism: Exiguobacterium sp. s28; assembly: GCF_018618135.1. Classification (NCBI taxonomy): domain Bacteria; kingdom Bacillati; phylum Bacillota; class Bacilli; order Caryophanales; genus Exiguobacterium; species Exiguobacterium sp. s28. Next base: position 72,431 of record NZ_JACSLL010000012.1, on the reverse strand, counting down.
GCTCGACAACGGGCTCGCTAGCCGCTCTGTCTGCACCGACAACGGGATGCCTAGCGGAGCGAGTTGTTTTCTTAATTCGTCGTCGGCAACAATAATCTCACTCGGCGCTAGCCCTTCCACTTCTCGGGCCACAGCTTCTTGCGATGACAACGTCGTTAACCATGACTCACCTGTCGTCACATCGCCGCGGGCAATCCCGAAACGGCCTGCTACGTTCACGACCGATAGTAAATACCGGTTCTCTTTTTCACCGAGTGCAGCCATGTATGTACCCGGCGTGATGACTTGGATGACTTCACGTTTGACGAGCCCTTTCGTCGCTTTCGGATCTTCCATCTGTTCACAGATGGCCACGTTGAATCCTTTTTCGATCAGTTGTTCAATGTAGATAGCGGCCGAGTGATGTGGTACGCCACACATTGGAATCGGGTGCTCAGCGTTCTTCCCGTTTTTCGCGGTCAATGTCAACTCAAGTTCTTTGGCAACGATTTGGGCATCTTCAAAGAACAGCTCGTAAAAGTCACCGAGCCGGTAGAAGAGAAAGGCGTCTGGATAATCGGCCTTGATTGAAAAGTATTGTTTCATCATCGGGGTTTGATGTATCGTTTCCATTCGTGTTCACCTCTAGAAATTAGAACAGCTGACCAAAGGCCAGCTGTCTGTTTGTTAGTATCCGCAGCCGCCGCGTGATTTCTCCGCTGCCATACCGCTTCCTGTTTTACCGGCGAGAACGTCACCGTCCGTCGACTCGATAATGCGATCTGTCACCGAGTTGGCGAGTGTGACCGTCACGTATTGAAGCAAATCGTTCACTTCGACTTGCGTCTCCTGAAACGCCTGGACAACCGGGATCGAATCGAGTTCGTCCATCGCCTTGTCGATTTTCAGCTCGACTTTGGCGAGTGCTTCCGTCTTCCCGTAGTGCTTGCAGTTGACGGCTTCTTTTTGTAAGTATTTGATACGTTTAATCAACGTTTGAACGCGTTCACTTTCGTTCACTTTCGTTTCCGCTTCTTTGAAGCGGGCCACTTCCGGCGTGCTCGCCAATAAGTCGGCTAATTCTCTCGCTTTTTGAATCACAGTTTGATCAGTCACCATCGTAAACCCCTTTGCTCTCTATGATTGAACGCACGTCTTGACGCACGCAAGTATTCCTCATCATTCTACCACGAACTTATGGCAAACGGTACCGCATCGATTCACTTCGAGACGGTCGCCGTCCGAACCATATCGACGTGAGGAATCCCGTCCTCTAAGTACTCCTCGCTCGTTCGTGTGAACCCGAAGCTCGCATAGAACGGCTCCACGTATGTCTGTGCTTGCAAGTACAAATCGCGATCCCCAAAGTCAGCCACGGCTTCTTGCATCAAACGCCGCGAATGGCCTTGTCCCCGATGCGTCGATTTCGTGACGACACGGCCGATGGCAACCGGCGACTCCTCCTCGAGGACACGTAGCGCCGCGATCGGACGACCATCAGCCTCAATCCAGTAATGGACCGCCGCCACGTCTTTCCCATCGACTTCTTGATATGGGCAATCTTGTTCCACGACAAAGATTTCGGTCCGGAGCGCCAATAACTCATAGAGTTCTTTCGTCGTCAATTCGTCAAACCGTTTTTTATGCATCTCCACTTGTCTCCCCTCATAACTTCGAACCGAGCGCTCGAGCGACATGAAGCCCGCTCGTCATCGCCCCGATTGTGCCTGCCCCCGGAAATACTGTATCCCCGCAGACATACAGGTTCGGCAAGGTTGTCCGGTAGCTCGCTGCATGGAACAAAGCTTGTTGCGGTGTTTGGGCATAACCACCGACCGCGCCGTGCGGACGTTTCGTATATTTCACCCACGCCCCTGGTCCCCCGGGCAACATGACAGACGATTCGCCGTTCCAGTCCGGGAACGCTCGACTCACAACCGAGACGAGACGCTCGGTCCAATCTGTCTCTAGTTTCTCATACGTCACCTTGTCTTTCCAAGCCTGCCACTCTGTCAAATCGATATGGGTCGAGACGGTGACGGTCCGTTCCGGCCGCTCGGTCCGGAGCGAATCATCTGCGGCTGACATCGAGATGAAGGCGTGTCCTGACGGTAAGTCATCGCTATACACTTGTTGGAACAGCGGACGGTTCATGCATATCGCTTCAGGTAACGTGACGTACAGACTGAACGTTCCCCATTGCGAGCGCTTTAAGTGACGCCCGTACTGCTTGCTGAATTGACGTGACGTATCTCCGCTCAGCAGTTGAGCGGTCGCCTCGAGTGGGATGGCGGAGACGACGACATCGACGAGGTCGAGCCGGCCCCGCCGATCGGTCAAGAGCCAACCGTCCGCCACGCGCTCGAGTTTGACGATTTGTCGTCCGAGAAGGGTTTGTCCGCCGTCTTTTTGAATCGAGCGCTCCAAGGCGTGAGCGAGCGTGTACAAGCCGCCATCGACGTAAAATGCCCCTTCGTGGTAAATCGATAACGCGACGGCCGCGAGCAAGTGACTCGCCTCGCGAGCTCCGGTCTGAAGACTATCGAGCAAAATCCCGTCGATGACCCGTTCGAACGCCGTCCCGTCCAATCGATGCCGTTTTAACGTTGTACCGAGCGACCGGTATAACTTCCGAAACGCACGTAGTTGCGTCGGTCGAAAACCACGTATCGCAACCGATGCGTCATGAATCGTTCGAAACGGCAACGCCGGTAGCGTCTCAAACAAAGGACGAATCGTCTCAAAATCGGTCCATACTTCATTCAAGAAGGCACGAATCCGCGGAGCGAGTTCGGGAAACGTCGATTCAAGTTCAAGTAAAAAACGAGTCGGGTCTTGATAATAGCGGACCGTTTTCCCGTCCACATGAATCTGCATCACTTCCTTTAACGCCCGAACGTCGATCGACTCACCCAAGTACGTCAACACTCGTTCATGTAGTCCGCCCGGTTCAAATCCCATCCCGAGCGTCGCCCCGGCCGGAAACCGGTAGTCACCGCGCTCGAACTTACCGGCGCAACCACCCCACTCCCGCGATGATTCAAACACCGTCACGTCATGACCAATCCGACTTGCCAACGCCCCGGTCGTCAACCCGGCAATCCCACCGCCGATAATCCCGATTCTCATTCCTCATCCCCTCCTGACTTCATCATACATGGGTTCCTTGTATCCGAGATGTTTCGACGTGTTCGGCAACATATTTCAAGCTTTAGGCAGGGTTCTGCCAGAAGATGGCGAAAAAATCGATAAAGGACAGGTGAAACTATATGCGAAGTCGGGTCATCATTTATCTGCTCATCCCTATCTTAATTTTTATCGGCATTCTCATCACCCCGCCATCGGAAGAATCACAAAAAGTCGCCACGATGACGGCTGTGAATATTCAAGAGATGATTCCGTATGAACGCGAGTACACGGCACAAAAAGTGTTACTCAAGGAAGTGAACGATGGCCGCGAGGCAATTATCGAGGAATGGCGGCTCGAACGCGGCGCCCGGACGACATATAGTTACATCCTCCGGCTCCAAGGGTTCGAGACGGTGATTCAAGTCGATGCCGGGGCGGCCAATACGCGTTCGGACGGCTATTATGCCATGCAGGCGCACAGTCCCGTGTTCGAAGCGGACGAACCGCTATCGACCGGTTATCCGATTGTGCTCTTCGCCACCGAGCAACGGCTCGTACTGAACCAGATGGAAGTACGCGTCCTATACGAAGAGGACGGTGTCATTGAAAAATGGCGTATCCTTGAATCCACAGACTCCTAACAAAGGCGGAATCGATATGAATCTCACGTTTCAACGAGCAACCGAATCACAACTGACCGAAATTTATAGTCTTGCAGGCGTCAACCGCGAAGAAGCAACCAATCACGTCTCGGCTGATAGCCGGGAAAAGATGATTGAAGCGTACGAACACTCTGCGAAATTTGGTGCCTATTTCCTCTGTCTCGTCGATGGTGGGACGCTCGTCGGCTGGACGCAAATCGATAAAGCATTCGACTATTTGACGGGTGCAGAGGTCGGTTGGGTGAACGACCTGTATATCAAGCCCGCGTTTCGCGGTCACGGCTATGCCAAACTATTGATGCGAGAAGCACTCGATACGTTCAAACAGATGGGCCATACTGATGTGCGCCTGAACGTGTATGCTCACAATCAAACGGCGATGCAACTATATGAACAACTCGGTTTCACCGACGTCAGTAAATTTATGAAGATTGACATTTGAAAGGTGGTATTCGATGCAAAAAATACTTCTCATCGGCTCAGGCGGTTCGGGCAAATCGACGCTCGCCCGCGTGTTGGGAACCCAACTCGGCATCGACGTCCATCACTTAGACGCCTTACTATGGAAACCAAATTGGTCACCCGCCACACGGCAAGAACAAATTAAAACGCAGTCCGCATTGATTGGACGCGATTCATGGATTATCGACGGCAATTACGGGGGCACGCTCGACTTGCGCCTTCATGCTGCCGACACGATTGTTTTTCTCGACTTGCCGAGGATTATTTGTACGTATCGCGTCTTGAAGCGCATGCTTTCCTATCGTGGCAAGACACGTCCGGACATGGGCCCAGGTTGTGAGGAACGGTTTGACCCGAAGTTCTTGAAATGGGTGTGGGATTATCCGAAATCGCAACGCCCGATTGTGATCAACCGATTGCAAGCCCTTCCTGATAACAAACAAGTGATCATATTGCATTCACGGACAGAGGTTCGTGACTTTATAACGCGCGTCGGTACGGAGCAACACCTATGATTCCTAAACTTGAACCAATCGTAGCAGCGAAGACGTTCGTCACAACGCGTTTCTCCCACTGTCGGGCCGCACTGCTCGCCGGGAGCGTCGTCCGTGGTGAGGCGACCGCAACGTCGGATTTAGATATCATCATCTTCGACGACACCCTCGGCTCGTCTTATCGAGAGTCGTTCATCGAGTCCGGATGGCCCATCGAACTGTTCGCCCATAACTTGACGTCGTATCGGACGTTCTTCGAGCAGGATTGCCGACGTGCCATTCCGTCGTTGCCGAGAATGGTCGCCGAAGGCATCATCTTGAAGGACACAAATATCGTCGAAGACATCAAGCGTGAAGCGAGAGCCTTGCTCGACAGCGGACCCGAGGCTTGGTCGGACGAGACGATCGAGATGAAGCGATACTTCCTGACCGATGCACTCGAGGATTTGATTGGATGCACCACTCGGGCAGAAGGGTTATTCATCGCGGGCACTCTCGCCACGTTGGTCTGCGAGTTCATCCTGCGCACGAATCGACAATGGACGGGATCTTCCAAATGGACGTACCGCGCTCTCGACCGCTACGATGCGCAAGCAGCCCGAGAACTCGTCACTGCCCTTGAGGCGTATTATCAAACGAACGAACCCGACGCGCTCATCCGTTACGTCGATGAGACGCTCTCCCCGTTCGGCGGCCGGGTGTTCGCCGGATACAGCCGGGGGAAATCAAACGAAACGTGAGGAGTCTCTATGTTCTTTCTACAAATGTCCGGTTTCCCTGGGTCCGGCAAATCGACGCTGTCTCGGGAAATCGCTCGTCGACTGGATGCGATCATCGTCGATCACGATGTCACGAAGACGGCACTGCTTGAATCGACTTCACAACACCGCTTATGCATACGCTTACAATCGATACGAATCGCCCCCTCGAGACGTATTTACCCGAAGCCATCGCCTATCTGCAAGCGATTGATTGACCACCTGATGCATCCTGTGACTTTTTCCTGGATGTATTTTTTTAATCATTTTTGTATTTTTATGCTTTACAATTAATAATCATACATATACACTTAGTCTCATATCTTGAAGGAGGAATTCATACATGAAAAAGTGGGTCATTACAGGGGGATTAGTGGCAAGTGCATTACTAGCAGGATGTAGCCAAGAGACGACGGGCGAAGAGAAAAAAACACTCGTCATGGGGACGAGCGCCGATTACTTCCCGTATGAGTTTGTCGATACGGCGAACGGGGATGAGATTGTCGGATTTGATATCGAGATCGCCGAAACCGTCACGGAACGCCTCGGCTACGAACTCAAAATTGAAGACATGGACTTCGGCAGCCTGCTCGGGGCACTAAACGCCGGACGTGTCGACTTCGTTATGGCCGGTATGACGCCGACCGAAGAGCGGAAAGAAAATGCCGCCTTCTCGGATATCTACTTGTCGGCGACGAACTTAGTCATGACGAAAGATGAGTCACTCGAGTCGATTGAGGCGCTCGCCGGCAAGAAAATCGGCGTCCAAACCGCTTCGATTCAAGAGAACATCGCCAAAGACCAAGCTCCGGAGGCAGAGCTCGTCTCATTGAACAAGATTCCAGAGATCGTCCAAGAGTTGAATACGGGTCGGATCGACGCGATGGTCATCGAGGACACGGTCGCCCAAAAATACTTGGACCAAGATGCCGGACTGTACACGTTCGCCTTGAAAGAAGATGGCGAGAAAGGTTCAGCAGCCGCCTTTAAATTGGAGGACGACCTTCGCGATCAGTTCAACGAGGAGTTGAACAAGATGATTGACTCAGGTGAAATCGACAAACTCGCCAAAAAATGGTTCTCGATGGAGCCGACGGAATGAGACCAGTCTCGCTGCCGATTTATCCAGTCACCTATCCAGACGGGTACCGTTTGAATCAAAACGAGAGTCAGTTCCCGGTGCCGTCCCGCCTCTATGACCAGCTCGCGACGATTTCGTTCCAAGACTTGCATGAGTATCCGGTCCAACCGATTGACGAGTTGTTCACCCGTTATGCGGCCTACGCCGGTGTCGAGCCGAATCAATTGCTCGTCGGTTGCGGCAGTGACGAGATGATTCACGTCGTCACCCAGGCGCTGTTGGCACCGGAAGACGTCGTCTTGTCACCGAGCCCGGATTTCGCACTCTATCCGATCTTCACGACAATCGCGCACGGCCGGCACGTGCAAGCCGATGACCTGTCGTATGACGCACTCGTCCAGGCGATCACGCAACACACACCGAAGCTGTTGCTGTTGTCGAACCCGAACAATCCGACCGGTAAATTGTGGAGCGTCGCTGAATTGGCCGAACTCGCGGGACTCGTGCCGTACTTGATCGTCGACGAAGCCTATATCGACTTCACACCGACGTCGAGCATGGTGGCCCATCTTGATTCATTTGCGAATGTGATTGTACTGCGGACGTTATCGAAGGCGTTTGGCCTGGCCAACGTCCGCCTCGGTTTCATGGTCACGACGACCGAACTCGCCGCTTATTTCCGTCAGTTCGTCCCGCCGTTCAACATTAGCGGTGTCAGCGCGAAAATCGCCAACATCTTTTTACAAGATGCGACGTATCTCGATGAGGCCATCGCATGGCACGCCGACATGCGCGGACAGTGGACCGACTTGTTCGCCACCATCGGACACGTCCATCCCGCCGAGGCGAACTTCATTTACGTCACGCTCGATGAGCCGGAGGCCGTTTGGGCCCACCTCGTCGCGCATGGCGTTCACACATCGAAACAACCGAACGGGATTCGCATCACGCTCGGCAATGAATCTGCTCTCGAAGCAACACGTCAGGCACTAGTCACCTTCGCGTCACAACCGACAGCATAAGCAAACGACCCGACATCACGTCGGGTCGTTTCGTCATGGTATGAACTTGAGCACTTTTGCTGGATTCCCCCCGACGACGGCACGGGCTGGCACGTCTTTCGTCACAACGGCGCCAGAGGCGATGACGGCATCGTCCCCGACTGTCACCCCTGGGTTTAGAATGGCACCGCCGCCGATCCATACCCGATGTCCGACCGTGACCGGTTTCCCGTATTCAAGACCCGAGATTCGTTCGATCGGGTCGAGCGGATGCGTCGCTGTATACACGTGCACACCCGGACCGAGCATGCAATCGTCACCGAATGTGATCGGACAGATGTCGAGGAATACGCAATCAAAGTTAGCGAAGAACCGTTCTCCGAGATGAATGTTATAACCGTAGTCGCATTTGAACGTAGGCTCCAAATAAAACGAACTTCCGGTCGAGCCGAACAGCTCCGCTAACACTGCTTTTCGGTCGTCGAGTTCATCAATTCCGGATCGATTAAATCGTTCCGTCAAACGCCGTGCCTGACGCCGGTCGGCGACGAGTTCCTCGTCTCCGGCCAAGTAAAGCTCGCCCCGAATCATCTTTTCTTTTTCAGTCATCTGCATCTCCCCCTATTCTGTCATCATTATAGAGGAATTTCTAGCGAAATGGGGAATAGGAACATGACGAACTAGAGGAGGAATAGACAGATGAAACGAATTCTTGACTGTAGAGCCAGTGATTTCTTGACGTTCAACCGCTCGGATTTGATTGGATCGATTCGCAAAGCCGAAGGTCGGACGGTACTCGCCGAAGTCATCCCGACCGTACAACCACTCTATCCGGAAGTGACGAACGCCGAACTCGCGCGGGCGTTCGGTGCCGACATGATTCTTTTGAACATGCTCGACGTGTTCCACCCGTACATAAAAGGTCTCGAAAGCCACGCCTTGTTCGGAAACATGCCGGGCGAGACGATGTCTGACAATCCCATCATGGAATTGAAGCGGCTCGTCGGTCTCCCGCTCGGGGTCAACCTCGAACCGGTCGATTTCTCTGAGAAATCGGAGGATATGTATGATGTGAAACAAGGACGGCTCGCGACACGGGAAGCGTTCGCCAGAGCGTCAGAGCTCGGTATCGACTTCATCTGCCTGACCGGAAACCCGAACACCGGGGTGACGAACGAGGCGATCGAGCAAGCCATCATCAACGCGCGCCAAGAGTTCGCGGGCGTCATCATCGCCGGGAAGATGCATCAAGCCGGCGTCGGCCGTGTACTTGATCAAGAGGCGTACGTCCGTTTTGCTGAAGCCGGGGCCGATATTATCTTGATTCCAGCGCCCGGCACCGTTCCTGGCGTCCGTGAAGATGAATTCTATGAAGTCACGCGCGAGATTCAAGCGTTGGATAAACTCGTCGTCGCCGCCATCGGCACATCACAGGAAGGGTCCGATGAAGCGACGATTCGTGACATCGCCTTGTCCTCGAAGCGCGGTGGGACGGACATCTTCCATATCGGCGATGCTGGGCTGTCCGGAATCGCCACACCGGAGAATATCCAGGCGTTATCGATTGCGATTCGGGGACGGCGCCATACGTACATCCGTATGGCCGCCTCGGTCAACCGCTAATCAAAAGGAACGAAGCCGATTGTGGCTTCGTTCCTTTTTGTGTTACCAGTCGGTAACGTCTCGGCGTGGTTTCGCCGGAGTCGTCGTCCCGTGCCGTTTGGCGAGGAGCGCCTCAACGTCTTGTAATGAAACGCCTTTGGCGGCGAGTAAGACGAGCAAATGGTACAAGAGGTCGGCCGACTCTTCGACCAAATCTTCATCGTTCAGCGCCGCGATGACGACCTCGAACGACTCTTCCCCAAACTTTTTGGCAATCTTGTCGACACCTTGGTCGAACAGATACGATGTGTATGAGCCTTCCTTCGGTGACGCCTGTCGTTCTTGAATCAACTTCTCTAATTCGTGAATCATCCTTCCACCTCCGTGAAAAAGCAGCTTCGATTTCCTGTATGACACGTCGGTCCATTGGCACGGACACGGACCAACAACGCGTCTTGATCACAATCGACGTGGATGCTTTCGAGCTCGAGCGTATTTCCGCTCGACTCCCCTTTCATCCAGAGTCTCCCTTTCGAACGTGACCAGAACGTGACCGTGTTCGTCTCGAGCGTCTTCTGAATCGCCTCGTCGTTCATGTAGCCTAACATGAGGACGGCGTCGTCCTCTGTCGACACGATGATGGCTGGAATCAATCCATTGTCGTCGTAACGAACCGCATCGGCAAGTTGTGCTCGCTGCATACGTGTTTCACCTCTTCCACTGTCGTTTTCCGGTCATGCAAAATCGAGGCGAGTAGCGCCGCATCGACCTTCTCGAGCGCGTCGACGACGTGATTCGCGTTCCCGGCACCGCCAGAGGCGATAATCGGGATATCGACGGCGTCCCGGAGCAAATCAAGGATTCGCAAATCGTAGCCGCTCTGCTTTCCGTCCTGATTCATCGACGTGACGAGCAGTTCACCCGCCCCAAGTGCGGCCACTTGCTTTGCCCAATCGACGGCCCGCAACTCGGTCCGGTTCTTCCCGCCATACGTATAGACGAAGTAATCGTCGTCTTCGAACTTGACATCGATGGCGATGACGATACATTGTGACCCGAACCGCTCGGCCGCTCGTTTGATCAAATCGGGTGATTCGACGGCGAGCGTGTTGAGCGACACTTTATCGGCCCCAGCTTTTAAGAGCGAGGAAATATCCTCAAGCGACCGGATGCCGCCACCGACCGTGAGCGGAATGAACACTTTCCGGGCGACAGCACTGACGACGTCAAGCATCGTCTGGCGGCGTTCCGTACTCGCGGTGATATCGAGAAACACGAGCTCATCCGCACCGGAGGCGTCATAATACTTGGCAATCTCGACCGGGTCGCCGATGTCACGTAACGCGACAAACTCGATCCCTTTGACGACACGACCGTCTTTCACATCAAGACACGGAATGATGCGACGTTTAAGCATGGCGCGCCTCCCACTCGATCAAGTCATCAAGACTGACTTGTCCGGAGAGTAGTGCCTTCCCGACGACCGCCTCGTCGATGCCGGCCGCTTGAAGCGCCTCGACGTCAGCCTCGGTCGTCACGCCACCCGAGGCAATGATCGTGACCGAAACAGCCTCACGGAGCGCCTTCATCCGCTCAAGGTTCGGTCCGTTCAATTTCCCGTCCGAACCGATATCCGTATAGAGAATCGTCTTGACCCCACGGTCGACGAGTTCTTTCGCGGCATCGATATCTTTTAAGTCGGTCGCTTCTTGCCATCCGTTGACGGCGACGATGCCATCATAGGCGTCGAGGGCGACGGCGACACGATCACCGTACTTCGCGAGCGCCCGGTCCAAGAAATCCGGGTCTGTAAACGCCTTTGTCCCAAGCAAGACACGGTCGGCGCCGGTCGCCATGACCGCATCGAGCGCTTCCTCGGAACGAATGCCTCCGCCGGTCTGGACGAAGAAGCCGCACGATTTGGCGAATCGGACGACATCAAGATGTCTCGGTTCGCCGGCTTTCGCTCCCTCGAGATCAATCAAGTGAAGCATCGGAACGCGCCCTTGCCATTCCTTCAATTTTTCGTATGGGTCGCCATACTGTTCTTCTGTATTGAAATCGCCTTCCGTCAAGCGGACGATTTTTCCGTCAATCAAATCAATGGCCGGTAGTAATCTCACGTTCGACCGCCTCCTTCCATTCTTTCAATAAACTGAGTCCAAACGCGCCGCTCTTCTCCGGGTGGAACTGCATCCCCGTGACGAGCCCTTTTTGCACGATGGCTGGCACGTCTTCCCCCATATAATCGGCAGAAGCGATCACATGGGTCGGGTCGGTCACGACGTGATACGAGTGAACGAAATAGACGTCCTCGTCTCGCAAAATCGAGTTCCAGCCGACGTGTGGCAGACGTTTCGCCCGCATCCGTTCGACGCGCCCTTTAATCAAACCGAGTCCTTCTGTCGGCAACCCTTCCGTGCTCGACTCGAATAAGAGCTGCATGCCAAGGCAAATGCCAAGGAACGGTTTTTCTTGTGCCGACCGTTTCAACAGCGGAATCAGACCCGTCTCGTTCAGCGATTGCATCGCCTGCGGGAACGCTCCGACACCAGGTAACAAGATGGCATCAGCTGCCTTGATTTCCACTGGATCGTTCGTGATGATGACGTAACAGCCGATAGCTTGGAGTGCCCGTTCGACGTTGAACACGTTACCCATTCCATAATCGATGACCGCGATTTTCATCCTTCGATCAGTCCTTTCGTCGACGGCAATCGATTCGACCCGTCTTGCCCAATCGCCTCGGCGAGGGCGCGACCGAACGCCTTGAACAACCCTTCAATCATGTGGTGCGAGTTCGACCCGTAGAGGACCTCTAGGTGCAGTGTCAACCGGGCGTTCATCGCCACGGCCCGGAAAAACTCTTCGGCGAGCTCGGTATCAAAGTCTCCGAGTTTCGGATTTTTAATATCAGCCCGGTAGACGAGGAACGGACGGCCCGACACGTCGACGACGGCACGCGCGAGCGTCTCGTCCATCGGCAAATAACTCGTGCCGTAGCGGCGAATGCCGATTTTGTCGCCGAGCGCTTGATTGATCATCTGCCCAAGGGCGATTCCGACGTCTTCGACCGTATGGTGAGCGTCGACCCACGTATCCCCTTCGACATGGACCGTCAAATCGATTTGGCTGTGGAACGCGAACAGTGTCAGCATATGGTCAAAGAAGCCGACACCTGTCTTGATGTCACTTTGTCCTGTCCCATTCAAATCAAGCTTGAGCTCGATGTTCGTCTCTTTTGTCTCTCGTTTCGTCTCAGCTGTTCTCAAGTGAAGTCACCTCTTCTATCGTTTGTTGAAGCAAGCGGTACGCCTCGTCCGTGCCGGCACTGACACGAATCCCGTCTGCGAACGCGCGAACATGGACATCCTTTTCTAAGAAACGGGCGGCCCAAGCTTCGCTGTCCGGTGTTTTGACGTATAGGAAATTGGCACGGCTCGGTAAGACGTTTCCAATCGGTGCGAGCAACGTTTCAAGCTTTTGTCGTTGCGTTTGATGGAAGTTGATCGACTCCTCGATATATTCGGAGTCGTTCAACACGACCGTCGCCACGGCCGCACTCAGCCCGCTCACGTTGAATGGCGAACGGAACCGGTCAATCTTCTCGATTAAGCGCTCGTCGGCAATCATGAAACCGATGCGCAGATTCGCGAGTCCGAACGCTTTCGATAACGTACGGAGAATGATGACGTTCGCGTGGTCCGCGAGTCGGTCTTTGAATGAATCTTCCATCGTGAAATCGATATATGCCTCGTCCACGACGAGATATGGAACACGGCTAGCGACCGTTTCGAGTTCATCGAGTGACCACATCTTTCCCGTCGGATTGTTCGGGTTCGACACGAGCACAAGTTTCGGCCGTTCCGCCTCGATCGTCTCGAGCAATGATTGAATCGACAATCCGTCCGCATCCGGCTGCACAAAATTCCCGCGAGCGATATGCGTATAAATGCCGTACATCGAAAAATCGGGAATCGGGGCGGCGACGACGTCATCGGCGTCAAGAATTGCCTGACATAAAATGGCTAGCAGTTCGTCACTGCCGCTCCCGACCATGAGTTGTTGCGGATCCACACCAGCATATGTCGCATAACTTTGTTTCAGCGCTGCCAACTCATCGACCGGATAATGGCTCAAATCGAGCGGAAGCTCTCGGATTGCCGTCTTTAACCGCTCTGGGAACTCATATTGGCTCTCGTTTTGATTCAACGCATGTCCTTTGACCGCCTGCGGGACGTAGCGGGGAATCGTCTCATAGTTCTGTCTCATACGTCCTCCAATCGAACCGCCATCGCTCGGGCGTGGCCGTCAAGTTGTTCTTGTTGTGCGATGCGAATCGCGGCGCGTGTGACACGTTCATCGAGCTCCGTCATCTGAAGGAACGTCTGTCTCCGGTAAAAATCATCGACCGAGAGGCCGCTCGAGAAGCGGGCCGTCCCGCTCGTCGGCAAGACGTGGTTTGGTCCAGCGATGTAATCGCCAAACGCTTCCGCGGCTTCATGACCGAGGAAGAACGAACCACCGTGACGGATGGCTTGCATATAGGTTTCCGGGTCGGAGACGGCAAGTTGCACGTGCTCGGCTGCCATCTCGTTGGCGACTTCGATTGCACGTTCGCTCGACATGATGCGTACCCCGCCTCGTTTCAATGCCTCGACCGCAATGTCACGGCGTGGTAGCTCGGCCAGCTGGCGTGCCAATTCCTGTTCGATCCGTTCGGCCAACTCGTCTGACGTGACGAGAGCGAGTGCCGTCGCTTCGACGTCATGTTCGGCTTGGGCGAGCAAGTCGGCGGCGACCCATTTCGGATTGGCCGTCTCATCGGCGATGATGAGTACTTCAGACGGCCCAGCGACCGAGTCGATGCCGACGATGTGAGAGACGAGCGACTTCGCGGTCGCGACATAGGCGTTACCAGGTCCGACAATCTTGTCGACCGGTTTGATCGTCTCGGTGCCAAACGCAAGCGCGGCCACGGCTTGTGCCCCGCCGACCAGATGACACTCATCTGCCCCTGCGATTTTTGCCGCAATCAATAGCGACAAGTCGATGCCATCTGGTTTTGGCGGCGTCACCATGACGATCCGTTTCACACCGGCCACTTTCGCCGGGATGATGTTCATCAAGACGCTCGAGGGATAGACGGCCGTCCCACCCGGTACGTACACGCCGACCGAGTCGAGTGGCATGAAGCGACGTCCGAGTCTGAACATGCCATCTTCATACGCGTCGTCTTGACGACGCTGACGCTCGTGGAACGTGCGAATGCGTTCGGCGGCGAGCGTCAACGCCTCGGTCAACTCCCCGTAAGCTTCAGGTGGCGTGAAGGCCGTCAAGTCGACCGTTTCGATTACGTCGACACCGTCAAATTTCTTTGTAAACTCTAGGAGCGCCTCATCTCCGTTCGACTCCACGGCCTCGAGAATTGGCTTAACCGCTTCCGCCCAGCTTTCACGCCGGCTCCGATTCGTTTCCGTGCTCATTTCGCTTCCTCCTTGCTTAAACGACGAATCCAGGCCTTCAATTCATCAGGATCGTTAGCGAGCGCCGTCTCACTCGTGATGAACTTGGCGTTCACCGTGAAAATCGTTTCGTATTCCTCGAGGTCGTTCGCACGAAGCGTCGCCCCCGTCTCGACGATATCGACGATGCAATCGGCGAGTCCTGTGAGCGGTGCGAGTTCGACCGAACCGTTCAACGCAATCACTTCGACGTTCTGTCGCTTCGAAGCGAAGTGAGAGATGGCGATATTCGGATACTTGCTCGCGACTTTCAATTTTTTCGTCCCGTTCTTTCGTTCTTTCGGTCCGCAAACCGCCATCCGGCAACGGCCGAACGGCAAATCGACGACTTCGAGGACGCCAGGCGTCTTCTCTCGCAAGATGTCGCCACCGACGACGCCGACATCAGCCGCGCCGTGCATGACATATTTATAGACGTCATCCCCTTTGACGAAGATGAACTCATGCCCGTCGACTTCGACGGTCAGTTCTCGGCCGCGTTTTTCGGGCCAGACGGTTAATCCGACTTGTTCGAAATAGTCTCGGGCCGCTTTTTCAATGCGTCCTTTCGCGATGGCCACTTTCATAAAATCACCTCACCTAACTGTTCTAAATCAAGCGACAATCCGAACGCCCGTCGCGATTGGCCGAAATGTCCGTATAGCGAATCATAGCGACCGCCCGAGAGGACGCGCCGTCCGTCGATGCTTCCTGTCACCGTCAATCCTGAATAATAATCAAAATCGCCGGTCTGTCCAAAGTCGTACGATACGTTCAAACCGATGGCGCGTAAATGTTCGACCGCCCGCTCGACTTCATTGATCGCAGCCGTCAACCCTGGCTCGGCGACTTCTCGTAGTTCAGCGAGTGCCGAATCACCGATTAAGAACGGTAGCTTCGCGATTAACGGGTATTGGTACGTATCCGCGAGGTCACGAAGTGATTCCAAGTTACGGAGCGCCAAATATTGACGGAGCGTCCGCTCTGGGATCCCGGCCTCTTCCGCCACGGCCGCGACCAAGGCAGCCGAGCCGACTTGAATCCGAAGCCCGTCTTGCGGCAACACCCGCTCGGTCATACTGAGGAACGATGCAATCAGCTCCATATCTGGTGCATCACCATCAATCCATTCAAGCCCGAGCTGTTGACGCTCATGCGGCTGACCCGAATGTTTCGGGGTACGCCGATAGACGGCACCGGCATAGGCGACTCGCATCGGTTCATGACCATCGGCGAGCTTCCGAGCGATTTGCAACGTATAGTCCGGACGCATGACGAGCAACTCGCCGTCATTCCCGAACAGACGATAATAGGCCGACTCATCGAACAAGGCCAAGTCTTGATAGTGCGAATAATATTCCACGAGCGGCGGCTCAATGACACTGTAGCCATTTGACTCGGCTCGTTCTAAAAATGACAACATCCACTGCTTCGGACGCAGGACGTCTTCCCCTTGCAATTCGTGCCATCCTTCCGGGATGGATCCTTTTGTATTGAACCAGATCATCAATATCACCCTTTATCTTATTATCACTTTACCAAACTAAAGTAGTGTGTTAAATTTATCAAACCAAGCCGTTGCTGTCAACCGGCGAACTCGAAAGGAATGTCGACTGATGATTGACTTTACCCGTGATGGTCACCTTCACACCCCATTTTGTCCGCATGGTTCATCCGATTCGCTCGAAGCGTATGTAAAGCGCGCCTTGAACCAAGGAATCAAGACGCTCACGTTCACGGAGCACGCTCCTCTCCCGGCCCGGTTTCAAGACCCGACGCCAGACCAAGATTCAGCGATGGCGCTCGATTTGCTCCCGCGTTATATAGAAGCTTTGCAGACGTTGAAGCGGTCGTATCCCGAACTTGATCTCCGCATCGGTTTGGAGATCGACTATTTGCCCGGATATGAGTCCGAGACGCTGGCGTTGCTCGGGCCGTATGCCGACGTATTAGACGAAGCAATCTTGTCCCAACACTTTCTCCTCGTCGACGACGAGCTCCTGCCTATCGACTTCTCGGCCGACACGTTTGATGCGCTCGTCAAACGTGTCGGCTCGTTCGAGGCCGTGATGAAACAATACTACACGGCGCTCGCTGCCGGACTCGCATTCCCTTGGGAGCGCTTGAAAGTGGACCGCATCGGACATATCGACTTACCGATCAAATATCAACACAAGTACACGTGGGCCCGCTCGAACGTGCAGGACGAACAGACGCGCTTGCTACAAACGATCGCCACGCGCGGTTTCGGTCTCGATTTGAATACGGCCGGGCTCCGCAAGCCCGATTGCGGCCAACCTTACGCCATTGACGTCGCGTCCGAGGCGGCCGCACTCGGCATCCCGTTCGTGCTCGGTTCAGACGCCCATATCGCCTTCGATGTCGGCGCCGGGTTCGAAATTATACAAAAAAAAGCCACGTTCCTATGAACGTGGCTTTTTCACAGCGATCTAGCTATCTAGATCCCCATTTTTG
This sequence comes from Exiguobacterium sp. s28, assembly GCF_018618135.1. NCBI lineage: Bacteria > Bacillati > Bacillota > Bacilli > Caryophanales > Exiguobacterium > Exiguobacterium sp. s28. The sequence continues at coordinate 55,284 of NZ_JACSLL010000012.1, read as the reverse complement.
GTTGTCGATAACGATATGGCGTTCCATTTCTTCATCTATTGACAATAATACCATACTGAACCCGCATTGCAACCCGAAAATGAAAAAAGGATGACGTGGGTGTCATCCTTACAAAGTTAGACCGCCATCTCGGCGTATAGGTCTTTCAACTCTTCCGTCGCTGCCTCGTCCATTTGTAACGCCACGAGTTCAACAAACCGGAGCGCCGGATCCGTATCCCCTGACAAGGCGACGATCTCAGCTGCGGCACCATCGAGCGCTAGCAAGATGCCCGAGACACCGAGCGTCGGATAGTAGCGAAGCAACGCCCGAACGTGCTTCAACTCCGAAACCTCATTTCCGTTGATCTTTAATGACTTAACGGCGAGCTCTTTATGCGTCCCGATGGCAAATTTATCTTCCCACACCTCTTCGAGTGTGATCAACGCTTCCACATCATAGGCACCATCTGTGAAACGAACTTGTTTTTCCATGTAACATTTCCCCTCTCGTTAATCTACTTTCATTATAAGAAAGAAACCCACGAAAAGATTGTGAAATATTGAACATTATGTGTAAACTTTGTCTCACCTGTGCTTAGCCATAAAAAAAGGTCCCTCCGAAGAGAGACGAATAATGGAAGAGTAAAACACCATTGGCAGTACATTAATAATATAACATCGAATGAAAACGTTTACAATGTGTTTTTGAAACTTTTTTCGAGTGGCATATGTACCACGTCAATCCCACTCTCACGCATCAAATCGAGGCCGTCACCGTGCTCATAGCCGACCGCATAGACGACACGGGCTACGCGTGACGCAATCAAAGCGAGCGAACAGGCATGACATGGTGAGTGGGTCACATAGGCTGTCGCGCCGAAGGCGTTCGTCGAATCCGCGGCGAGCTTACCAATCGCGTTGATTTCGGCGTGGATTTCATGTTGCTTCGACCAATTATGGTGGTCGTATGGGTCCGAACATCTAATAAATGTCACACCCTCATGGATGAATGAAACCGGTGCCTCGAGCAAATCGACCGCATCTTCTGACACGTACTCGGCCCGTTTATAAAAACCGTCTTCCCGTTTTAAAAAGATCTCATTGCAGTTCGTATGCCCGGGTGGCGTCCCATTGAGCCCAATCGAGATCGGCTTCTCATCTTTGACGATGACGCAAGCGACACTTTTCGAGGCGCATTTCGAATGGCGTACCGCCATCATATCAGCGAACTGCAACCACGTCTCATCCCATAGCCGTTGTTTTTCCATTTTCTTATCCTCCTCAAAGAAAAGGAAAGTCTGAGGGCTCAGACTTTCCTCGTTCAATATCCAGTCTCTTTTGGCAACTCTTTGTTTTTTGAAGCGATCTCGATGACTTTTTCTTTCAACTCGTGCTCCATGCGATCGAGTTCACGTTCGGCCTCACGACGCTTCTGACGTCCTTCTTGTTGAATCCGGAGCGTCTCGTCGAGCGTCGAGAGCAAGTTCTCGTGCGCCACTTTGAGCGATTCGACCGAAACGATGCCTTTCTCGTTCTCTGTGGCGATCTCGATCGATGAGTCTTTCAACATCTTCGAGTTCTGCTCGAGCAACGTGTTCGTCGTCTTCGTGACGTCTTGCTGCATGCGGAGCGCCGTCTTTTGTCGTGTCAAGCTGAGCGCAAGCACGACTTGGTTTTTCCAGAGCGGAATCGTATTGACGACCGCCGACTCGATTTTCTCGGCTAGAATCTGGTTGTTCTGTTGGATGACCCGAATTTGCGGTGCCATCTGCAGACTGATTGTCCGGCTCAGTTTCAAATCGTGCAATTTTTTCTCGAATCGGTCCGCGAGTTGAATCATGTCGTTCAACTGTTGAAGTTTGACCTGGTCTTTCGACATCTCCACTTCTTGACGGAGCGGGGCGATCTCATAGCTGCGCACGTGGTCAAGTTTCGTCTCACCGGCGGCGATATAGACGTTAAGCTCTTCAAAATAACGCTTGTTCTTATCGTACATCTGATCGAGCATCGTGATGTCCTTCATCAAACCGAACTTGGCCCGGTCTAGATTATGGATGACTTCTTCTAAATAGACGCTCATCTTTTCAAACTGGAGTTTGTAGTTCTCGGCTTTCTTCTTGGCCCGTCCGATGAGCGGCAAGTTGTCCATAAAACTCTTCTTCTCTGGCTGCAACATGTCCGGGTCCATCTTGCGTACGTTCTGCATCAAGTCGGACAATAGCTTTCCGGCGTCACCGCCATCCTTCATCCGGACCTCGGTCAAGATTTGGTCCGAGAATTGCGACAGTTCGCGTTGCACGTTTGAGCCGAACAACATGACGGAATCTGTCTTTTTAATATCGATCGACTCTGCGATGCGCGTGATCCGTTCTCGGTGTTCCTGGGGGACATCTGGATTCACTTGAATCGCCGGCACCTCATGTTTCTCTGTCATAGATGACCAGTCCACGGACGGGTCCGAAATCGCATCGGTTTCCGTCTTCGTTTTCGTCTGTGAAGTGAGCTCTTCTTCTGGCCATGACTGCCAGTTCGTTTCATTCGATGAAGTCATGTTTTTTTCTCCCTTCTGGTTGATCGGCCAATACTTTTTCCATCATGATCAACTCTCGTTCAAAGTCGACCGCATCGTCTTCTAAGAGACGGCTGCGTTGCTGTTTGAACTTATCGACGATGAGTCGCATATTGGTAATCAACTGTTCACGTGTCTCTTCTTGAATGACGACGCGTTTTCCTTCTAGTTCTTTAAATTTCAACACGACCGACACAAGCGAATCCAAATAGAACGTGAAGAGATCACGAACATGTTTCGCGTCTTGTGGATTCTCGAACAGTTCGGCGAACAGTTCGTGCGCTTCCTTCGAGACGGCCTTCATCTCACGCCGCACCTCGATGTCTTTGATTTCCGGCAAGACGCGGTCGATTTGTTGCAGTTTCTCATAGCCTTGTTCAATCGTCCGTTGCAAAAATTGAAGCTCTAAATCGTCGGTCGCCTCGAACTGACGTACCGGCGCCGCTTCTTCAAGCGGTTTCAAGATACGCGAGCCGACGAACGGTTCGTCTTCATCGAGCAACAGCTTTTTCTTGGCCCGTTTGGCAACGGGGGCCGGTGCCCGCTTCCGGCGTTTATTGGTCGACCACACTTCGTTTAATACGAGCGCCCCGACGATGATAAACAACCAAGAGAAATCAAAAACGTTTATGGCAAAATATAGGATCGCCCCGGTCAGGGCCCATTTCATCCATGTTTTCATCCGTTTCACCTCGTCTCATGATACTTCTATTGTACCTTACGTGACCCTTCAAAAAAAGTTTCGTCATCTTTATAAGCTTAGCATAATGACGCCGCACGCTCTCTCGGTCGCAAGAACGAAAAGTCAGGGTCGCTCGAATGTAAAAAAACCTCCTGATTCAATGAATCAGGAGGAGTTCGTCACGTTACACCGTGACCCACGTTGTCACCATGACGATGGCGACCGTCACCGGAATGACATACCGGATGAGGAAGTGCCAGACCGGGTACAGCTTGACACCAGCGCCCGATGTTTGAATCTCTTCTTTAAGAATGCGTTGATCAACGACATACCCGACGAAAATCGATGTCAAGAGCGCACCGACCGGCATCAAGACATAGCTGACGATATAGTCCATCGAATCGAAGAACGTACGACCGTTCAAGAACTGCATCTCGCTCATCACTCCGAACGAGAGGGCCGAAGGGATACCAACCGCAAAAACGATCGCTGCTGACAAGAGTGTGACGTTCCGTTTCGACATCGTCTGTTTCTTTTCGTTCAGTCGGTCGGTCACACCGGCGACGACGACTTCAAGCATCGCAATCGATGACGTGATCGAGGCGAACGTGAACAGCAAGAAGAACAATACCATGAAGAAACCACCGAGCGGGACTTGATTGAAGACGGCCGGCAAGACGACGAAGAGAAGCGCCGGGCCTTCAGCCGGGTCGAGACCTGATGCGAACACGGCCGGGAAAATCGCGAGACCCGCCAACAGCGAGACGGCGATGTTCAATAGAACGATCATGTTCGCCGAGCGATTGAGCGTGCCTTTCGTTTTAATGTAGGACGCATACGTCAACATGGCCGCAACCCCGAGTGATAGCGAGAAGAACGCTTGACCGAGGGCGAACAAGACCGATTCCCCCGTCAAGGCAGAGAAGTCAGGCTGCAAGAAGAAGCGAACCCCTTCCATCGCCCCGTCGAGCGTCAATGAGCGGATGACGAGGACGATGAAACTGACGAACAAGAGCGGCATCAAGATCTTGCTCATCCGCTCGATTCCAGCTTCGACGCCTTTTAGCACGATTAAGAGCGTGATCAATAAGAATAAGAATTGACCGAACACGGCGATGCCTGGTGACGAGACGACATCTCCGAAGACGGCACCGAATTCGTCAGGCGATCGGCCGTTCAATGTCCCGCTCAAGCCGAGACCGACATAGATTAAGACCCAACCACCGATGACACTGTAGAATGAGAGCAATAAGAAACATGCGATGACACCAAGGTAACCGACGAGCGTCCAACGGCCGTGTCCTAATTTTTTGAATGCGAGCAGTGCCGTTTTTTGTGTCGAGCGTCCGACGATGAACTCACCGATCAATAACGGGAGACCGAGTAAGAGCGTAAACGCTAAAAACATGAGCAAAAAGGCGCCGCCTCCACTTGTGCCGGTGACATACGGAAATTTCCAGATCGCACCGAGACCAATCGCTGACCCTGCGGCCGCTAAGATGAATCCAATTTTTGAGGCGAACGAGTTTTGCGCCATTACCATCCCTACTTCCTGTTTTCATATCTATTTTCATAATAATAGTGAAATACTAACACGGTTCAGAAATGAGAACAACAAAAAACAGAGAAAAGTCTGAATTCTTTTCTCTGTCTGGTTTTTAGTGGGATGGCACAAGGAATGTCAGTTCACTTGGCAAGACGTCGATGTGTAATCGGTCCGCCTCAAAATGTTCCCCATCGACGTCGATGATCTGTGATTCGCTCAAATGGACGGTCAGTTGAGACATCTGTAGATGGACCCACTCCGGCGACGACTGTTCGAGTCCGAGTTGTTGCGTAAGCAGTTGCCGAATCATTGGAAAGCCGATGGCCGAGCTGTGCACGACTTCGACGAGTCCGTCGGTGAACGATTGGGTCGGTAACTTTGTCGGTACCGTACCAAGATATGCCCCGTTTCCGACGTACAAAAAACTGACCGGCCCATCATGGACGACCTCCCCACCGTGTTCGATGCGGACGTCGAACGGGTCGAGTTCACGAAACTGCCGGATTGTCGCTAAAAAGTAGCCGATGGAACCAAGAGATTCTTTTTGAAGCGGATCGATTTGTCTCGATGCGTCGGCGATCAGGCCGACCCCAATAAAATTGAGGCCATATCGATCATTGACCCGCATGACGTCGACGGGCTGGACATGACTCATCTTAAATAACCGAGCCGCCTCAATCGGTTCGACTGGTAAATCGAGCGCACGGGCAAAGTCGTTGCACGTACCACCGGGGACGAGGCCGACCGTCGGCCGCTCGTCCTTCGGAAGTGACATGAGGCCGTTGACGACCTCATGCAGGGTCCCGTCCCCACCGATGACGATTAAATGCTCGAACGACCCACTCGCCTCGGCAAAACGGGCAGCATCTCCTTGTCCGAGCGTCTTTCGAATCAGAATCTCGTCATACAAGGATTCGACCGTCCCGACAACCTCACCGAGCATCGTTTCACTTGCACCGGATGTTGGATTCGAGATAATCATTGCTCTCATAGGAGACCTTCCTGCTCCAAGAAGTCTTGTGCGACGTCATAAGCACGCTCATTCCCATACGCGACGCGGCGGTTGAGTTCAGACATTTCTTCATCTGTAATTTTACCGGCCAATTGATTGAGCGCGTCCTCGATTTCAGGGTGCTCGTCTAATGTCTCTTGCTTGAGCAACGGTGCCCCTTGATATGGCGGGAAGAACTGTTGATCATCTTCAAGGACAAGCAAATCATTCTCGGCGATATCCGGGTCCGTCGCGTATGCATCGACAAGGTTGACGTCACCACGAGCGATGGCGCGGTAACGGAGTTTCTGTTCCATCGAGACGACCGACGGGAAGTCGAGACCGTAGGCTTGCTGAAGTCCAGGGTATCCGTCTTCCCGGTCCGTAAACTCGAGCGTGAAGCCGGCTTTAATGTCCGTTTGCACGTTTCGTAAATCAGAAATCGATGTGATGCCTTCCTCTTCGGCATAGTCGCGTGGGATGGCGATGGCATATGTGTTGTTGAACTGCATCGGCTCAAGCAAGGCATAGCCGTCGTCTGCCAGCGCATCACGAGCCTGTTCATACACTTCGCGAGCGTCATTTGAGTTCGGTGTCTCTTTCACGAGACTGGCGAGTACCGTCCCTGTGAATTCTGGGTAAATATCGACATCACCAGATTGGAGCGCACCCCAGACGAATGTCGTCTCGCCAAAGTTTGGTCGGACAGAAACAGTCAAATCAGTCTCTTCCTCGATCAATAATTTATACATGTTCATTAAAATTTCAGGCTCTGGTCCAAGTTTTCCGGCGACGACGAGATCGGTCTGTTGCGTGCGACCGAGCGCGAGCGGTGCCGCGACGATTAACGCCAAGACGGTAGAGACAGCAATCAATTTTGTCTTATTCCGCGTAGCTGTCGCGCCTTCCATTTGTCGGAGCAAGAAATCGAACAAGAGAGCGAGGATGGCGGCCGGGATGGCGCCGAGTAAAATCAAGTAGTTGTCATTCCGGTTGATTCCTAGAAGAATCAACGTCCCGAGCCCACCTGCTCCAACGAGGGCAGCGAGCGTCGCCGTCCCGACGATGAGGACCATCGCCGTTCGAATCCCGGCCATAATGACCGGCAAGGCGAGCGGGAGCTCGACTTTCATCAAGCTCTGGTTCGGCTTCATGCCGCAAGCTCGTGCCGCTTCGATGAGCGATTTGTCGACCTCGTTCAGTCCGGTGAACGTGTTTCGTAAAATTGGGAGTAAGGCGTACAACACGAGGGCGATCGTCGCCGGCAAGGCGCCAATCCCAACAAGTGGAATCATCAGTCCGAGGAGCGCCAAAGAAGGAATCGTTTGAATGATGGCAGTGACACCGATGGCGGTCTCGGCCACTTTTTTACGGCGCGTCAACCAAATACCGAGCGGGACGGCAATCAAGACCGCGATCAATAAGGAGACGACGGAGAGCTGCAAGTGCTCGATGAGCGCCTCGACGAGTTCCCCTCGTCGGTTTTGGAATGTCTCAAGCATCAACCTCACCTCTTCCGCGTTGTGTAAAGTCGAGGACGAACGGGTCCGTGCTCGCTCTGATTTCATCTGGTGTCCCGACGACGACCAACTCGCCGTCACGCATCAACGCGATACGGTCTCCGAGTTTCATCGCTTCCTGCATGTCGTGGGTCACGAACAAAATCGTTTTCCCAAGTTCATCGTTCAAGCGTTTAATATCGTCTTGGAGTTGGCCCCGGCTGATTGGGTCGAGTGCCGAGAACGGCTCATCCATCAAGATGACGTCAGGATCGGCCGCGAGCGCACGGAGCACCCCAACGCGTTGCTGTTGTCCACCGGATAGCTCGGTCGGCTTTTTAGCCCGCAAGACGGGATCTAATCCGGCGATTTCCATGAGTTCGGTCACGCGGTCTTTCGTCTTTTGCTTTGGCCACTTCAATAGTTCAGGAACGACAGAAATATTTTCTTCGACCGTTAAATGAGGGAATAAGGCAATTTGTTGAAGTACATAACCGATATTGCGGCGTAACTCATAAATATCGAATTGGTAAATCTCTTTCCCATCAATCAAAATTTTCCCGTCGGTATGATCGATCAGTCGATTCACCATTTTCATGGTTGTCGTCTTGCCACACCCTGATGGGCCGATCAAGACAAAAATCTCGCCTCTTCGTACTGTTAAATCCAAATCTTTGACGGCTAACGTCCCGTCTTCGTAACGCTTAGATACACTTTGGAATTCTATCAACTCTACCCCTCCTCGGCTCGTAACTTTTCATGAAAGTCAAATATTAGTTTGCCCGTTTCCAACGATTGTTAAACAATGAAACGTGCTGGGACGCGGTCGAAAGACTGCCAACCCACGAGGCGAGACAAAAAAGGTTCCCCCGCAGGAGAACCTTTAGATTATGGCAATGTGATTGTGATATGACGACGACCCCAATTGATGGCCTCGCTCTTCGTGTCGACGAGTAAATCGACGATGTTCCCTTTAATGCGTCCTCCTGTATCAAGGGCGATCGCTTGGCCGATGCCGTCGATTTGAACGACCGTACCGAGCGGGATGACAGATGGGTCGACGGCGATGATACGCATGCCGTTATAATAAATCGAGTCTGTCACGTCATGGCCTGTCGCCGTCAAGACGCGCCCCCCGTAAGAACCGTTGTCAGCTGCATCGTTCGTGTAGGCCGTTGACTCGGCTTGAATGACACGTCCTTGTGTCGAGACCGGTGTCACGGTCGCACTCGATGCCGCTTGTTGCTTCTTCTCGGTTTTTGCTGCGGCTTGGCGTTTCGCTTCTTCTTGTCGTGCCTGTTCGGCAGCGACGCGCTTTTCTTCTTCCAAACGTTCTGCTTTCGCTTTCGCTTCACGCTCGGCCTGTTCACGTTTGGCTTTCTCTTCTGCCAAGCGCTTTTCTTCGGCTAAACGTTTTTCTTCAGCGAGCCGTTTCTCTTCGGCAAGACGTTTCTTGCGTTCGATTTCTTGTTGGCGCTCCAACTCAATGGCCTGACGTTCTAATTCAAGTGGGTTTTGGACAATTTTCTGTTCAGTCCCGATTCCAATTTGGGCGGCATCGGCATTCGCAGCAAACACGAATGTTCCAACAGCGGCAAATAAAATCGCGATTATATATTTTAAGGAATGCATTAATAGGTCAGCACCTTTCTCGTCATCTAACGAACAGGAGTAAATTTACCATGTCGTTTCAATCACGAGAAGGGATTTTGACGAAGTGAAATATTTCTGACACATCGAGAAAGAACTGGTTACAATCTGTAACATTTACAATAAACCTAGTGTTACCAACCGTTTTCGTAAAAAATTACAGATTCGTTACAACATAACATGTAACAAACCTGTAATCTGATTGTCATTCTGTTTCAGCTTCAATCGAGCGTAAATCATGGGGGCGAACCATGCCCCAAGGTGCCACGTCGACATCCACTTCGAACGTTTTCGCACCTTCGATCGCCGACGTTTCTTCTTCGGCGACCCGATACGAACTCATGTCATCGATATACACTTGCCGGTCATAGTAATTGGCACGAGTGCCACCGAAGAACGGCCGTGAACTGACCCGATCAATGGTCGCGTAACCGTCGTCCCCCGTTTTGAACGACACATATACCGTCCCTGATTCGACATCTTGTCTGCCGTCGAACGAATCGTATTCCAAATAGACAAAGTCTCCAAAGAACGGATCGTACGGCTCATAGGAGGTCGCTTTGAACGTATACGTCTCTCCGAACCAGGAGACCGCATAGACGAGCAGAATAAAACCGACAGCGATCACTACTTGCAAAACCGGCACTAGCCAAGGCGTCAATCGTTTCATGTCTGAGCATCCCCTCTCGTACGGCTACGGCTGCGCCACCACAAAGCGAGCGACAATGCGAAGACGATCAATGCTCCGATGAGGAAGAACAGCGAAATGTCGAGTCGATCCCAAACGTAAATGAAGTAAATCGTCATTTGGACGAGCAAGAAATAAATGAAAGCAAGCACGATCGGTTTGCGATTGTGGTCTTGATAGACGAGATAGGCGAGTGCGACCACTTCAAGTAGCACCGCTAGCAAGATGCCGGAGTCTTCGAATAATGAGAACGGGATGACAGCGAGTAAACTGACCCACATCAAGTCCTGGCGTCGGTGAAGTAAATAGACGGCGACGAGGACGACCGAAAGGATCGTCGCCTCGATGACCGAGGGCGTTCGTTGCGACAACCAGCCTTCCGTCGCATTGATTAAATAACCGATCGATAGGACGGCCGCGACGAAGAGGTACAAATAATTCCACTGGGCCCGCTCACGATAGATAAGGAATAGGACATGTAAGGCAGCAAGGGCCCATAGCGGCCAAAAGCGTCCTTCGTAGCCGGCATATTGACCGATTGTGATGAGGAGGCCATAAAAGCCGAACCAGGCGAAGATACGATCGAGCTCGTTGTCTCCGTAATGGAACCAGACCCAGGTCACGAGGAACCCGAACGCGATCAACGTGATGCCGATGCCTTGAAAACTGTTCGTGACCGCCAAAAAGGCAGCGAGCGCGGCCAGGAACGTGTAGATGGGATGCTTATAGATCAATTTATGCAGGACAGCGACGGCAAGGAAGAGCCAAAATAAGAGCGGGATTTGCGAGGACAGATTATAAGTGGAGAAGATGACGATCATCGTGGCGACGAAGAAAGCGACGCCTAAAAGCCGGAACAGCGTGACATAGCGTGACGCCTTCACTTGCAGGCGTTCGGCGGTCACATACATCCCGACCATAAACCCGAGGAAAATAGCGACTTTCACAAGGTCAGGAATCGCTTGCCAATTGGCCGCGACAAAGCTGAATAGACTGAGTGCGAGCAAAATAGAACCGATGATCACAAGAATAGGCGGTTTGTGCTCACGTTTGTCACCGACCGCCAATTTCTTATGTTCATATTCGACCAAGCGCTGACCGGTCACTTCATCAAGTAAACCGGCCTCTTCCCATTCACGAACTTTTTTGTCAATGGACACCTGAATCATCCCTTTCGATTAAAAGGTCAGCTGGCGCGTTCGATCAATTCCAAATCTTTTTTCAGTAAAACTTGCTTCTCAAATTCGAGACCAAGCTGTTGAAATTCTTCCATGATGGAAACGTCCCCGATGACCGTATTGGTCAATACGGCAGTCACTTCTGCGACCCAACCTTCACGAGTTGACTTGACGATATCACCCACAACGAATTCTACAGACACACCCATTCACTTCCAATCTTAAATTTGTTTCTATCATTATAACGAAATTATATCGGTTTGAATACGTTTTCTTTAAGCCGTTTAATAAATTGTGTCAAAATTTTTCCAGTCAATCCCCAAATAATGTAGTCTTCATGTTCATAAAAAGGTTCTTTCATTTTAATTACCCGTTTTTCGTACGCTTTAGCATTCGCCATCCGTTCAAATGGGATATTTTGATCCGGGTTCATCGTCCATTCCATCTCCCCATGGAACGGGTCTAGCAAAAGCAACGTCTCGACCGGGATTGAAAATAAATGGTCGACCTCATCCGTATGGTGCACGTCCGGTAGCAGTGGAATTACCCCGACGAACGGATAGATCAGTTGCCGGTGCGGCGTCGCGAGTGGCTGCAGGCGACCGATGACCTCGATATCGGATAAGGCGAGTAATAACTCCTCACTCGTCTCTCGAACAGCGGCCTCGACCGGTGTCTCACCGGGATCGAGACGGCCGCCCGGAAATGAGATTTCTCCGGGTTGACGCCGCATTGTATGGGCGCGTACTTCAAAGACGACGTGCCACGTCCCGTCGACCTCGGTCAACGGGATCAAAACGGCTGCCGTCTGTTCATAGTTTTCTTCCATCGAGAAACTGTCACGTAGTTGTTGTTCCGTGATCCATGATTTGTCCATTCTCTCCACCTCGTTCTCTTTGTTTCTACACTTCCACCGTTGTCTCCTCGTTTAAACGCATCAAATGTCGGAAATATCATTATTAACGATAGGAGTTGGTGGATGTGGTGGATAAAAAAGTTGATGTATTGATCGTCGGAGCGGGCCCGACCGGACTCACGCTCGGATTGACGTTAGCCAGATATGGGATCTCATTTGAAATAATTGATCGTAAGACGACCCCGTCGAACAATTCCCGGGCCATCGGGATTCAACCGCGAACGATCGAAGTGTTCTCTCGTCTCGATGTCGCCAAGGAAGTACTCGGCCGGGCACGGACCATCGAGAAAGGCAATCTATACTTCTCGGGTCAATGGACGGCCAAACTTGAATTTTCTCGCCTCGTCACGCCGTACCCGTTCGTGACGCTGCTACGCCAAAACGAGACCGAGGCGATTTTAGAGGATGCGTTAAACGGACACGGTCATTCCGTCCAGCGCGGTGAATCGCTCGTCTCGTTGACACATTACCCGTCTCGAGTGCTCGCCCACCTTGAGTCAGATGCATCAAACCGGACGATCGAAGCCAAATACGTCGTCGCGGCCGATGGGGCGAACAGTTCGATTCGCCGGATGCTCGCCCTTCCGTTTAGCGGAAAATCGTTCAAAGAGTCGTGGGTGCTCGCCGATATGAAAGCCAAATGGAACATCTCGCGCGAAGAAGTGCATATTTTCTTTTCCGACCGGGGCGTCTTAGAAGTTTTCCCGCTCACGGATGACACGATTCGCATCACAGGGAACCTCGCGAGCGACGAGTCGTTCAATGAGTCGGAACTGCGCAAGTTGATTGAACAGCGAAGCCATATGGATGTCGAGATCGACGAAGTTGAGTGGTTCTCGCTCTTCCGGGTCCACAACCGTATGGTCGACTCGTTCATCCACAATCGAGTCATTTTAATGGGAGACGCCGCCCATATCAACTCACCCGTAGGCGGACAAGGGATGAATACCGGCATCGCCGACTCGTTCAACCTCGGGTGGAAGTTGTGGCTTCATTTGAAGGCTGGTGCCCCGTTCCGCGTCGTCGCCTCGTATCGCGACGAACGTGAACACGTGGCTCGTAACGTACTTCAGACGACGAACGTGGCGACTGAGGTGTTACAGACGACGTTGCCTGTCCTCTTGCCGTTCCAAGCGCTCGGCGCCGACGTCTTTACGCGCGTCAACTTGGTCAACCAAAAAATAACGGAACGAATCGCCCAACTGCACTTGTCTTATCCCGGGCATTCCCGAATTCCGTTTTTGCGTGTCACCAAGGGCAAAATCTTCCCGGAGATCGAGATCATCCGGACCGATGACGGGTTGCGCACCAAAATCTCGGAGATTGCGGACGGCCGGTTCCAAGTGCTCATCCTCGACGATGATAAACGTGATGCGACCGCACTCTATGATTATTTGAACGATCATCAATCGTTCTTCCAAATCATCACGCTCTCGAAGACGAGTCGTCCCTTCTTCGACCAAGGCAACGAGCTCGCGAAATCATTGTTCATGAAGCGCGGCGTGCTCGTCATCCGACCAGACGGCTATTTGCTTCATAAACAGCGGCACCTGCGCCCTGAACCGTTGCAAGAGACGATGTCCACTTGGCTGCCGACACCATGACAAAAGCTCCACTCGAGATGAGTGGAGCTTTGTTTACGCTTGGTTATAATAAAGCGTCCCTGGCTTCGAGAGCGTCAAATCGTAGAACGCCTCAAACGCTTCGATGTCCTCTAACTTGCGGAAATCGACTTTGTCCGTCTCTTCATTCGGAATCGCGACGACGATTCCGTCTTCGGTTTGTTTGATCATCCCGGTCTGCCCGTTATGGATGCGGATGTAGAGCACGTGCTTGTCTTCTAGCAGCGTCACGGCTTCGCGACGCGATTGAATCGTTGTTTTCATCGTCATCCCTCACTTTCTTTTGAGTATACCGGTCTATCGTTGTTGCTTTCAAGCGGTTGCACCCTTAAAATTATGTAAAGAAGGGGTTGAACGCTTTGGATTTGGAAACGCTATTGATTATCGTCTTAGGCATCACATTCGTCGTGCTCGTCTCGATCCGCGCTGTCCGCAACTTACAGTGGGTCCGTTTCGGCGAGGCGTTTGGCAAGCAAGGCGAGGCGCTGCTCGACGACTATACGTATTTGACGGAACAAGGCATCACGTGTCGCGTCGAACACGGCTTGCCGACCGGGCGCCTGTTCCGCCCGCTCGCAAAAAACTTGGACGACCGGGTCGCTTTGTTCGTCCATCGTAAAGATGCAGAACAAGCCCGACAATTATTGAAATGAAAATGGCGCTGAAGCTTCAGCGCCATTTTCATTTATGTACTTGACGCTCCGAGCAATAGTAGGCGATGTGTTTGATTGTCGCCTCCGATAACAGCTCGAGCTTCGTTTTCGCGATGACGTCATCGATCACATCGAACGTATCAGCACAGTTGGCTTTGATGCGTTCGACCTTGAGACGGGATGTCTCAGGGAAAATTAAGAACGCCGTGACAGGGACTGCTTGTCCGCATTGCCTCTTCAGGACGCTCCTGACGTGCTTCGTCATCCGCTCAAACTCTTCCATCGGATGCGGATAGATGTTTTTCCAACCGAGCGACGTCTCGAGACGACAGTCACGGTTCGTCATATGGACGGCCGACGTCGTCCGATTGATGCGGACTAAAAAGACGCCTTTCGGGCCGACCAATACATAATCGAGCACATCCTCACCAAGCTCGACTTGTTCGATCATCATCCAATCAAACCGGCATGTGTGACGGATAATCTCGACGATCTCGTCCGTGTACGACTTCGGCGGTGCGATGACTTCTTCTTTCGTGCGGAACAAGCCTTTCGTCTGTCGTTTCTCAGGTTCTTTTTTGACGGCCGTCAATACTTGTAACATCTTCTCCACCTCCTCACTTTATTCGCTCGGGCCGACCTGTTTTCCGAAGACGGCCTTTTCTAAATTCGAGATGCGACGCAACATGTCATAGTTCGACGCGACAGGCTGGGCCGGTTTGACCGGTTCTGCTTGTTCGTTCGAACCGCGGCGGAGCGACTCGTTCTCTTGGCGCAACCGTTCGATTTCTTTCGTCATCTTCTCATAATCGCGGATGACGACGTCCAAAAACTGGTCGACTTCTTCTTGTGAGTACCCACGAAGGGCGGTCTTGAATTCTTGTTTATAAATGGCTTCGGCTGTTAATTCAGTTTGCATCATTTTCACTCCCAATGTTGTTCCCATTGTTTTTCTTCTTCGATCACGCGTAATTCTTCCTGTGTGATCAAGAATAACTCCATCTGGTGTTTTCGTTTAGCCCCTTCGACGAGAAAGCGTGGGCTTCCTCCCGTCTCTTCGTCATACAGTGTGATTAATCCTGCTGCTTTGTCTAAAAAGAAGGCGGTTTTTGCCCGCAACTGGCTCGGGTCCTCGTAAGGACGCTGGGTCAGCGCTTCAAAAAAGTCGGCCTCGAGCTGCAAACGAATGAACAATTCTTGCTCGTACGGCTTATACTTCTCTTCCATCTGTAAAAAAGGTGGAAATACGGCGATTTTGATTGGATAAGTTTCTCTTAACTCTAACAATACTTCTCCAGCCCATAATTCACAACCGTTCGTGCCACTAAAAATGAACCATTCGGCTCCGAGCTCGATGGCTTCGACAATTTTTCGCTCATACGCTTCCTTGATGATGCCGATACCGGGATGGTCGGCTTTGAAGATGCCGAGTTCATGCGGCCGGTATCCTGTGATGGCGACAACTTTCATGACTGCTTCCTTTCTAGCCGGTTCATCCGGTGCCGAAGCGCCCGCATCTCGGTCAAAGCGGTCTGTCGAAGCACCGTCTCTTTCCGTTCCGCCAAAGCGATGGCCTGTTCGGTATAGATGATGGCCCGATTGATGTCTTTTTCGCGATGTTCGGCGTATTTCGCCAATTCGACGAGCGCCTCGACCGTACCGACTTGTTCGAACAGCGGGATTGCCTGTTCTAATTGGCCTGTTCGCTTCAACAGGAGCGCTTGACGCATCAAGGCCCGCTTCGTTGGCTGTTCGAGCCGCTCGTACTCTTGAAGCGCCGCCTCGGCGTTGCCGAGGTCGTTCAACCAGTGCGCCCGTTCTTCACCAAATGGCGTCTCGTCGGCTTCGACGAGATGACAGAGCCGTTTGTAGAGCGAGACGAGGCTTAGACAGTCGGCATGATGGTGTTCGATGACCGGCTGTAAAATATCTGGTTCCCGGTCCTTCACATATTGGAAATAGTGCATCGGGGCCAAAAAGCCGGGCAAGTCGTCCGTCCGGGCGTGGCCGAAATGGGCCTCGACCGCTTTGAGCGATACCGATTCGAGCGTCGGTTTCAACAATCGCCGTGAGGCATGCAACAAATCAACATGGCCGACGGCCGGTAACGCTTTGACTTTCGAGCGGACGAACGTGTGCCGTGTCTTGATTTGGGGCCAGTCGAACGATTTTCCGTTATACGTCACGAAACGGACCTCGTCGCCGATGTCGTTCAAGAAGTGATAATAAAACGCCGTCTCGAACGCGGGATGAGGCAACACGTATTGGATCATCTCGAGATGGTCGTCTTGGAAACGTGCGAATCCGATCAAAAAGATTGAGGTCCCCGATCCGCGGAGCCCAGTCGTCTCGGTATCCATGAACAACACCTGCTCGGACGGGACATCGACTTGGAAAAAGGGATGGGTCGATGTCGCGAGCGAAGCTTTGGCGGAACCGAACGTAAAGTCGTGGTACGTCTCGTCGAGCGGATAAATCTGCTTCAAGCGGACACACCACTCTTGTTCGAACGTCAGGATTTCTCCACCCCGGGCCCGCCATTTTGCTTGTTCGACGTCGTCCGGCGTCACGGCCGTTTGTTTCAGTTCATTCGTTTTGATGAGTCGTGATAGTTTTGCTTTCATATCGATCCTTTCAATGCATGCAACTGCTGGACGACCTGCTGTTTGAAATCACCGTATCCAATCATGCCGACGCACCGCGGACAGCCGCTCTCACACGGACAGTCCTCGACCGTACGGATGGCTGCATCCAAGACCTCATCGGCGTCGCGATAGAGCGCCTCGCTCAGCCCGATGCCGCCTGGGTAGCGGTCGTATAAATAGACGGTCGGTTTGTTCGTATGGGTCGCTTTCATTTGAATCGTCGTGAACAAGTCGAGCGTGTCACACATCAAATAGAGCGGGGCGAGCCGCCGCAAGAGATCACTGACCGCTTCGAGCTGGTCTTCCATGTCGGCCTCCGAGTAGGTGAACCGTTCGTCGAGCGTGAACCACGTCGCCGTCGTGTGCAGTTCTCGTTCCGGCAAATGAATCGGCCCGGAACCGATATTCTCGTGCGTCCCGAACTTGATTTTCTTGAATAGTGTCGCCATCGCGATGACCGATACTTCTCCAAACGTCTTCACGCCGGTCGTCTTGTTCTCTTCCAACACTTTCAGTTCGACCGCCAAATTGGCGTCCGTATAGTAGTCGACGTCGACACGTCGGACGTAAGCTTTCTTCTCTTCAAAGTCGAGTCGTTCGACTTGATATTGCTCGGCCCCATGTAAATAGATGGCCTCGTCATGCAGTAACGTCATCGCGCTGAACGTATCCATCTCACCGATGACCTGGTTTTTCGCGGTCTGGTCGACGATGACGACATTCTCTTGGTCACTCGTCCGCAGCGAGATGTCATGAGCCGGGAATGCGTCCGTCATCCAATAATATTTATTGGCCCGTTCATGCAAGATGTGGGCGTCCGTCAAGAAATCGAGAATTTCTTCCGTCTCGACCGTGCCGAATCGTTCCCCTTTTGAGAAAGGCAGTTCGAAGGCGGCACATTTCATATGGTCAACGAGAATGATTAAATTGTTCGGGTCGAGACGAGCCGCTTCCGGAGACCGGTCTAAAATCAAATCGGGCTGTTCGACGACGAGTTGATCGAGCGAAGACGACGAGGCGACAAAAATGACGAGCGCCTCGGAATGACGGCGTCCGGCCCGGCCCGCTTGTTGCCACATCGAGGCGACCGTGCCCGGATAGCCGTTCAAGACACACGCCTGCAACTGGCCGATATCGACGCCGAGTTCAAGCGCATTCGTCGAGACGACAGCTTTAATCTCACCGTTACGGAGCCGACGCTCGATTTCACGACGCTCCGACGGTAAGTAGCCGCCCCGATAGCCAACGATCGATTTTGGTCCGAGCTCGCGCCGTGTCAGTTCTTGTAAATACGTCAACAATACCTCGACCCGTACGCGTGAGCGGGCGAAGACGATCGTCTGAATGTCAGCCTCGACGAGCTTTGAGGCGATCCGCTTCGTCTCGAGCGTCGCGCTCCGACGAATCCCGAGCGCCTCATTGACGACAGGCGGATTGTAGAAAATTAAATGTTTCTTCCCTTGGGGCGCCCCGTTGTTGTCGACAAGCACGACGTCCTCTTCGGTCAACAGTTCAGCCAGCTCGACCGGGTTGGCGATCGTCGCTGACGTCATGATCCATTTCGGATGGCTCCCATAATAGGCACAGATCCGTTTCAAACGACGAAACACGTTGGCGACGTGGCTACCGAATACCCCTCGGTACGTGTGCAACTCGTCGACGACGATATATTCCAAGTTCTCGAACAAGCGAATCCATTTCGTATGATGCGGCAAGATTCCAGAGTGAAGCATATCGGGATTCGTGATGACGATATTGCCGGCGTCCCGTACTTTCGTACGAGCCGCTGGCGCCGTGTCCCCATCGTAAGTGAAACAGCGGAGGTCACCTTCGAGCGCCTCGACCATCTCCATCAAATCACTGTTTTGGTCTTGGGCGAGCGCTTTCGTCGGGTACAGGTAGAGCGCCCGGGCATTCGGTTGTTCAATCATTTTCGATAAAACCGGCAGATTGTAACAGAGCGTCTTCCCGGAAGCGGTCGGGGTGACGATGACCGTCGAGTTGCCTCGAGACGTCTGCTCGATTGCTTCGGCCTGATGGGTGTACAGTTGTTCGATTCCGCGGCCATGGAGCACCCGGACGAGATCTGGCGGGACGCTCGCTGGAATCGGCGCATACCGGGCCGGCTTCGCCTCGACCGTGTGCCAATGCGTCACGTTGCCCGAGAAACCCGGGTCGGTCTTGAGCGTCTGAATCATTTCTTCCACGGAACGTTTTTTCCGCATAGAGTTCACCTTCTTTACGATTTCGAAGGTGCAAGACGTTCCACGACAGCCTTGACTTGGCTGATCCGTTCGTCGCGTACGAGCCGGTGGACGGCCGGCAAACGGAGCACGTCCATCGCTTTGAACGAATCGGCGACATGCTCATTCTCTTCTTCGAGACGCGTGATCGCATCGTCAAACAACCGTTGCGTCGACCGTCCGAACAAGACGATGGTATGTAGCTTCGTGCACTTCGAGTGGACCGCTTGTAAATGCTTCGTGTAACGCTGCACCGCTTTATGATAATCTTCATGCGTCGCGAGCGCTTGGCGCTTGCCCCGCAGAAGTTCAGGGTAGTATGACTCGTCGCCGAGAAACATCGTCTCAACGCCGATCCGTTTCAAATAGGGATGGCCACTGGCCTCGGCCACGGCTTGATCATCAATCAAGCGTCCGAACGGAATCGATTCCTCGAGGAGCAATCGGCCCATCTTCAAGCCATTGACGCCATGTAACGGGATGCCTAAATCATCCTCTTGCAGTCGGTCGATCACAAACAATACTTTCATCTTACGTTTCAATGAGAGTTGTACCATGTGTCACCATCCTATTCGCTTTCTTTTCATTATAGCAAACGAAACAGAAAAACAGGGCGCTGATGTCGCCCTGTTTCCTGTGAGTCAGATTAGTCACGACCCCCGTTGCCATTCCCGTTGCCGTTGTTACGGTCATCCGAGTCTGACGTCGATTGACGGCTGACGTCCCCCTCCGAATCCGACTCCCCGTCTGTCTCATCGGTTGTCGGTTCTTCTTCGGTCGGTTCTTCCGTGTTCTCGTCTTCGGTGTTGTTGTCGTTTCCGTTATTCTCATTTTTTTCGTTATTGCCATTGTTCTCGTTGCTCTCACCATCGGTTTGCTCGCCTTCTTCTTCAGGAGGCGTCTCTTCCGTGGCTGGCTCTTCTTCCTCTTCGGCAGCAGGCTCCTCGCTCCGTTCGACCGTGTAGGAAGTTTGGAGCGGGCTCGACTGTTGATCGCCGACGAGCGCGTTCGTCGCGTTGGCGACAATCGTGAACGTCGTCTCCCCTTCACCGAGGCCAGAAATGGCGATGCTCGTGTCTTCGGTCGTGCCGACGACACGCTCGCTACCGTCCGGACGTGTCTCCGTCACGGTGAACGAAAGTCCTTGGTAACCAGCTGCTTCGACTGCTTGCTTGTCGTATGACCACGAGAGCGTACCTGTCTCGCCTGGCACATCGTAGTCAATCGATGCGCCGGTCGGCGCGGCGAGTTTGTCCGGCTGCAAGTCTTTCGGTTTCGTTCCTTTGACGTACAACTCGTTCCCGAGCGAGAGCACCGATTCCGGTTGCTGGAAGCGATCCGGTTGACCCGTCGCTTTCGTCACTTCTTGCATCATATACTCGAAGTAATATTGGGCGTAGTTCGGTTTAAACAACGATACGGGTATGTCATTTGATACACGGGCCGTCCATACCGAAATTGAGTAATCGGTCGTATAGCCGGTAAACCATTTATCATTCTCCTCGCCCTTTTCATCGTTCGTCGTCCCGGTCTTCCCGGCGACGTCGTACGGGAACGCGCCTGGTTCATACGTCCCGTTCGAACCGCTGACGACGTCACGAAGCATGTCCGTCAACATGTAAGCCGTATAGTCTTCCATCGCCTGCTTCGCTTTGATCGGTGAGTTGATCGTCGAGCCGTCATTGAATTCAATTTTTTGAATCAAGTGCGGCTTCGTATACATACCGTTCGTGCCGAGCGCCGCGTAAGCAGCCGCCATTTGTGTCGTGCTCGCTTCTGCTACACCAAGACTGTTTGCCGGCAGAATCTCGTCACCCGCACGCGCCGGCTCGATGCCGACGTTCTCGACGAACGACTCAATCGCCTCCGAACCGAACTCTTCCTGTACTTCATAGAAGGCACGGACGGCTGGTGTGTTCCCGGAAACCGTCAAATAGTAACGCATCGTGTTGGCACCGCGGAACCCTGGATAGTAGTTCCCTGGTTTAAAGGTTTCACTTTCGTCAAACTCTTTATCGATCAAAATTTTCCCAGTCGACCACTGTGCGTTCTCAATCCCTGGGCCGTAATCGAAGAACGGCTTCGCCGTCGAACCGATTTGGCGTTTTTCGCGCGAATAGTCGCGATAGTTCTTATCGCCTTGTTTCGCTTGTTCACTGTCGATAACGGCGACGATTTCACCCGTCTTCGTGTTCAACACGGTCGCTCCCATGCGAAGATCTTCTGGGAACTCACTTGTTGGAAGGTTGACGTTATCGTTCTTAATGTCGTTATTGAACTTCGTATGCAAATCTTTATTGATTGACGTATACACTTTCAAGCCCGTCCCGTAAATGTCGGCCTGCTCGAGACCGTAGTCTTCCTCGAGCTCGGCTTGGACGCGAGCGTAAATAGAGCGCGTGTACGTCTCTTCTTCTGTTTCTTCACCTGGTGAGATGACGTCCGCGATCTCGACGTCGAGCGCCTGGTTGTATTCTTCTTCCGTGATATGACCGTCACGCTTCATCGCTGAGAGCACTTGCTCTTGACGATAACGCGTCAGTTCCTGGTCCCCGTTGATCGGGTCATAGGCACTCGGACGTTGCGGGAGACCCGCCAAAATGGCCGCCTCTTGGTAATTCACTTCTGAGACCGGCTTATTGAAGTAGCGTTTCGATGCCGTTTGGACACCATATCCGCCTGTACCGTAATAGTTCTTATTCAAGTACATCTCGAGAATCTGCTCTTTCGTGTACTCGCGCTCAAGTTTGATGGCGAGCCACTGTTCTTGCAGCTTCCGCTTCAATTTCTTGTCGGTCGACAAGAACGATTGTTTGACGAGCTGTTGCGTGATCGTCGAACCACCTTCGGCCCCAAAGCCGTCCGTCAAGTTCGCGACCACGGCGCCGCCGATACGGCGCAAGTCGATTCCGTTATGTTCATAGAAGCGACGGTCCTCGATTGAGATGACCGCTTGTTGCATCACTTCTGAAATTTCATCGATGGAGACGTACTCCCGAATTTGTCCGCTTCCTTCGAGCGGTTCGCCTTCAGCTGATAATAGTTGGATCGGATACGTATCGACCAACTTCTCTTCATCGAGCGGCGGTGCCGTCGCGATCGCATACGCCGTGTATGCGGCGCCGGCGATGACGCCGATAATGAATAAAATCCCTAAAATCGTTAAAATGCGTCGAAACTTTGACTTCTTCGTTTTTTGTTTCGGCTTCTTGGCCGCTGGTTTACGTTTATTGCTCGTCGTATCTTGTCGACGTGCCATCCGACTTCGTTCCATTCACGCTTCACTCCTTCTATTTCAATCGAGCCACGCCTCAATCGCCGTCAAATAATCGACGGCGGGCATCGCCCGGGTTGGAACTTCAATTGCTTCTTGCTCGATATAAGAGAGCGGAATCGACTTCCGTCCCGATTCGCGCTGTTCCCACCAAACTAATAATTGCTCCGTTGATAACACATATTGCGTATTATAGCGGCTAAACCGAATGATGACAAAACAAACCCCTCCATGCCGCTCGCACTCACGCATGTGGTTGATTTGGTGGTCGTGGAAGTTTCCGAGTGGAAATGACGTCTTATTGTTCGTCTCTTTCGCCTCGAAATCGATGTACTTCCCGCGATACACTCCGTTATAATCGGTCGTCGACGCTTGCTTGAAATACGCCTCGGTCACTTTCGCCGCACTCCGTTTCGGGTAATCGACTTTCACGATTTGCAGCGGTGTCGGCTTCTTATGGATGACCGCTCGTCCATGGAGTCGGTAAAACTCATTCGTGTCGTTCAGCAGCGTCTCAAGGTTCATGCCTCGATTCGCATACGTCTGCGGATTAGAGCGGACCGGCGTTGCCGCAGGTTTCGGCTTTTTCCCGTTCGGATAATGGAACAATGTCGTCACCCCTAGTCTCTAGTTTAACAGGTTGGTCCAGCCGTTCCTTCCGTCTGAAGTCTGATTGTCGAGTTCTGTCGCTCGACTCCTGTGTGGATTTTCCGCAATCCATATCGTACCAAACTCCCGTATGTTAAACTAGTATGTAGTTCATTGTGTAGTCAAATTGACACGACCTTGTTACGGAAGAGCTATTTATTTTTCTGAAATAAGTCTTCTACTTATTAGCCATAATCAAGACAGATTAAACGCAGATTGACGTAAGTTTGAAAAAGTGCGCAATAAGCAATGTAAACCAAGGTTGGAAAACAATTAGCAGGCTCGCTTAGATAAACAGTTGAGCCATGGTTGGAGGAGTAAGATGGAAACACAAAAGAAGTATGTCATGTTCGTCGATGAGACGGGCACGCCAAAAGGAAATACCCAGTTCAACCTCACCGGCGTATTGATGGAATACAAATATGCAATCGATGCCGACGAGGCCGGGATGCCATGCGAGTTGAAGCGCCGGTTACATGCCTTCAAACGCGACGTGTTCAAGACGGAGAATATCCCGCTCCATTTAAAAGAGATTTTAAAGGCCGAGCATCCGTATGGAAAAGAGGATGGCATCACGATCGATATGCTTCGTGACTTTTGGAACAAGTTGCCGGACTTCCTACGCGATATCAACTGCACGATCATCAGCGTCGAGGTCGATAAACAAAAACTTCACGACTTTTATTCAACGCCGAAAGACCCGTACGTCGTCGCCTTCGCCCACTTGATGAAATCGTTTTATGCATTCTTAGAAGAGACGGAAGCGGTCAGCGCCCGTGTCGTCTTGGAGTCGCGAGACGACTATCAAAACTTGCTCATCCAAAAAGCGTTCTTCGATATCTTCAATTCAGGGACGGTCCATCTCGACGTCGAGAAGAGCCGACAAAAGATTAAAGGTTTCATCTTCTCGGAGAAACAGAACACCATCTATCAGTCTGGGCTTGAAATCGCTGACCTCGTCTGTCTCCCGCTCTCGCGCGTACGTCGCGGCGTCATCGAAGTGAAACCACGGTTCGTCCATTATGGGGATGAGAACCGGATCTTCAAAGCCATCAAGGACAAGATTTACATTCGTAAAGAAAGTCCTGACCAAGATTTCCGTAACTGGGGATTCAAAAAAGTACCCATCACGAAAAAACGCCGCGAATGGAGCGACCATCCGTGGAACCATTAAAAAACTGCCTTGCCGAAGCTTCGGCAAGGCAGTTTTTTGATTAACGCAAACCTGGAAGTGTCTCCCGCAAACGACCGAGCGCATTGAGTCCGGCCAGGAACGGTAGGACGGCCACAAGCCCGATTGCCCAATCGATGGACAATATGTCGGTCAACACCCCGGCAAAGATGGCTCCGAACGCATAGCCGCTGTCGCGCCAAAACCGATAAACGCCCATTGCTGAGGCGCGCCAATACGGCTCGGCGACGTCACTGATCGAGGTTTGGAGCGTCGGATAGACCATTGCCGTCCCGATGCCGAGCATGACCGCGGCGAGCACCCATTGCCAATAGTCGGACATGACAAGAATCGCCCAAAGCGAACCGGCCTGGACCCACATCCCGGTGACGATCAATCCTTTGCGTCCGATGCGATCGCTCCATACCCCGGTGAACAGTTGGAAGAAGCCCCACGCCGCGGGATATACCGCCACGATTAATCCGACTTCAGCTAGACTGAGCCCTTGTGCGGCAAAATAAATCGGGAACAAGCCCCATGCCATCCCGTCTTTCAGATTGGTCGACAGACCGGCCACCGTCAGACTCGAGAGCGAGCGATCTTTCCAAGTCGTCGTCATAAATACGTCTCTCGCAGAACGTGTTTTCTCAGACCCGCTCGTCGGTTGGAGCTGTACCTGATTCGTCGTATCGCGGACGAACAGTGATAACCCGAGACCGATGAATGCGACGAGGACGCCGATATAAAACGGTTCCGGCCGACTGCCGTACGTGACGGCAATCATCCCAGAGACGGCGGCCATCACGGCGACACCGACATAACCGGCGAATTCATTCAGTCCGACCGCGAGCCCCCGCTCCGTCGGTTTAGCCAAATCAATCTTCATATTGACCGTCATCGACCACGTCAGTCCTTGGTTGATCCCAAGCAAGACGTTCGCCACGATGATCATCCACCAGGCCGGGGCCAACATGACGAGCACGGGGACGAATAACCCGATCCCCCAGCCGAAGACGAGCACTTTCTTGCGCCCGAATCGATCGGCGATGGCCCCTGCGAAGTAATTGACGACAGCCTTCGAGAATCCAAAGCTGATGATGAACGATAGCGCCGCACTCGTCGAGACGAGACCGAAGTCCTCTTCTCCGATGATGGGCAAGATCGTCCGTTCGAGGCCGACCATCGACCCGACGAAAAAGTTCGTCACGACGAGCAAGATGAAGTTCATTTGATTTTCTTTTATTCCAATCCGGGTTTCACCCATATACATCCTCCTTGCCAATCGCTAACTGGATTGAGTATACCAAAAAATACCCCCCTGCGTATAAAAAGCGTCTTCCTGATCATTGTAATCAGGAAGACGCTTGTTCATTGTCCGGTCGCTTGCTTGGACTTCATTCGTTTCTTGCCTTCGCGGCACATGTGCAACAGCGGACATGTCTCGCAGGCAGGACGTTGCGCTTTACAATGGTAACGTCCGAAAAAGATGAACTGATGATGGAGCTGAGACCATTCTTCGCGCGGGAACTTCTTCATGAGCGTGTCCTCGACTTGACGGACGTTGTCTTTCCAACGACAAATCCCGAGCCGTTTCGAGACGCGCTCGACGTGTGTGTCGACGGCGAACGCCGGTTCATGAAACGCGACGGACAAGACGACGTTCGCCGTCTTCCGTCCGACGCCAGGCAATGCCTCGAGCGATTCGCGGTCCGACGGAACGATTCCGTTATGACGTTCCACGATTTGCATCGACAGCGCCTTCACGTTTTTCGCCTTGTTCCGATAGAGACCGATACGCTTGATTAACGCCTCGATGTCGGCGACGTCTGCCGCGGCCATCGATTCGACGGTCGGATAGGCCTCGAACAGACCAGGCGTCACTTTGTTGACGAGTGCATCCGTCGCCTGCGCCGATAACGCCACGGCCACGACCAGTTCGAACGGGTTGCGGTGCGTCAACTCACAGTGGGCGTCCGGGAACATACGGCGCATCTCGTCCGACACTTCGTTCAATTGGGCTCTCGTCAACATCACTTTTTCCTCCGTTGATAATCGACGAGGTCCTCGAGCGACTCGACGTTATGGTCTTGCCACACCCGGAGGATCTTGTCCATATATTTGAAGTTCCGTACGTTGCGTAGTTTTGCTTCCCGAAGCGCGGCCATGATCAGCTCTTCGCTGAAGCCGTCCTCGGTCAACCAGCCGACAATCTGCTCGATTTCAAATGGAGTGATTGTCCCGAACTCGCGCTCAAACGTATGAATGATGTTCTCATTCAACGAATGGGCCGATTTTTCAGGTGCCGCCCCTTCCTCGAGCGCCAAGAACAATGGAAGCAGACTGTATCGTTCGACCTCGGCCGACGCGTCGATGGCGATCAACTCTTTTTGGAGCAGGCCGAGCAACACGGCGCGGGCCTCGCTCTCGGCCACGTTCATCCGGTCCCCGAGCTCACTCGGAAGCGGCATCTCGATGCCTTCCCCAATCATTTCAAGCAGATGGATGACGAGATTGAACTCGACCGGCGTCAAGTTGAGGCGACGTGCCTCGGTGAACAGTTTCCTCGGAACGACGACTGGATTTTGTTCGAACAGCTTGATTATATTATGTGCATCCATGTCGCACATCCTTTCTAGACAAATCAATCGGGGAAGACAAAGTCATCCCCGATCGGCGATTATGGGTGAATGCGGTTCAAGAGACGTGGGAACGGGATCGCTTCGCGGATATGCTCGATACCGCTAATCCAAGCAACCGTCCGCTCAAGGCCGAGGCCGAATCCAGAATGCGGGACCGACCCGTATTTACGGAGTTCGAGGTACCAGTCGTACGCGTCCGTCTCATCAAGACCTTCTTTGATGATTTCTTCTTTCAAGCGGTCGTAGTCGTCTTCACGCTGCGAGCCGCCGATGATTTCGCCGTAACCTTCCGGCGCGATCAAATCGGCACAAAGGACGAGTTCCGGGTTCTCCGGGTCGACTTTCATGTAGAACGGTTTGATGTCTTTCGGCCAATGGGTGATGAACACCGGGAGGTCATGCGCGTTGGCGATGGCCGTCTCGTGCGGTGCACCGAAATCGTCACCGTACTCGATGTCGTCGAAGCCTTCCTCTTTCAAGAACTTGATCGCATCCGTATAACGGACGCGCGGGAACGGTGCTTGAACTTTTTCAAGTTTTGACAAGTCACGTCCGAGCAGTTCCAATTCGTTACGGCAGTTCTCAAGTGCAGACTTGGCGATGTATGAGACGTAACGCTCTTGGAGCTCGAGGCTCATGTCGTGGTCGAAGAACGCCATCTCTGGCTCGATCATCCAGAATTCGATCAAGTGACGGCGCGTCTTCGATTTTTCGGCCCGGAACGTCGGTCCGAACGAGAATACTTTCCCGAGTGCCATCGCTGCGGCTTCCATATAAAGTTGGCCCGTTTGCGACAAGTAGGCCGGCTGTCCGAAATAATCTGTCTCGAACAATTCCGTCGTGCCTTCCGGTGCGCTCGACGTGATGATTGGTGGGTCGATCTTCACGAATCCTTCTTGGTTGTAGAACTCGTACGTCGCCCGGATCAATTCGTTACGGACTTTCATGATCGCGTGCTGACGACGCGAGCGGAGCCAAAGGTGACGGTTGTCCATCAAGAACTCTGTCCCGTGCTCTTTCGGTGTGATCGGATAGTCGACGGATTCCGCGATCACTTCCATATCTGTCACCTCGAGTTCGAACCCGAGCGGCGTGCGACCACCGTCCGATTTGACGGTACCGGTCACCCAGACCGATGTTTCTTGTGTCACGCCTTTGGCGAGGGCAAACAAATCTTCGGCCACATCGGCTTTGACGACGACCGCTTGGGCGAAGCCGCTCCCGTCACGAAGTTGAAGGAACGCGATCTTTCCGCTCGAACGTTTGTTGGCGATCCAAGCTCCGACCCGGACCGTCTGGCCTTCATAGTCTTTAAATTGGCTGATTGAAATAGTTGTCATGTTCATATCCATCCTTTCGCTTATCGAGCGTTACGTGTAATGAAGTCTTCCACTCGATCGAGCGCTTCTAGTACTCGTTTTAATTCTGTTGCATATGACAAGCGGACGTAGTCGTCCTGACCAAAACCTGAACCCGGGACGAGCGCGACGTACGCTTCACCGAGGACGGCCTCGCACCACGCATCGACCGAGTCGTAACCGCTCATCGTGGCCGCTTCTTTGGCGTTGGCATATAAGTAAAATGCGCCTTGTGGCTTCAAGCATGTGATTCCTGGAATCGCAATGAGTCGTTCATAGACGATCTCGAGTCGTTCAGCAAACGAGACACGCATCATCTCGACGTCATCTTGTGGCCCATTGTAGGCTTCGACCGCCGCAGCTTGCGCGATCGACGTCGGGTTCGATGTCGAGTGCGACGCGAGGTTCGTCATCGCCTCGATGATCGTCTTGTCACCGACTGCATAGCCGATGCGCCATCCCGTCATCGCATGCGACTTTGAGACACCGTTGATGATAATCGTCCGTTCCCGCATGTCAGGAAGCGTCGCGATGGAGACGAACTCCGCCTCACCGTAAACGAGTTTCTCATAAATCTCGTCACTGACGACGAGCAGATCGTGCCGTTTGACGACGTCCGCAAGCGCCGAAAGTTCAGATTCTGTATAAATCATGCCGGTCGGGTTCGATGGGCTGTTCAAGATGACCGCCTTCGTACGATCCGTGATAGCCGCCTCGAGCAGCTCCGGCGTCAGTTTGAACATCGTCGTCTCGTTCGTGTCGACGTAGACCGGAACTCCGTCAGCCAGCTTCACTTGCTCCGGATAACTGACCCAATATGGTACCGGGATGATGACCTCGTCCCCTTCATCTAAAATCGCTTGGAACAGCGCATAGAGGGCGTGTTTCGCACCGGAAGCGACCATGACCTCTGGACGTGTGAACGTTAAGTTGCTGTCGCGTTTCGTCTTTTCGATGATCGCGTCTTTGAGTGCGACCGTCCCGCCAGATGGGGTATACTTCGTGTCGCCATCGCGTGCAGCCTGACAGGCTGCCTCGATGATGCGTTCAGGCGTATTGAAGTCCGGCTCACCGGCCCCTAGCCCGATCACGTCTTGACCCGACGCTTTTAACGCTTTCGCTTTCGCCGTGATGGCGAGTGTCGTTGAAGGTGTCAACTGCTTTACACGTTGTGCCAATAGATGTTCCATTGAGATCCCCCTCTAGTTTCGTCAAGGCGAGTCCGTCAATTGGACCCGTCGAATGAATTCGCCCGCTTGGAGCGTATAGTACGAGTACGTGTAAGACGTGCCCGCTTTTGTCACGACTTCGATCAATGCCCGTTCATCGAAGCCATATTTACAGCTGACGAGCGTACCGCCGGTCTCTGCGACCGAATCGGCACAGATTTGTTCTGAATCGACCGTTGCGATATCCCGTGTCTCGATTGGCAACTTGTCGTCGACCGGCACGAACTGGACCCGATCCGTCTCCTCGAAGACGACATACGGTTCTGTCCCGTTAAACAGTTCGGCCCGTTCAATCGAGACGGACGGTTGCTCGTCGACGAGTCGCTCACGCGCTTCCTCGATCATTTTCTCTTTCGTCCGCTCGGTGTGGCCGACCGTGAACCAATAAATGCCACTAAATACGATGACGACACCGATGAGTGCCGTCATGAACGCAATCACTACTTTTGTCTTCCGTGTCATTCCGTCCGATAGATGGTGAACACCATCTCTTCTTTCTTCGGATCATTCACTTTTTTCTCTAAAGCAAGACCGAACATTAAATCTTGGCTCTTCAACGTACGATTCAACAAGTCGACGATTTTGTAGACGTCTGCCGTCGGCTCGATTCGAACCGTCGCCAACGTCTCAATATTCGAATTCATGATTACTCCTCCTTCAAAAAACACTATACCCATTATTATAAAGCGATAATTTCACGATGCCTAGCGTTATCTCTGATTTCCTAGCCCGGTCTTCTCTTTCTCGTCTAAAAACAGCTCAAGTTCAGCGAGTGCGGTCTCGAGCGGTCCGTCAATTCGATCGACGGATGGTAGACTGTTGATGAACTGCTTGCCGTAACGCGTCGTCTCGACGCGACGGTCGAAGACGAAGATGGCGCCATAATCCTCTTTCGAACGGATCAGGCGACCGACCCCTTGCTTGAAGCGGATGACCGCTTGCGGAAGCGATAGTTCAAAGAAAGACGATTTACCGGTCGCCTCGATCTTCTCGGACCGAGCCTGCATGACCGGCTGGTCGGGCGGCGCGAACGGAAGCCGGACGATGATGAGGCAGGTGAGTGCCTCGCCTGGAATATCGACCCCTTCCCAAAAGCTTGCCGTTCCGAACAAAATCGACTGGTCGATCCGCTTGAACTGTTTCGTCAAGCGGCTTCGCGATCCGCCGCTGACCCCTTGGGCGAGGAGCGTGTACGCCTCATCCAATTGGTCTTTGACAGCCTCGTGCGTCAAACGCAACAGTTCGTTCGACGTGAACAAGACAAGCATCCGTCCTTTCGTCACGTTGGCGATTTGGGCGATCGAGTCCGCGATCTGCTCGACGAACCGCGGCAACGGAACTTCGTTGATGAGCGGGATGTCGGACGGCACGAACAGTTTCGCTTGCTTCTTGAAATCAAACGGTGACGCCAGGACGACGCGGCGAACGTTTTCCCCATCGAGTCCGAGACGCCGCTCGATGAAGCCGAATCGTCCTGAGACGGTCATCGTCGCAGACGTCAGAATGGTCGGCCGTTTGGCGAACAGCCGCTCATGCAGGAGCGGTCCGATCTCGACCGGCTGGGTGTACACCGAGGTCAACTTGCGATTAGCCAGATTGAGCTCAACCCAACTGACGGCATCGTCGTCCCGCGTGAGCATCGTCTCGTAGAGGACGCTCTCGATATCGCGCACGTCGCCGATGAATGCCTTCAAATCACCGAGCACGGCCCGTTGTTTGAACGTCATATGCTCTTTATGCTCATCGAGGAGACGGTGCAGTTGTCGCAATGTCGTCCGTAACGTGCGCAGTCGGTCCTCGAGCCGTTTCGCCACTTCACGAATCGGTCGGAACGGTTCCCCTTCCCGCTCGAAGCGGACGGTTTGACGTTGCTCCCGCTTTTTCCCGAGCGACTGGAGCGCCGTGAGCAAATCGTTCAGCTCATCGTCGACGCGGGCGAGTGCTTGATCGGTCGCTTTGCTGAACGCCTCCGCCTCTTCCGAGACGGACGTCAAATCGGCGAGCCCGAGCACGCGCGAATGAAACTTGCCGTCGGCACCGTAGCCGAACCATTTGAACAGGCGGTCAAATTGAATCGCGTCAAACGTGACTCCGAAGTGATGCGACGCGACTTCCTCGACTTGATGCGCCTCGTCCAAGACGAGTGGCGTATCGGTCGGGAGAATCCCAGCCTGGTGTTGCAAATCAGAGAACAACAAAGCATGGTTCGTCACGATGATATCGGCCTCTTTCGAGCGCAAGACGGCCCGGGTGAAGAAGTCACGGCTATACCAAGGGTCGAAGCGACCGAAGTCAGAGGCTGCATCGGCCTGGATCAGCCGTTTGAACGAGGCCGGCCCTTGTGACGCCGCACCGGGCAATGACAACTCTTCCAAGTCCCCCGTCTCGGTCTCGGTCAACCAGACGAGGACCATCGCTTTGCACATCGCCGGGAGCAGCCCGTCATTCGTTTCTTCGAGAATCATCTCGAACTTTCGGAGGTCGATGTAGTTGCGTCTCCCTTTCAAAAGTGTGAACTCGATTTCAGGGAAAATCGCTTTTAAGATTGGTAAATCTCGATTCAACAACTGTTCTTGCAACTGAATCGTATGTGTGCTGACGACGACCGGGCGCTTCGTCTCGAGGGCGTGGTGTGCGCTCGGAATCAAATACGCCAATGTCTTTCCGGTCCCCGTACCCGCCTCGATCAACAGCGTCGCCTCGTCGTCGAGCGCCTTATAGACGTGTCGCATCATCTCGAACTGGCTTTGACGCGGTTCAAATTGACCGAATAGCGCCGGAAGCGTCTCTTCGATTGTCCGGTGAAGAAACGGCTCGAACGGTTCGCGTTCGACAGCGGGTTCGAATGTATCGACGAGACGTCGGAGTGCGATTTTCCGATGAATATCGAACGTCGTCTCATCGTCGGCTCGGATCCCGACCTCAAGAATCAACTCGTCGAGGAGCGGTTCGACGTTGCTCGTCCACGACTCGGACAGGCGTCGTAACTGTTGTAACGTCACGAGTGGTAAGGCGCGCAACCGTTCAATCAAACGAATGAACAGTTCTGCCGTCGCTTCGGCATCGCTGAGCGCCCGGTGCGCGTCAGTATGCACGAGATCAAACGTCTCGGCGAGCGACTCGAGCGCATGGCTCTCAAGCGTCGGGTATAGGATCCGGGCCAGCTCGACCGTATCGATCGCTCGCCCTTGGAACGGCAAGTACCCGGCTTGCTCGAGGCTTTCATTTAAAAAATTCAAATCGAAAGACACGTTGTGGGCGACGAATATTCGCCCATCGAGCATCTTCCATATATCTGGGATCACTTCCTCAAACGTCGGGGCTTCCGCCACGTCTTGGTTCGTGATCGTCGTCAACTGCGTGATAAAAGGCGGGATTGGGCGACTCGGGCGAATCAAGGTACTGTAGCGCTCAATCACTTCACTCCCTTGAACGACCACCGCCGCAAATTCAATCAGTTCGTCGCCGGACTTGACGGAATGACCAGTCGTCTCCAAATCCACTATCACATAGGTGTCCATAACATCCATCCCATCTTCGGCACGCTCGTGCTTTCTGTCTGTCTCATCTTACCATAGAACGATACACGAAAAAACGGGGATGCCTCTATCGGACATCCCCGCTCGTTTCATAGAATCGTATGGGCGATCTCTTCATAAAGAAGTTGATCGATCTCGTTCCGTTCGTTCAAGACGGCGACTTTCGGACGATGCTGTTTCGCTTCCTCGGCCGTCATTTGGCCGTACGCCATGATAATGACGACATCTCCGACTTGGAAGTGGCGGGCCGCTGCCCCGTTCAGACAGACGACACCCGAACCTCGTTCTCCTTTGATGACATACGTCTCGATACGAGCTCCGTTATGGTTGTTCGTGATGTGCACATGTTCGTTTTCCATGATGCCGACCGCGTCCATCAAATCTTCATCGATTGTGATTGAACCGACGTAATGCAAGTTCGCCTCGGTGACGGTCGCTTTGTGTAGTTTCGCGTGCATAAATGTTCGAATCATTGGATTCATCCTCTCTTCCAAATCACATTATCAATCAAGCGGGCCCGTTCGAACTGCACCGCTACGGCAATCAATAGTTCGGTCGACGCGGAGGTCACCTCGGTCAACGTCGGGTAGTCTTTGATCTCGACATAGTCGATCGTACTGTTTGGGATGTTCTTCAGACGTTCCTCGAGATGTGCTTTCACATCTTGAATCGTTTTGCCTTGTACAAGCGCATCCTTTGCTTCAGCCAATGCCCGATTGATGTCACTTGCATCCGCCTTCTCCGTCTCCGACAAATAGACGTTCCGGGACGACTTGGCGAGACCTGATTCTTCACGGATGATTGGACAGCGTCGAATCTCGACCGGGACGAAATAGTCACGGACGTATCCTTCGATCAAGGCGACTTGTTGCGCGTCCTTCAAACCAAAATAAGCACGCGTCGGACGGACCAAGTTGAACAGCTTGGACACAACGGTCAAAACGCCATCGAAATGACCGGGCCGGCTCGCTCCGCAGAGGACATCTGCGCCGGTACGTACCGTGACGCGAGCCATGTCGAGCGGATACATCGTCTCCGTGTTCGGGTAGAACAAGACGTCGACACCCGCCTCGCGGGCGAGCGCCTCGTCACGCTCGAAATCACGCGGATAGCGGTCGAGGTCCTCGTTCGGACCGAACTGGGTCGGGTTGACGAAAATGCTCATGACGACGAGGTCGTTCTCTGACCTGGCCGCCTCGACGAGACTGAGATGCCCTTCATGCAAATAACCCATCGTCGGGACGAAACCGATCGTCCCGGCGTCGGTCAACAGTTTCTGTAAGTCATGTGGTGTCGTGACGATGTTCATGCCTTGCCCCCGTAGAGCGTGTCGAGCAACGACTCATCCATCGTGAACGTGTGCCGTTCGAGCGGGAACGAGCCGTCTTTCGTCGCCTCGACATAATTGCGGATTGCCGTCGTCGCGACCTCGTTCACATCAGCATACGCCTCGACGAACTTCGGCAGACGGTCGACGCCATATTTCAAGATATCGTGATAGACGAGCACTTGACCGTCCACGTCGGCACCGGCACCGATGCCGATGACCGGGATTGTAAGTGCCTCGGCAATCTTTTTGGCCAATTGGTGCGGCACACACTCGAGAACGAGCATCTTCGCACCGACCCTTTCGGCCTCGAGACTGTCGGCGATCAACTGTTCGGCATCCTCGAGCGATTTCCCTTGTACTTTATAGCCTTCAAGTACACCGACCGATTGTGGGGTGAGGCCAAGATGGGCCACACACGGCATACCGACTTTCGTCAGACGTTCAATCGTCTCGAGCACCTCACCGGCCCCTTCAAGTTTGATGGCATCGGCCTGACCGTCTTGGAATAACGTCGCGGCCGCTTGAAGCGTGCGGTCGAAGTCGCCATGGTATGTCGCGAACGGCATGTCGACGACGACGAACGTGTTCCGTGCCCCGCGGCGCACGGCCTTGGCATGGTGGACCATGTCGGAGGTCGTCACTGGGATTGTCGAATCGTAGCCGAGCACGACCATTCCGAGCGAGTCCCCGACTAAAATGATGTCGACCCCTGCTGCCTCGGCCAGTTTCGCCGACGGATAATCGTAGGCCGTCAACATGACCAATTTCTCTTCTTGCTTCATCTTCTTCAATAACGAAGTCATCGTGTGCATATGGTTCTCCTCCTAAATGTGGAGACAGGTTACAAAAAACGCCTTCCTACACGAATGGTAAGAAGGCGCACGAAAACGATCTCAAGTAGTTGAGTGTCCTTCTGTCCCTGTCAAAATGATCAAGGCAGACAAAATATAGAGTGGCGGTCTGCAGTTCCGGTACACTTCGCGAGCGATAGCGTCCGGCACAATCATTATAGACCACGAACCCGTTTCCATCAATCATTCCAAACTGCGATCTCCGCCGAATAAATCGGCTCGATGATTCCTTCTTGTTCCAAAAGGAGTGCGCCTTCTTCCGAAATACCGCGCATCGTTCCATACCTCGGCTTACCTGACGCCGTCAACGTGATCGATTCGTTCAGATAAGCGGCATGCTCGAGCCAATGCTTGCGCACAGGGCCGAACCCAGACTCAAGGAACAAGTCATATTCGCTTTCAAGCTCGGCGAGTAAGTTGGCAAGCAGCTCGCTTCTGCGATGCGTCTGATTCGTCTCGAGTTTGATCGATGTTGCCCGATGCGCGAGCTCTTCCGGGATGACCTCGCTGTTGACGTTCATCCCGAAGCCGAGGATGACGGCTTGAATCCGGTCACCCTCCGTCTGCATCTCGGTCAAGATGCCGCCGATTTTTTTCCCGTTTAGCAACAAGTCGTTCGGCCATTTGATGGTGGCCGGGATGCCTTGCGCGTGCAGGGCGCGCGCGAACGCGCTCGCCGCCATGAGCGTCAGCTTCGAGGCGTCTCGAATCGGCAACGCCGGCCGCAAAATCACGCTCGCCGCGATATTGACGTGGCTCGGATTATACCAGTTCCGGCCGAGTTGGCCTCGGCCCGCTGTCTGCTCTTCGCTGATGACGAGCGTTCCTTCGAGGACGCCCTTTTGCGCCAATTCATGGGCGATGCGTTGGGTCGTGTCGATTTGCTCAAACGCATGGACGACTTGTCCGAACCGCCCTTTTCGGAACGATACGAACGCCGGTTCATCGAGCCGGTCGGTCTGGCCGAACAATTGATACCCTTTTCGAGGAATCGTTTCAATCGCATACCCGTCTTGTTTTAACGTCTCGATATGCTTCCAAATAGCGGTACGTGAAATATTTAATTGGCGGGCCAACTCTTGACCGCTCCAGACGGCCCCGTCCTGCAACAGATTTAAGACTTTTCCGCGTGTCGAAGCCATTGTTCGGCCTCCTTTCGTAACGATTCCGGCTCATTGGCGAGCTCGCCAATGAGCACGAGCCGCTCAACGTGGGCGAGCAGCTGTTTGATGAGCGGTCCCCGGGCACCGAGATGTAGCGCATCGCGACCATCGAATCGGAGTTCCCGACGCGACTGGATCGGCAACTGCCGCTTCAACTGTTCGGCCGTCTCGCTTCGTCCGGACATCCGCAAGTATGTCGCTAACGTCTCCGGCGTCGTCTCATAGATGGTGAACGTGTCGAGCCCGCTGTCGAACAGACGCGCGAGCACGCCCGCCTCCCGCTTCAGTGCGTTCGAGCGTTTCCACGGTGTCAGCCAATCGGTGGCGTCAGCATAATAGACGAACAACGCCCACCCCCCGACCGGGTCGACCGGGGTCCGCTTGTCGGCGATGACACGGCGGATGAGCGTCTCCGTGACGTTCGGCAAATATTGATGGATGCCGAGGTCAAGTATCGTCGCGAGCGCCTTTCGGTATGCCGGGCCCATCATCAACTTCTCGAACTCGATGGCGACCCGTTCCATCGCGATGTCCTGCAGTTTATGGCCGAGTTCGCGTGAGGCCCGTTGCACGTCTTCGTCGAGCCGGAAATCGAGCTGGGCCATGAAGCGGAACGCCCGCATGATGCGGAGCGCGTCCTCGCTGAAGCGTTCGTAGGGGCTGCCGACGGTCCGGATGACACGTGCCTCGAGGTCCATCCGTCCGCCGAACAAGTCGACGACGTTGCCGTCGTGAAACGCCATCGCGTTCATGGTGAAGTCACGCCGTTTCATATCTTCTTCAAGCGAGACGCCGAGCGAAACATGGTCGGGTCGTCTCGAGTCCGAGTACGTCCCTTCCGAGCGGAACGTCGTCACTTCGAACGGATGATGGTCGAGGATGACCGTCACCGTGCCGTGGTCAATCCCGGTCGGTACCGATTTCGGGAACAAGCGCATGACTTCGTCCGGGAAGAGCGACGTGGCGATATCGATATCATCCGGAAGCGTACCGAGCATATAGTCACGGACGGCACCCCCGACGATGTACGCTTCGCCACCGTGGGCGTTGATCGTCTCGATGATTCGTTTGGCGTATTCCCATTCCGTCATCGGCCCACCACCTGTTCATAAAGCGATTCATACGCCGTGACGATATCGGCCGAGGCAAACTGTTTGGCCCGCTCGAGCCCGTTCGCACGGAAGCGCGCATGGAGCTCGTGGTCGAGCAAGATCGCTTCGAGCGCTTTCGTCGCCGCGGGCGCGTCGCCGCGTTTGACGACGAACCCTTCCACGCCGTCGGTGATGACTTCCGGCAATCCGCCCGCATCGCTGACGACCGACGGCACACCCGTCGCCATCGCCTCGAGAGCGACGAGGCCGAACGCCTCTTTGTCCGACAACAGGATATGGACGTCGCACATCGATAGAAGTGCCGCCACTTGCTCTTGCTTCCCGGCGAAGATGACTTGCTCTTCGAGCCCCATCTCGCTCACGAGGCGGCGCATCGCTCCCATGAGTGGACCGTCACCGACGAGGAGCAGTTTTTTGTGCGGCACGTTCATTTGCTGGAACGATTCGAGCACGAGGTCGATTCGCTTCACTTGCCGGAAGTTCGAGATATGGATGACGACCCGGTCCTGTTCCGATAAACCGTATCGTTCGCGAAGCGACGTATCGGCCTGCGGTTGATAGACGGCCTCATCGATAAAGTTATGGATGACGTCAATCGACAAATCGGACCCGATCCGCTCGAGCGTCTCTTGTTTCAAGCTGTCCGAGACGGCCGTGATCGCGTTCGATTGGCGCAACCCATAAAGGATGGCCGGCTTGAGTTCTTCGTCTTCCCCAAGCACGGTGATATCGGTCCCGTGGAGCGTCGACACGATCGGCGTCTTCGTCCCGGCCATCTCGCGGCCGAGGGCGGCACAGACAGCGTGCGGCACCGCGTAGTGGGCATGAATGACATCAAGGCCGAACGCCTGGATGACGCTCGCGATTTTCGAGGCGAGCGTGATGTCGTACGGCGGATAGCGGAACACCGAGTACTGGTTGATCTCGACTTGGTGGAACGTGATATTCGGATGGTAGGCGTTCAGTCGGAACGGGATGCTCGACGTGATGAAATGAACGTCATGCCCCCGGTCGGCGAGTTTCATGCCGAGCTCGGTGGCGAGTATGCCCGAACCTCCGACCGACGGATAACAAAGGACCCCGATGCGTAGTCTCATGCGAGCTCACCCGCCTTCATGACAACGTACGGACGGGTCGTCATGAGCCCTTCGGCGTACTCCGTACCGATCAAACTGCCGAAATGACGTTCCCGTGCCAACACCCGATCGAGATAGGCGTCCGTGAGCGGCGTCGCCACACCGTCGACCGGTGTGAACTGACTGGCATAAGCCCGTAAAGCGTTTAGTTTATGTTCGATCGTCGCCGTGATGTCGATGCAGACGTCAGGCGTCGTATGGGCGTTAATCATATATTGATAGACGCTCGACGGTCGATACGCGGCGACGTCCGGCATAAATTTACGGATTCCCGCGTTAAAGAGCGCCTCCTCGACGAGTCGGGCGCAAGCCCCGTGGTCAGGATGGCGGTCGACGCCGTATGGATAGAAGACATGTGTCGGACGTTCGGTCCGAATCAAACGGACGAGCGCCTCGACTTGTTCATTGCCCCCTGTCAAACCCCGGTCCGGAAAACCGAGGTTCACACGCCGGATACCGAGCACACGGTCGGCCGTTTCGGCTTCTTTCCCCCGGGTGACGACGTCCCCGTTCGATGACAGTTCGGCTCTCGTCAAATCGACGTATAGGACCTCGACCCCGTCCTCGGTCCATTGGGCGGTCATACCGGCGATGCCGATCTCAATGTCGTCCGGATGGGCCCCAATTGCTACTATTTTCATAAAATCACCTCTTCTGTGAAAAGTATATCGGACTCCGTCTCGATTGTCATATGTTCAGGGTAGGCAATCGAGAGGTTTTTCGAGTACGCTACTAGATGGGAGGTGAACCAGATGACGGTACAATTACCGATTCGGTTTCGCAATATATTCTTCATTTTGATTGGTTCCTTTATTTTTGCGTTCGGTGTCTACCACTTCAACGTCCAGAACAACTTGGCGGAAGGCGGCTTCACAGGCATCACCTTGATTCTGCGGGGCTTGTTCGATTGGTCGCCATCGATCACGAACTTGGCGCTCAACATCCCGCTCTTCTTCGTCAGCTATAAGCTGCTCGGGCGGACGACGTTCATCTACACGCTCATCGGGACGTTCAGCTTCTCGCTCTGGTACGCCCTCATTGCCAAGTACTCAAACCTCGTCATCGATTTGACGGACGACATGGTGCTCGCGAGTTTGTTCGCCGGCCTGTTCATCGGTGTCGGTCTTGGGATCATCTTCAATAACGGCGGTACGACCGGAGGCGTCGACATCATTGCCCGGCTCGTGCAACGTTACGTCGGCTGGTCAATCGGCAAGACGTTCCTCGTGTTCGACTTTTTCGTCATCGTCCTCAGTTTGACGTATCTCGATATTCGCGAGGCGATGTATACGCTCCTCGCCGTCTATGTCGGGGCCCGCGTCATCGACTCGATGCAGGAAGGGACGTATGCCGGGAAAGCCGCTATGATTATCAGCGACCATCGCACGGCCATCGCCGACGGCATCCACGCCACGATGAACCGCGGGACGACCCGTCTTCTCGCCAAAGGCGGCTATTCGAACAAGGAACTTGAAGTCCTCTACGTCGTCGTCGGGCGGAACGAAGTGAACCGGTTGAAGACGATCGTCAAACAGATCGACCCGCACGCTTTCGTCACGTTCCACCACGTTTATGAGGTCGGCGGCGAAGGGTTCACGTTCGATGAGAACCGGATTCCTTTGAAATAAGTCACGACGCACAACGCCCCGTTCGAATGAACGGGGCGTTGTTTCATTATCGTTCGATGCGGACGATCTCAAACGTGAGCGTGCCGCCCGGTGAAGCGATGGAGACGGTTTGACCGACGGCAGCTCCCATCAAACCGCTACCGAGCGGTGACGTCGCGGAGATCGACCCGTTTGCCAGATCGGCCTCGAGCTCGCCGACGATTTGGTACGTCTCGGTGTCACCATCCGGCAGTTCTCGCAACGTCACCGTATCACCGAACCCAACTTTTCCGGCAGTCGCTTCCTCTTCCACGACGACGGCATCGGCGAGCGTTCGCTCTAGTTCGATGATTTTCGTCTCGATGCGCTCTTGTTCACGCACTGCGTCAAAGTACGTCACATCTTCTCGAAAGTCACAAAATTTCCGGGCCGCCTTGACACGTTCGAGCGCTTCACGCCGACCCTCGATGCGAAGCGTCTCGAGTTGTTCGATCAGACGCAGACGACCCGCCTTCGTCAACTGTGGTTTTGACATCTCGGTCCCCTTTCCAAACATGATAAAAAAAGTCCCGTCGCGAGACGGGACCGTTGATTCTACTCATCACGTGGCATGAAGACGATGAGTGCCAAGCGGATCAATTCGGCGACGGCGACGAGCGTTGCCGCCACGTACGTCCATGCTGCCGCGTTGAGCACTTTGCGCGCACCCGACTCTTCGGTTGCCGTGACGATTCCGTGGCTCGTCAGTTCAGCCATGGCCCGTTTCGAGGCATCGAATTCGACTGGGAGTGTGACGAGTTGGAACACGACCGCCCCGAGCATCATGACGACACCGAGTTGGGCGAGGCCCATCGCGCCGAGCAAGAAACCACCTAAGAGAAGCGGGAACGACAAGTTCGACGTGATGTTCACGACCGGCACGAGCCGGTGACGGACACGCATCATCTTATAGTCGGTCGCATCTTGAATGACGTGGCCGATCTCGTGGGCCGCAATCGCAGCCGATGAGATTGTCGAGCCTTGATACACTTCACGTGAGAGACGGACGACTTTATTGACCGGATCGTAATGGTCACTCATTAGTCCGTCGACCATCTCGATGCGGACGTTGTTGACGCCGTTTTGTTTCATGATGAAGTCAGCGACTTGGGCGCCGGTGACGCCGCTTTGAATCGGTTGTTGAAGAAATTTTTTGTACGTACTTTTCACTCGCATCTGGGCCCATAATGGGATGAGCATAATCAGTGCAAGATAGAAAATATAGCCACCTAATGACATGTTCTCTATCACCTCTGCGTGTATTTGATACCCTGATTTTACATTCTTATGAACTTATTATCAAGTGAAGTGCGCAGGATGAGGTGGTATCCCATAAAAAAACATATTCCCGTCAACCAGAACGAACCGTAGCCGATCCAGGCGATATGCTCGGCGAGCGACGGATAGCGCGGCCATTGGCCGAGCACATAATCGACGACGTCATTGTGGACGACCCAGACGAGCGTCAAAACGAACGAACGAACCGTCCATGTCATGAACGGTGCATACAACAGCGCCTGGAACGCCATCGCTCCGTGCGACACCATCAGCATGACGGCCATGAGCACGGTGAACGTCTCGGCGTCCGGACCGAGTTCTCGCAAGAACAAGAGGTTCATGATGACGGCCCACACCCCATACTTGATGAGCGTCACGAAGGCGAGCGTCTCCATGAGCGGCGACTTCTTTCCGGCGAGCCATAGGCCGAGCACAATCGTGAAGAAGAGCGAGGCCGTCGGGCTGTCCGGTACGAACGGCCAATAGATGAGCGGCGTATCGCGAAGCTGGGGCTCATACCAGACGTACCCGTAGATCGTGCCGAGCAGATTGATGAGAAAGAGTAGTCCTAACACGAGCCGGTGTGTCAGGATCGGGCGCAACATATGTATCATTCGAGTATTCCATCCTTTTTTTCTTCATTGTAGCGCAACGAAACGAAAGTAAAAAGAAGTGTGGCCCGTTTGACGGGTCACACTTCTTGAACCAATCGTTTATTGGTTGTTTTCTCCGCCTTCACCGTATGAAGCGATGAATTCAGACATGGCTTGGAGGTCCTCATCCGAACCGTCCCATTGGCCGGCCGGCATCGTACCGACACCGTTGACCGCGATATCCGCGATCTCTTCGGCCGTGTACTGAGTGCCGACGAGTGCAGGAGCTGCTGCCCCGCCTTCTAGGTTCTGACCGTGACAGTTCACACATGACTGCGCCGAGTAAATCTCGTAACCTGGTGCGGCCGTATCGATTTCAGGGCCCTCGCCCGGTACTTCCAAGATTCCTTGTTCATGCACTTGATCCCAATGTGTCGTTTGAACCGATTCCCACGTCAAGTAGAAAATCGACAAGACGCCGAGAAGCATGAAGCTGATGGCGACCGGACGTTTCGCCGGACGGCGTTCGAGTCCTTGGTCGAGCCATGGTGCGATCAAGAGCGCCGTGAAAGCGACCCCTGGCAAGATGACCGTCCCAAGAAGAATCCAGTCCCCTGCTGCGAATTGGTATTTGAGCAATTGATACAAGAACAAGAAATACCAGTCCGGTAACGGAATGTAAGACGTGTTCGTTGGATCGGCGATGTTTTGGAGCGGTGGTGCCTCGACGATCGTCAAGGCGATGAATCCGATCAAGAAGACCGAACCGACCATCCACTCTTTCAACAAGAAGTTCGGCCAGAACGCCTCAGTGCGTCCTGGGTATTCAGAATAGTCTTTTGCAATATTTTGTTTCCGATTCGAGATTCCTACTCGAGAGTCGGTTACAAATTTCATCCCTTTACCGCGATGCATATCGTTTCTCCCCCTTTATATCTTCGAATCGGCTTATAGCGGTCCTGAAATCCCTTGTTTACGAATCATCAAGAAGTGGGCTCCGAGGAGTCCGAACAAGGCCGCCGGTAAGAAGAAGACGTGAATGGCGAAGAAGTTCGTGAGCGTCCGTGCGCCGACGATCTCACCACCGGCGAGAAGCGTCTTGGCAATGCCACCAATGACCGGGACACTCTCGGCAATTTGAAGCGTAACTTTCGTCGCGAACAACGCTTTCATATCCCACGGCAACAAGTACCCTGTAAGACCGAGCGCCAAGACGACGAAGAACAAGAGAACACCGACGACCCAGTTGAGTTCGCGCGGTTTCTTATACGATCCGGTAAAGAATACGCGGAGCGTATGTAAGAACAACATGACGATGGCGACCGATGCGCCCCAGTGGTGCATCCCACGAACGATTTGTCCATGTGCGATCTCGTTTTGTAAATAGTACACCGACGCGTGCGCGTTGATGATGTCTGGTACGTAGTACATCGTCAAGAACATCCCTGACAGAATTTGAATCACGATCGTGAAGAACGTCAGACCGCCGAAGCAATAAACAAATGCTGAAAAGTGATGGGCAGGGTTGACGTGTTCTGGAACTTCATGGTCAGCGATGTCGCGCCATAACGGCGTGATGTCGACGCGTTCATCGACCCAATCATAAATTTTTTGTAACATCGACTATTCCCCCTCTCACAACTGTGCGACTGGACTGCCCAAGTATAGGAAGCCGTCTTTTTCTTCTTTTTCGTAGCGTGCAAGTGGTGCAGTCGGAGGCGTACCAGGAATGTTCGTTCCATCTTTCTCATAGCGACCGAAGTGACACGGGCAGAAGAACTCTGTCGGTCGAGTCGGGTCTCCACCATATCCTACTTGACAGCCGAGGTGCGTACAGATCGGAGACAAGGCGATGATCTCGCCGCTCTCATCTTTAAATACCCACGCCGAAAGCGTTTCTTCAAATTCATACCAAGCATCTTGCGTTTGTTTCTTAAAGTCGACACGTTGCGGCTCAGTCGTGATGTCGTCGAGACTGATGACTTTTACTTTATCGCCCGCTCCCGATTTTTTTAAGACCGGATCGATCGCAAAGTTGACCATCGGACTGATCAATGTTGCCGCCATAAAGCCACCTACACCAGTCAACGTATACGTTAAGAACTGACGGCGTGTGACTTTTGACCCATTTTGAGCCATTTCGTTCCCCCCTCATTCGTGTGCATAACCCCATAATTCTTTATGCATTCTTCACAAAAATTTCTCACTCAACAAAATAGTATATCAATAAAACCTCCACGTCAACCGCTTCATGTCGCCATCCAACGGCTCGAAAGCTCGGTAATGACTTGCGTCGCAAAATTTTGAACCATCGTGTGCGACTGCTCGCCGGACATGCCTTTTAAAGCAAGCGGCGGAACAAACATAATCGGCAGTTCAGACGCTTTGAAACGCAAATCCGAGGAGATGAACAACACGTGGGAAAACCCAGAGGACACCGCCTTCGTGAGTACCGCTTCTGCCGTCGCCCGGCCAGCGTCCACGTCGACGTAACTAAGTGTCGGGCTGAGCATCGTCCGTCCCGACAGTTGCCGTTCGGTCTCAAGTGCCACCGCCTGAATGACTTCGTTCCCTTCGGCTTTTCGCACCATGTCCTCATCAAACGCCAGT
The DNA here is from genome assembly GCF_018618135.1 of Exiguobacterium sp. s28. Classification (NCBI taxonomy): domain Bacteria; kingdom Bacillati; phylum Bacillota; class Bacilli; order Caryophanales; genus Exiguobacterium; species Exiguobacterium sp. s28. The sequence continues at coordinate 10,844 of NZ_JACSLL010000012.1, read as the reverse complement.
TCGACGAGTGGGACGACGAGCGTGTCGACGTATTGGCGTTCTGTCAGCGATTTCATCGCGTCTATGCCATCGAACCTCATCTTCCTCCTCCTCTCCTCCAGACATACATCATCATCATGTCCATTGTAGCGTACCTACAAACGTTCCCTATGCGAAACTTATGAACGAAATGTGAAATTATTGTGTATTCCTACGTCATTAATATACCAAAAAACAAGCGCCGACCATAACGGAAGCGCTTGTTTTTATTAAAATAATTTTGAGGCTCGCACTTGATGCAGCTGACTCGTCAAATTGCGGAACAATTTCTCGTCACGCCGGTCGAGCGCCTTGTCGATTTCGACGAGCAGACGTTCTTCCTCGAACTGGGCGACCGAGGCCCGAATGACCGTTTGCGCGGACGTCGTCACTTCATCCTTAAGTTCGGCCACGGGTTCGAACGGGTTCAATTCAACGATGTCGATCCACATTTCGTCGATCATCATCCCTTGGAAGTTGAGCTCCACGTAGATGGCGCCGTCATGGAGCCGGATGTCGTGATACGCCTTCTCGGGATTGACCGTGATGAGGTCACCCCGGCGGTAACGGAACGGTTCCCCGTCAAAACCGTACGCCGTCATGATCAGGCTACGCGGTGAGACCGAGGCGTTCGTGACGAAATGAACGTTCCCGAGTTTTTCTGGATGTCTGAGCCAGTAGTCGATAATCCACTTGGCTTCTCGTTTGCGAAGCGTATGATGAGCGAGGAATCGCTTTAAGAACATCTTTTTCCGCTCGACCATATGACCCCATCTCCTTTGTATCGATTAATCGTGGTCCGTCAACCGTTCGAGCCGCTCCTCCAGAACTTGGCGGTCGTCGACATCGACGGTGAGCGCAAGCGTTTGCTCGAGCACTCGTTGCGCTTCGGCACGCTGTCCTTCTTCTATCAATAGTGTAGCCCATTCGATGGCAAATGACACGTCCTCTTTATAAACTTGCTCGATCGACCCGTATAACGTGACGGCTTGATTGTAGTCCTCGAGTTCATAGGCCGCCTTCGCTTTGTACCAGGTCATGAGCGGGGACGTCGAATGCTCTTCGAGCGTGTCGATCGTCTCGAGGACGGCCTCCATGTCACCCGATTCGAATAAGACTGATAAGAGGAGCTCGGTCGCCTGGAGCGATTCCGGGTTCAGCGCGAGCGCTTCCCGGAGTTCCGTGACCGCCTCGTCCGTCCGCCCTTGCTTCAAGAACAGCTTCGCCTTCACCGTCCGCAACTCGTCGTTGTAGTCGTCACGGTCGATTCCCTGATCGATCACATCCAATGCCTCTTCGAAGCGGCCGAGCGCGTCGAGCGCTTCCGTATAGGGCAAGTAGAGCGACGTGAAGTCCGGGTCCATCGCCCGGAGTGACTCGAACTGCTTCACGGCGATTTCATCGCGACCGATGCGATGGGCGGTCATCGCGTGACCGAACACGGTATTCAAGTTGCGATCGTTTGCTTTCTCATACTCATCGAGCGCCTCTTCGAACGAGCCGATCATCGTGAGCGCCTCGGCGTAGTCCGCCTGATAGTCGAGTTCTTCCGGCAAGCGCAAGTGCGGCAGACGGGCATAGAGCGGGACCGCCTGTTCGAATGAACCGATCGACGCATACAATTCGGCTAGGCCATAGATGAGGAGCGGTTCGTCTGGATTCGCCTCAAGCGCCTCCATCAATTTCTTCACCGCGACCTCATCCAACCCTTGGGATTGATAGAGATCAGCGAGCAAGACGAGGCTGCGCATATGCGCTTCCTTGTCTGTCGTATCAATCTTTTCGAGGACGGCGATCGCCTCTTCTTCCCGGTCGCTGTCCAAGTAGGCCTCGGCGAGTGACAAGGCGACGTGCGGATTGCCCGCGTAGTCGACGTAGAGTGCCGCGAGTACGTTCACGGCCCGATCGGCGAGCCCGAGTTCGAGGTAGATGTCAGCGATGGCCAGACGGTCTTCATCCGACCCTTCCTTCTCGAGCGACTCGAGATGCATGAGGGCATGCTCGGTCTCACCTTTCTCGAGCATCTCAATAATATGATTCAATTCTATTTCGTCTAACATGTTTATAATTCCTCCTACCGGCTACTCGTATTGACGTTATTCTATCTCACGGCCGAGGCGTTGTAAATCGTCACGGAATCGTGGGTAACTTACATCAGCTGCCTCGACGTGTTCAATCGTCACACGGTCCGTCGTCAATAAGTCTGCGATTTGGAGCATCATCGCCAAGCGATGATCCCCGTGCGAGGAGACATGACCCCCGTGCAACCGGCTCGGATAGACGTCAAATCCGTCCTCGGTTTCGCGCACATCGACCCCGAGTGCCGAGAGTTCGTGCACGACCGTCTGAATCCGGTCCGTCTCTTTCACTCGGAGTTCGCCCGCGTCCCGGACCGATGACGGACTCGTCGCTTGCGACGCGACGAGAGCGAACAACGGCAATTCATCAATTTGGTGCGGGATGGCGTCCCCGTCCAAACGGATGCCGTGAAGTGTACTCGTCGACACTGTCACGTCGCCGACTGACTCTTCCCCGAGCATGCGAACGTTCGTCACTTCCGTCTTCACACCCATCCGTTCGAGCGTGCGTAAAAATCCGATTCGTGTCTCGTTCAAACAGACGTCGGTCGTCGTGACGCGACTGCCCGAGACGAGCGCCGCCCCGGCCCACCAAAAGGCAGCCGAAGATGGATCGGCCGGAACGGCCACCGTGGTCCCTTTGAGCACGGATGGAGCTAACCGGATCGTTCGGACACCGTCCTCTGCCGTGATGTCCAATTGCCCACTGAACAAAGGCAGCATGCGTTCCGTATGGTCCCGCGATAAGACGGGCTCGCGCACGATCGTCGGTCCGGTCGCACGAAGTCCCGCAAGCAGGACCGCTGACTTCACTTGCGCGCTCGCGACAGGCAACGTGTAATCGATGCCCGCCAGCGTCCGGCCGTGAATTCGGATCGGGGCGAACTCCCCGTCGAGGTCCGCGCCCATTTGTCGGAGCGGGTCCGTCACCCGACGCATCGGACGTTTTGAGAGCGAGGCGTCTCCGGTAAGCGTGAACTCCCCATCGTAACCGGCGAGAAGCCCTGCCAAAAGACGCATCGTCGTGCCCGAGTTCCCGCAATCGAGTTCGGCCGATGTGAGCGTCTTCGCCCCCGTGATGAGGAGGCGGTCCGGCTCTTCGATGATGTCCGCTCCTAACCGCCGAATCGCCTCGAGCGTCGACCGGCAATCCTCCCCAAGGAGTGGATCATAAATCGTCGTCTCCCCGGTCGCCATGGCCCCGAACAAAAGAGCGCGATGCGTGATTGACTTGTCACTCGGTACCCGTATGAATCCATTCAATCCCATGTCAAAACCACCCTTTCATTTGATGGAACGCTCCAGCGAGTCGCTCGGCCGTGACGCTCGCAACGGTCACCTCAGCGCCGAGCAAGACGAAGCGGATCTGGCCGTCCCGATTCTTTTTATCGTGTCCCATGCCTGCGAGATACGTGTCAAACGATTGCCAGTTGACCGTTGTGATGCCTTCCCGCTTCATGAATGAAGCGAGGGTTTCGGCCCGCTTCTCGTCGCCCGAGACGAGGAAGGCGTACACCATCCCGTAGAGAATCGCTTCCCCGTGCGACAACCGGTATGCCTCAGCCGACTCCAACGCATGGCCGAACGTATGACCGAAATTCAGCCACGCCCTCACGCCTTGTTCGCGTTCATCGGCCTCGACGACTAATCGCTTCACTTCGATCCCTCGTGCGAGCCATGTTTCCCAATCGAGCGGTCCTTGTGCCAAAGCCGTGAACAACTCGGCCTCGAACGAGTGACCGAGGACGTAACGTGACAGATAGGCGTGCTTAATCAATTCACCGAGCCCGCTCAAGACGTCCCGAACGGACAACGTCTCGAGACGGTCCACGTTATAGTGGACGCCCGCCGGTTGATAGAAGGCACCGATCGCATTTTTCGCGAGCGGATGGTTCACCGCGACTTTCCCGCCGACGGCCGAGTCATGCGCGAGAATCGTCGTCGGCACTTGTATGTAACGCACACCGCGCATATAGACGCTCGCTAAAAAGCCGGCTAAATCCCCGACCATGCCACCTCCGAATGCCACGACGAGCGTATCCCGGTCACAACCGCCCGTCAATCCGTCCGTGACGAGCCGTTCGATCGTGTCGAGCGACTTCGAGCCGTCACCCGGGCGGACGACCGACCAGACGACGTTCCGATGTTTATGCGCGAGCCGGTCCCGGAACGCACTTCCGTGCAACCGGTCGACCGTCTCATCTGTGACCACCCAGACGGTGGAGCACGAGAAGTAAGGGACGCGGTCGAGCCAGGCGTCCCCTCGTTCAATTGTGACGTCGTACGGGGTCGAGGCGTTCACATGGAGCGTCACCACGTCCGAATCTCCTCTCGGTATGCGGCGACACGTGACTGGATCCGGTTGACCGTGTCATGTCCGAACGTCTCGCATAACTCGCGGGCGAGCTCAAACGCGACGACGGCCTCCACGACGAGCGAGGCGGCTGGGACGGCGCAGGCGTCACTCCGTTCGATTTGCGCGAGAAACGGTTCTTTCGTGTCGATATCGACGGATTGGAGCGGTTTGTAAAGCGTCGGAATCGGTTTCATCACAGCTGTACAGACGATCGGCATGCCCGTCGTCATCCCGCCTTCGAAACCACCGAGATGGTTGCTCAGCCGCGTATAACCATCCGGGCCATAGGCGATCGGGTCCATGACTTCCGACCCTGGTCGATAAGCCATCTCGAACCCATCCCCGAACGCGACGCCTTTGATGGCGTTGACGCTCATGACGGCGCGGGCGATGGCCGCGTCGAGTTTTCGGTCGTATTGGACATACGACCCGAGCCCCGGGATGACGCCATGCACTTCCGTACAGACGACACCGCCGAGCGAATCACCGGCAGCTTTCGCCTCGTCGATTCGATGCATCATCGCCTGACCTGCCGCCTCATCCATCGTCCGGACCGGCGACGCCTCAATCGCGGCGTGCAACGTGTCGAGCGACTCGTATGAGGCATCGGCCTCGACCCCACCGATCACTTTGACATAGCTGACGAGCGACATGCCGACCGCAGCGAGCAGTTGCTTGCTAAGTGCCCCGACAGCGACACGGGCCGCCGTCTCTCGAGCGCTCGAGCGTTCGAGCACGTCTCGCAGGTCGCGATGGTCATACTTCAGTCCGCCGACGAGGTCGGCATGACCCGGCCGTGGCCGGACGACGCGACGCTTGATTTCAACATCCGCGTCGACCGGTTCGGCCTGCATGACGTTCCGCCAATGGGTATGGTCCTTGTTCTCGATCCAAAACGAAATAGGGGCCCCTGTCGTCACCCCGTGACGAATACCGGCCCTCACCTCGATTCGGTCTGATTCAATTTGCATGCGCCGGCCGCGTCCATAACCCGATTGCCGTTTGGCAAGCTCGTCATTGATTGCCTGCACGTCGACTTCAAGCCCGGCCGGCACGCCCTCGATGATGATCGAGAGTCCGGGACCGTGCGATTCTCCTGCCGTCAAATAACGCATGTGCGCCACCTCACTCTTCAAATTTTTCGTAGAAGAAACTTTGTTTCATCTTGTAGCCATACCGTTTCGGTTGAAAGATTTGCTCCGTGCCTCCGACGAAAAGGATCCCGCCCGGGCGAAGCGAACGGTGGAATGATTTATAAACTTTCTCTTTCGCTTCCTCGGTGAAATAAATCAAGACGTTGCGACAGACGATCAAATCAAAATTCCGCTCGTACACGTCGGCCAACAAGTTATGTTTTTTAAACGTCACCAATTTCTTGATGTCTTCTGTGATGTAATAGTCGTCCCCACGGCGAGTGAAATAACGCTGCCGAAAATCAGGGGGCAAGTCGACGAGCGCCCGCTCATGGTACTTGCCTTGCTTCGCTTTTTCGATCACCACATCATCTAGGTCCGTCGCCGTGATCGTGAACTGGGCGGGTGACAAATGTTTCGATAATAGCATCGCTAACGAGTACGGCTCTTCTCCGGTCGAACAGGCCGCGCTCCAGACACGCAATTTGCCTTGGCTTTTTCGGATGAGCTCGGGTAAGATATCCGTCTCAAGCTGCTGCCAGCGGACGGGGTTCCGATAAAACTCGCTCACGTTGATCGTCATGCGATCTAAAAATTCATCGTACAATCCTCGATCCGCTTCCATCGCTTTGAAATACTCGATGAACGTGGCATACCCTTTCTTCTCACGAAGCGCGATCATCCGCCGCTTCATCTGAGCCTCTTTATATAAATTCAAGTCGATCCCTGACTTCAAATAAAACTTTTTAACGAAGATGGCATAATCATTTATCACCAGTTCCAACCTCAATTCTTTCTCTTCTCCTAGATCATGTCGTGCCAAAACGAGTGAGAGCGCTTCAATCCCAATATAAAAAGGGACAGGAGGCCCCCGTCCCTTTTATCGTCATCAAACGTGTGATGCTTCAGTGGCGAACCAGAGTGACAATTCACGCTCTGCGCTCTCCACGCTATCTGAACCATGGATGACGTTTTGTGACATCGTCGAGGCCAAGTCGCCACGAATCGTTCCAGGTTGTGCGTCAAGCGGGTTCGTCTTCCCGATCATCAACCGAGAGACGGCGACGATATTCTCGCCTTCCCATTCCATCGCCACAACAGGACCAGACGTTAAAAAGTCGACTAGCTCTCCAAAGAACGGCTTTTCCTTATGTTCCGCATAATGCGATTGTGCAACTTCCACTGATGGTGTCAACAATTCAAGACGATTCAACGTATAGCCTTTTTGTTCGAAGCGCGAGATGATTTCCCCAATCAATCCACGTTTCACGCCATCCGGTTTCACCATTAAAAATGTTTTTTCCATTCCCCTAATCCCCCTAAATCGATATGTGTACCATGTACGTTATTAGTTTACACGGTCATCACCATTATTGAAAGGGTTTACAAGGTGCCGATTACCATTTTCGTTTCCCGATGTACTCGGCAATCTCGATGAGGGAGCGTTTGTCGGCCACGTCCGGTAACCCGTCAAGACGTCGGATCGCCCGGTTCACATAACGGTCGATCGTCCGTTGGCTCCGCTCGAGCGTCCCGTTGCGTTGCACTTCACGAACGAGCGTGTGCGTCAAAGCATAATCAGACGAATGACTGACTTGTTGCAACCGATCGAAAAATTCCGGATTTTCCGCTGAATAGAAGAGCGGTAGCGTTTTATGACCGTGTTTCAAATCTTCACCGACCGGTTTTCCGAGTTGGAAACTTTTTGCGGTGAAGTCGAGCAAGTCGTCCGTCATTTGAAACGCCATCCCGATATCATAGCCGAACAACCGCAGCTGTTTGACAACGTCAGGAGAGGCTCCCGAGACGACGGCACCAGCCGCACAACTCGTCTCGATCAACAGCGCCGTCTTGCGGGCGATGCGGTCGAGATATCGTTTCGGAGACTGGGCCCAGTCATATTGATCTTGGATTTGATTGATTTCCCCGACACAGATCAGTTCCATCGTATCAGCCATGATTTGCATCACGTCTGGGGAATCGATCTCAGAGACGAGCCGAATCGCTTCACCGAACAACGTATTACCGGTGTACATCGCGACCCGTTCATCGTAACGTTCCATGACGGTCGGTTTGCCGCGGCGCAATGTGGCGTCATCGATGACGTCGTCATGAACGAGCGAGGCCATATGAATCAATTCTAGACTCGCCGCCACTTTCGTCAATCGGATGTCTTTCGTCTGTCCGAATCCGGCGCTAAGCAGGACGAACGCCGGCCGAATCCGCTTCCCACCCGCGTCTAACAGTTGTTTCGAAGCCGCTTCGATGACCGGATGATCGGTTTGGACTCGCGTCGACAAGAACCGGTCAATCTGTTCAATCTCTCGGTTCATGTGGCGATAAAGTCGCTTCAAAGACATCGGTCACCACTTCTTTCCTAAGTGCATGGCACACGCACCGCCGGAGAACGCCTTCACTTCGACTTGTTCGAATCCTGCCGTCTCAAACATCCGTTTTAGTGTCAACCGGTCCGGGAATTGATCGGTCGATTCTTGGAGCCACTTATATTGATCATACGAGCCGGCAAACACTTTACCGAACAGCGGCATGACCGATCCAAAGTAAAATCGGTATAGCTCGCTGAAGAGTGGTGCCGTCGGTTGGCTCGTCTCGAGACAGACGACCGTACCACCCGGCTTCAACACCCGGTGCATCTCACGGAGCACCGTCATATAGTCCGGAACGTTGCGAAGACCAAAACCGATCGTCACATAGTCGAACGAGTGATCGCCGAACGGCAATGCCATCGCGTTACCATGGATGAGTTCGATCGTCGGATATTCTTCCACTTTCTCTTGTCCGACCGCGAGCATGTTCTCGGAGAAATCGAGACCTTTGACGACACCGGTATTCCCGGCCGCCTCGGCGAGTTGAATCGTCCAATCAGCCGTCCCGCAACAGACGTCGAGACATTTAGCCCCTGGGAACACTTGCATGCGACGCATTGTCGCTTTGCGCCACCATTTATGCAAACGGAAGCTGATGATCGAGTTCATCGTATCGTAGCTCGGTGAGATTGATTGAAACACGTCATATACTTTTTGCTCTTTTTCTTTCGGTTGCAATACGTAACATCCTTTCCGTTCTAAGCGACAGCGTGCGCCAGGAGCGTCGATAGCTGTTCTCGTTGTTCTTGGCGCAGTTCCGCCGCCTTTCGTTCGATGATCGTTTTTCCGTATGCGGTCAAGTAAGCCTGACCGATCACTTCAGAAAACGTTTTGATCAATCCGAAGTTCGCTTCCATCCACGTCGTGACAGGTACGTCTGCGTCTAACGCAAGTGTACATTTCGCCCCGTTGACGAGCTGAACCGTCCGGCCGAAGCGATTGCTATAGTCGGCAGGAAACAGGGCCAGAATTTTATAAAATTGAGCCGAGGCATAATCGCCGGCGAGCACTTTCAATTGCCGCTCGAGCGATCCGTTCGGACTATCCTTTACTTGATCGTGCAGTTCGAGCGCTTGGTGCGCAAAATACGTCGCAAGCACGAGCTGACGTTGTTGATTCGATTCGATTTCAATCATCTCGACCATCCAACGAAGTAAAGGCATGTCGACTGCGGGTACAATCTCGTGTCTCGTCAAATACGGATGGGTCATGCGTTCTTCGATTTGACGAGCAAGGTCGGTGACAACGGTTTCGTATGTCATCTGTTCCATGCTATCCCCCCTCGTCCTCTTCGTTGTCATTCTGACATAGTATAGCACATTTTTGTCACATTCACGCCATGTGAACTCGCTTTCCACCACAAAAAAAGCCGCCTTTCGGCGACTTATGTATTGCACATTATTTGACCGCATCTTTGAGCGCTTTACCTGCTTTGAAGGCAGGAACTTTGCTCGCCGGGATTTCGATATCTTCTTTCGTACGTGGGTTACGGCCTTTACGGGCAGCACGTTCACGAACTTCAAAAGTACCAAAACCGATCAATTGAATTTTATCACCGTTTTGGAGTGCTTCAGTGATAGATTCGAATGTAGCTTCTACAACTTGTGTAGCTTCTTTTTTCGAAACGTTGGCTTTCTCCGCAACTGCTTGGATCAATTCAGTTTTGTTCATCACGATTCACCTCCTCTCACAGGGAGTTTACGGGATTAATCATATCGTACAAACGTTGATATGACAACATTTTTTAAGTGAAAAGCCCATATTCGACCCGTTCCGACGATCAGTTGTTTAAAAACTCGACCTCACCTTGTTCATTAATCGTGTACCCTTGCGAATAAGCAGGGGCGAACGGGGAGTCATTATAGAGCAAATACCGAATGTCTTCCCCGACTTTCGGCTCTACATCCGTGTTCTCAAGGGCGGCTTCGAGGTCGGTCCGGTAATCGACAAATAATTGCCCGGTCCCGTCGACATAGATCGGCAACTCGGTATCGGTGTATGGACTCGGGACCGTCGGTTCTTCTGAGACGAAGATGAGGTCATAGTCGATCGTGAATTGATTCTTACCGACCGACCCGTCAAACGGAAATTTCCCTTCTTTGGCCCGAAAGGCGTTAATGTTCGTCTGTAACGTTTGCAACCGTTCGGTCACGCGCAAATCAATGAGCTTGACCGTAGGCTCGGTCTCGGCGTCGACAAGGACGTATAAGAACAAGCCGCCCCCTTCGAAACTGTTCGCCGGCGGATCGGCCAAATAACCAGGCACGAGACGGGCGAATTCGATCGGGTAACGCTCCATGAGAGGCGTTTCAGCCGGTTTCGTTTTGATTGGCAAGACACCGGTCGTCTCTTTGAACGAATCAACGGCCGTCTGGACCGATGTCAATTGATCTTCATACGGCACGTTATCGACCCGGTTCGAGTCCGGGAACATACATCCACTGAGCACGGTCGCCGCCAAAAGACTAGCGACCAACAAAATCCGTTTCACGTGTTATCCTCCTGTCGGTCCTGAAGCGACCACATAAATCATGATGATCGTTCCAAATAAAAATATGACGAATGCGATGACGCGGACGAGCGCCGCGAACCATCCCGATAGCTTCGTATGGCTGATTGCCACCATAAGCGCGGCGATGGCAAACGCTCCAATCCCCGCAAATGAAATCCACATCTTGATGAGTGACGGTGTCACGTCTATCCCCTCGACTTTCTCTTTAATTCTTTCTCCGTACATAAGTGTAGCAAAAAAAACAAAGGAACTGAACGAAAACGTCAGTCCCCAGACTGTAGACAAAACATTGTCTGCAGTCTTTTTTATTTGCCCGACCGGGCACAGCTCGCTTTTCTGGGGGCAAGCAGGGAGCCGCAT
>NZ_JACSLL010000011.1:0-102500 GCF_018618135.1 Exiguobacterium sp. s28 | reverse complement strand
GAATGCCGACTTCTCACCATAAAAAAACACTCCCCAATCAGATAAACAGATTTGTTATTTCATCTGTCTACCTATTGGGGAGCATATCATATGCGAATCAGGTCTCTTTTTCTGTAGTCGTGCAACGCCAAATCTTATGCGGTGCGCCAGGTCCCCAGTAATGGTCAAGCGTCAACGTCGGCGGCCCGAGCCGCTTTTCCCAATAGGCTTGAGACGTCGGGAAGCCAGCATCCAAGTAAAACGCCGTCTGTCCGTTCGCTGACAATTGTCGTTTGATGTTCTCAATCAAGAAGTGACCTACCCCTTGACGTTGGGACGTAGGCGACACGTACATGCAACCGACTTCTGGCGTGTTCGGTTCGACGTCGATATGGGCAGTAATGATGTCATTGGGAGGTAAAATCGCCGCTGTACCCACGATGACGTCGTCTTTTACGACAACGAAAATTTGAACGGACTCGTCCTCGAAACTGTCCTGAACGGTCGTGTTCAATCGCTCTACTTCTTCATCCAATAGATCGGCATCCTCAAACTGTTCTCGCCGAATCAAGTCACTCAGACTCTCCATGAACAGTCGTTGGAGCGGTTTGACGTCTTCGCGGTCAAGCGGGCGAAAGTTCAATGTCTCCACTTCCCTCTAGTCCTGAATTGTACGTGCTAGTCTTTACCCGCGTCCCGATTGGGTGTAACGTTCGCTTGATGCGATCCTTCGACCGCTTCGAGTTGCTCGAGGTGATCATAACCGAGATGACCGTGTGTCTGCCAGACGAGGATGATCGCGGTCGTAAGGAGTAACAGCGTCAAGTGAAGAAATCCAATCGGAAACGCGCCCGGTTCAATTAACGGAACGAGCGTGAACGAGACGTTGAACATCGTGTGCAATAAGAACACAGACCATAAGTTCATCGTCGTGACGTTATAGAGCCACGAAATGATAAACGTGAACGCCAGAATTGCCGAGCCATACGCCCAAAACGGGATCAATGACTGCCCCGTCCCCGCCATGAAGAAGAGCGGAATATGCCAGCCCGCCCAGATGACGCCGACGAACAGGCTCGCCTTGACGGGCGTGACTTTCAGTTGAAACGCATCGAGCAAATATCCGCGCCACCCGTACTCTTCTTGGATTGTTCCCCCAAGGAACAACATGTAGAGGAAATAGGGAACAACGAGCCATGGACGTTCGAGTAACGACGCGCCATCGGCATCGGACCACCAATAGGCAATCAAAAACAACACAGGCAGGAACAAGAGGCCAAACGCGTAATAGCGAACGGGCATCTTCCACTCGAACCCTCGCTTCCAAAGCGTCTTCACTCCTAACCAGCCATTCTCTCGGAACGCCATATAGCTCCCCGCCAGGCTTGGACCGAATGCCCCAATCACGACAATCACCTGGATCGGTAATCCGGTCCACATATACAGCCCCCACCACGCCAGCCATGAGAACCCGAACGCGATGAGGAGAAACAGAATGATTTCTTTTTTGGTCGGAATCAACGCGTCCCCCTCCTTCTACACGTAGTTTACCCGCTTTCTGCCTGGCTTCCCTATTTCACGCAAAAAATATTTTCAACAAGTGAAGCAAAATGATAGGTGGGCTTTTGTTTTGCGGGGTATAATTAGAATTACTATAAAAAATACATTCTTTAGCGAGGTACACATGGAACCAGTAGTCGAACACTCGATGAGTCATAATGTTTTTCTTGTGATTCTCTCTTATATTATCGCCGCCGTTTCTGCATACGCCGCCATCGAGCTGGCACGGCGTGTCAATTCAGCGAACCGTTCCGTCCAGAACGTGTGGATCTTAGCTGGAGGTGCGACGCTCGGTCTCGGGATCTGGTCGATGCATTTTATCGCCATGCTCGCGCATGAGGCGTTGCGACCGGTCACGTATTCGATCCCGCTCGTCCTATTTTCCGTCATCATCGCCATGGCCGGCTGTATTTTCGGCTTCTTGATCGTCTCGCGTCGCACGACCCGCCCCGCTTTGATCGGTGCCGGGGTTGTGATGGGCGGCAGTATCGCGAGCATGCATTATGTCGGCATGGCCGCCCTGCAAGGTGTAGTGACTTCGTATAATCCATGGCTTGCGGCGTTATCGATTCTGATTGCGATTGGCGCCTCTCTCGTCGCCCTCTGGATTGGTTTCTTCTCGAAGTACGCCAAGCAAAAGATCGATCTCGAATTGAAAGTATTTTTCTCGTTGCTGATGGGCATCGCCATCTTCGGCATGCACTTCGTCGGGATGCTAGCCGCGTCGTTCACGTTCGTCGAGACGGATTCTCCGTTCGCCAATGCGATCGAACCGTCGTTACTCGCTTGGCTCGTCACGGCAATCACAATTCTCTTGTTCGCAATTTTCTTCCTGTCACTCACGCTCGATCGTCACCTTCGCAAACGAGAGTTCATTCAAGCGACGATTCTTGAGTCGACGACGGATGCCGTCGTCACGACGACGAAAGATGGAATGATCCAATATGCGAACACGGCCTTCTATCGCTTGTTTGACGAAATCGAGGAAGATGCTTTTTTCCAAGACTATCATCCGTCGCTCACGATCAATCAACCGTTTTATGAACCACGGCGCGTCGACATCGATGACCGAACGATCGAAGTGACGAGTTACCCACTCAAAGGCGAAACGATGGACCAGATGCTTTGGTTCCTCCGTGACGTCTCAGAAACAATCGCCTCACAGCGTCTCGTCGAACATATGGCGTATCACGACACGCTCACGGATTTGCCGAACCGGCACAAGCTCGAACGTATTCTCGCCGAACATATTCAAATCGAGGACCCGGTCGCTTGTCTCTACATCGACATCGATCGTTGGCGGTTCTTGAGCGACATGCTCGGTCATCATGGTTCGGACGAATTGACGATGCAAATCGCCGAACGCCTGCAAGTGACGATTCACCCGGACGACATATTGACACGCGTCGGGTCATCCGAGTTCATCATCTTGTTGTTCGACAAGCGGAGTACGCTTGCCAAACAGAAGGCAGAGAAATGCATCAAAGCCATCTCTCAGCCGTTCGATATCGACGGCACGACCGTCGAACTGACGATGAGTGCCGGAGTTAGCCATTATCCGAAAGACACGACATCGGCCGAGGAGCTCGTTCAATACGCCCGCCTCGCCGTCCACGAATCGAAACGGACCGGAAAGAATCAAATTAAAGAGTTCGAAGACGAGTCGAAGCACCAAATCCTTCGTACCGTCGAGATCGAGAAGGCGCTCACGCATGCGCTCGACCGGAACGAGTTCACACTCGTGTATCAGCCGAAAGTGTCGCTGACGCAAAACCGGCTCGAAGGCGTTGAGGCGCTGCTTCGTTGGAACAACCGCGAGCTCGGTCACGTGTCACCGACCGACTTCATTCCAATCGCAGAAAACACGGGCCTCATCCATCCGATTGGCAGTTGGGTCATGCGTGAGTCTTGCCGAGCCTGGGTGCGCTGGAAGAAGTCTGGTGTGAAACCATTCACCCTTTCGGTCAACGTCTCGCCGCTCCAATTCGCACGTGAAGATTTCGTCGAGTCACTCCAAGCCATCTTGGATGAGACCGGGATGGACCCGATGTTCCTCGAATTGGAAGTGACGGAGTCGTCGATGCTGTCATACGAGGCGTCGACACGGGAGAAACTTGCCCAGCTCCATCAGTTCGGCATCTTGATCTCGCTCGACGATTTCGGGACCGGCTACTCGTCGTTCCGTCAATTGCGGGAGCTCCCGGTCCAAGTGTTGAAGATCGACCGGTCGTTCATCGTCAACTTGTTCACGGACCGGAACCAGGAAGCCATCGTCCGTTCGATGATCCAGCTCGGCCATAACCTTAATATGAAAGTGCTCATGGAAGGCGTCGAGACGTCAGATCAACTCGAATGGTTGCTGAACGAACAGTGTGATTACGTTCAAGGTTATTACTTCAGTCGTCCCCTTCGTGAGAAGGACGTCGTGAAGCACGTCAAATCGGTCACCACTTATATTGAGTTCGGGAAAACCCGAGCTTGAGGAGACTGCAGCCCTGCGCTGCAGTCTTTTTGTATGCGAAAAATCTCCCATGCCGCTCGGGCATAGGAGATTTGATTTACGAGACTTGCGCTTTTTCTTGTTCGCGAATCAAGTGATATTGTTCGAGGATCAGCTTCGTCAACGTATCGTCCTCATGCAATTGAAGATATTTTTCCACCGTCGAGACGATGCCATCTTCTTCGATGGACACATAAAGTTCAGAAGATTCTGAATCATCAGGGTTGTAATAGGTTAAGGCAGCTGCGATCCCGTAGGCCAGTTCGTTCGGTTCGATGCCGTTGTCGATGAGTTCACGGGCCGGTTTGACGAGCCGGTCACTCGGTCCGAGCTTCCGAATCGGTGAGCGGGCGACGCGTGAGACTTCATCTTTCAACTTCGGATTCTCGAACCGCTTGATGATCTTTTGAATGTATTGGCTATGTTCTTTCGCCTCGAACCCGTACTTCTCGAGGAGAAGCCAACCGGTCTCATACAAGGCACCTTGTACGACTTGACGGACACGGCGGTCTTTCAGCGCTTCGTCGATCGTCGCTTTCCCGAACAAGGAACCGATGTACGACGCGATGGCGTGACCGGTATTGACCGTGAACAGCTTCCGCTCGATGTATGGCCCAATCTCGTCGACCCACGTCACACCTTGAAGCGGGGGCCGCTCGGCCAATCCTTTCGTCTCGATGACCCATTCGTAAAACGTCTCGACCTCGACGAACAGCGGGTCCGCGTGTTGCTGCAACGGGACGATCCGGTCGACGGCCGCATTCGGGAACGAAGCATTGGCCGTCCCGATACCACCTGATGCTTCGATCGCTTGATGAAGTGATGCGCTACCACCGATCATGTTCTCGCAAGCAATCACATAAACCGGTGCCGACGTCTCTCGGTCACGGAGCCCTTCGCTGATGAGGGGGGCGACTCTCGGTAGCAGCGTCGGTCCGACCGCGGTCGTGACGAGATCGGCCTCGGCGATGAGGGCGATGACGCGTTCCGGGTCGGTCAAACTGTTGACGCCGCGGACCCGATCGACGACGACGTTGTCGACGCCTTCTTCGGCAAATCCGACTTCATAGAACCGTTTGTCTTCTAACGCCTGGATGACGGTATCATTGATATCGACGAACGTGACCTCGTAGCCGCTCTGATTAAGCAACAATCCGATAAACCCACGTCCGATATTCCCTGCTCCGAAATGTACGGCTTTCATTACGCCACCTCTTCCATGAATAACGACAAAATCTCTTCTTTCGTCTTCGCCTGTACAAGACGCTCGACATTATCCTCATCTGAACAGATGACTGCGATTTGGGACAGGAGTTCCAAATGTTCATCATCCACACCAGCAATCCCGATGACGAGTTTCGCCGTCTGGCCACCGAAATCGACGCCGGCCGGCACTTGAAGGATGGAAATCCCCGTCTTTTGAACGGCGGATTTCGCTTCCTCAGTCCCGTGCGGAATCGCGACTTGGTTCCCGATATAAACGCTTGATAGCGCTTGACGTGCATGCATCGCTTGGACGTAAGCCGGAGACACGCATCCGGCTGCTTCTAACACTTCACCGGCTGCGTCGATCGCTTCGGCCGACGTGTTGAACGATTGGTTGAGTCGAATCATCTCTGTCTGAATGAATGGCATTTTAGTTCCTCCTATACCTTAAGCCTTTGTCTCTGTCTGTTGTGTTATGAGATTTTGCTGCGTTCTGCTTTGATTTCTTCAATCAATTGATCGTAGTAGTCTGCGTTCAAGAAGTTCGTGACCGAACGGTGAATCGCATCCGGCACTTGTGCCTCGGCCCGGTCCGTCAAATCCTCATGGGTGATGATGAATTGAGCGTCTTTCGGCAATTGACTGATTGACGTGTTCGTGACTTTGATTGGCAAATTCGCCTTGTTCACTTTATTGCGAAGTACCGAGGCACCCATCGCGCTCGAACCCATCCCGGCGTCACAAGCGAAGATGATGTGATCGACTTTATCGAGACGGTCGTGAACGAGAGCTGACGCATACGACTGTTTGCCTTTCATCGCGCTGACGTTTTGTGTCGCTTCTTCGAGTGACACTTCTTCGGCCGCACTTGATTTCAAGATGACGCTGGCCACGGCGAACGTGACCGCTGCCGACAAGAGAATCCCTGTCACAAGTCCGAGGTATGAACCGCGTGACGCCATCGCAAGGATTGCAAAGATACTACCTGGTGACGCTGGTGCGACGAGACCGACATCGAATAAGACGAATGTGAAGACCCCTGTTGCGCCCCCTGCGATCATCGCAAGGATCAAGATTGGTTTCATCAAGACGTATGGGAAGTAAATCTCGTGAATCCCACCGAGGAAGTGAATGATCGCTGCCCCTGGTGCCGTCCGTTTGGCCGCACCTTTAGCGAACACCATGTAAGCGAGCAGTAAACCAAGACCTGGTCCCGGGTTTGCCTCAAGTAAGAACAAGACCGATTTCCCGGCGTCCGCCACTTGATCGACACCAAGCGGGCTCAAGATCCCGTGGTTGATGGCGTTGTTCAAGAACAAGATTTTCGCTGGTTCGATGAATAGACTGGCGATCGGCAACAGTTTCGCGCCGACGATCCAGTCGACACCGGCTGCCATGACTTTATCAAGGCCGCTCATGATTGGACCGAACACTTCGAAGCCACCGATCATGAGAAGACCACCGATGATACCGACCGAGAAGTTGTTGACGAGCATTTCAAATCCAGCTTTGACTTTGCCTTCGATGAGGCGGTCAAATTGTTTAATGACATATCCACCGAGTGGACCCATGATCATCGCACCGAGGAACATCGGAATGTCCGTCCCGACGATGACCCCCATCGTGGCGAGTACCCCGACGACTCCGCCTCGTACGTCATGAATCAACTTACCGCCGGTGAACCCGATCAAGAGCGGTAACAGATACGTGATCGTCGGACCGACGAGTTCTGCTAATTTTTCATTCGGCCACCAGCCCGTTGGAATGAAGAGGGCGGTGATGATCCCCCAGGCGATGAAGGCGCCGATGTTTGGCATGACCATTCCGCTCAGGAAACTCCCGAACCGTTGTACTTTGACTCGAACCCCGCCCGAGCCAGCTTGCGCATTCGCCATGTATAAAACCTCCAGTCGATTATTGTGAAAGGTAGATTGTTGTAGTGTAGCTAACCGGTTTGTGCTCTACACTCGTATTGTAGTCTCAGCGTAAGCGCTTTCTCAATTCAATCCAGTTCATATTTTGGCAACATTCTGTGCCAAATAAAAAAATGACCACGGCGGGTCATTTCTCGTGCAGCGTGTCTTGAATCATTTTCTTCATACATTCATGAAGCAAGAGACGCAGTTCTTTCTTTGAACCGTTACTGTATAAGTTCATATGTTGTTCGCTCTCAATCAATGATCCGCTGACGGCACTGAGGAACTGGAGTTCGACGTCCGCTGCCTCTTCCGGTGCGAGCAGGACGAGCAGACGCGATACCGGTTCGGTCGATTGGTCCATCATGAGGAGCGGGATCGATTGATTCAAGTCGAAAGCGAATACACTCGCTCGTTCAATCGAGGCGTGACGCCCATGGAACAAGGCCAGTTTCGTGCCCGGGATCCCAAGCCCCGCCACTTCATGACGCCGGAGCAGTTGGGCCGATAACTGGATGCCGCTTTGGACAAGTCCGCGTTCTTCTAGATGCGTCCCGATATCGAGCAAGATGTCTTCAAGTCGGTCGCTATTATCGAGCGTGACGAGATCGAACTGCCGGTCCATCCGTTCGAACGTCTCGACGAGGGCACCGAGTTCATTGAAGTCGAGCATCGTCGAGTGGCTCTTCTCTTTCGTTTGGAACGACTGTGGGAGCGATAACAGCAAGTGGCGGACGCGTTGCACTTCTTCGTTCGTCAACAGCGGGTTGACGATGAGCGTCGGCACTGATAACGGCGGCAACGGCACGGTCGACAAGATAACGTCATAGTCGTCGAGTCGATGCTGTTCGAGCCCGAACAACGACGAGTTGACGACGTCCTGCATCTCTGGAAACTCTTGTTTGACCCGGTTGACGAGCATCTTCGAGGAGCCGAGACCGGCCGAACAGACGACAAGGGCTCGATATTCCCGGCGCCGAACCGGTTTGACGAGCGCGGCGGCGAAATGCATCGCCCAAAACACCGTCTCTTCTTCCGTGAACGTGTTTGTCCCGAAGACGATATCGGCCGCCTGTTGAATCGCCGAACGTAAATGCGGATAGTCACGGTCGATGTGCGGACGAACCGTATCCGTATCCGGAAGGGCTTGGGTGTGCATACTCGATAAGATATGGGCCAGCAGTCCTTTTTCGAGCGCGGCATCGTCCGTGAAGGCGAACCCGTGAATCAGTGAAACGTGATGGATGAGCTTATGGACGCGGATCTGCATGACCCAGCGTTCTTCCTCATCTTCTTTCATCTGTTCCTTCAACGACCGGAGCCGGTTCGCTTCTTCAGCGAACCAGACCCGCTCCGCCATCGAGAACGGCGTCCCGAGGGCCGTCTCCATATCAGACGCGACCTTCAAGTAATCGTCCGAACGGCCTTTCGTATACATCTCGAGGAAGAAGCCGGCGTCCAGACGGGCTTGTTGCACGCCATAGGCGAACGTCACCCGCATGATGGTCCGATCGTCCATCCGCTCATACGGATGTTCCTTTAGATAGTCATAACCGTCACGAAGCGCCTCGAGCATAACGTCACACGGGACGGTCTTCAAAAAGGTCGGGATGTAGTCATCCTCCCCACGCACGAAGCGATAGAACGCGAGCGTGTCCCAATGAGCGAGCAGCGCATTGATCATCAGCTTCCGCTTCTCGGCTTCGAGGCCGAGCACCCGCGCGCCAACCCCTTTTTTCCGCTCGACTTCAAGGTGATACTCATCGAACCAACGATCGAGTTTCTCCAAGTCTTGTGTGAGCGTGCTCGGAGAGACGTGCATCTGTTTCGCGACCGCCTGCAGCTTGAGCGTGTCTTTTTCAAATAGAAGCCGCCAGGCGAGTTCGAAGATGCGGTCCTCGGCCGTCGGAATCGCCTCGGCCGACAAAATCAAGTCTTCCCGTAGTTGCTGTTTCGCGTCGGAACGCCCGATGAGACTGAGGCCGTGCCCGCGCTGCCAAGCGAGTTCCAACTCGAACTCGCGCAAGATGCCCTCGAGCAGTTGACGCTCCCGTTGAATCGTCCGCTCAGACAAATTGACCGCTTGCGCGATCTCCGCGAGCGGTGTTGATGTCTCCGTTGCCAATAGATGTAGTAAAATCGAGCGCTCTCGGGCGCTCCACTCATGTTTCATATCCATTCACCCATTCCTCGACGAGTTGTCGATATTCCGTGAGCGATAACATGTGTCTGACCGAGCGAACGTGCGCGGTCGGATGATCGACCGTCTCAGTCCCGGCTTGATAGATAATCCAATCCACGTCTTCCGGGATGTCCCGATACGTGCCGTGTTGAATCACACACGACAATTTTCCCGAACACGCTTCGGCAAACAGCTTCGCCGCCATCGCGCTCGTGACGAACCCGCATGGACAGGCAATATATACGTTCATGTCAGACCTTCTTTCATCGCTTATCTTTATCTAACCATACGATGCAACCGCTTACTCCACCTACTATTTTGCTTGTTGGCAAAGATATCGGCAAGCAGTAAAAAGCACCTTTCCTCAATCGGAAAGATGCTGTGTCTAAAGTTAGGCGGTCTTCAAGCGATTCCGTGCATGAATCGACTTCATGACGGCACGGGCAATCGGTTGGGCGAACAACAACTCGACCCAGAACGCGATACCGAAATTGCGGAACCACGTCGGGAAGAAGTGTTGCAACGTATCAAAATTGATCTCCCCCATCCCGATCCACGGTCCGATGATCGTCATGAACAATGAGATCAGCGAGACGTTCAACACGATGTTCAATAAGATACGGGCGTTAAAGCCATCCATTTCTCCGGCAAATCGTTTGAATAGCATCCCGGCTGCCGGTTTGACGATGAAGC
Source organism: Exiguobacterium sp. s28 (assembly GCF_018618135.1). Classification (NCBI taxonomy): domain Bacteria; kingdom Bacillati; phylum Bacillota; class Bacilli; order Caryophanales; genus Exiguobacterium; species Exiguobacterium sp. s28. Next base: position 92,464 of record NZ_JACSLL010000011.1, on the reverse strand, counting down.
GAATCAAGATCATGAGCGCGATCCAGGCGAACGGGATGATTTTGAGCGTGTCGATATAATGGGCGACACTAAAGCCGCGTTCCATCCCGACGATGATCGGCGCGATCGTGTTCACGGACAAAATCGAAATGATCAGCATGAACAAGACGCCTTCTTTTGGACTTTGAGGTAATCGGTCTTCTTGGTACATAAGTAAGCCTCCATACAACATATGATTTCAGAGGGTAGACGTATCTTGCGACATATATTTTCGGTCTATGACCGATATCTCTACAAACTGATTTTCATAGTGTAGCAAGTTGGAGGCCTGCTTCGTAAGCATTATTTTTTGAAATTATTCAACCGTCACCGATTTCGCCAAGTTACGCGGTTTATCGACGTCACAGCCACGTGCGAGCGCGGCGTAATACGCCATGAGTTGAACCGGTAACACCGTGATGAGCGGGGCGAGAATCGGTTCGACGTGCGGCAAGATGAACTCATCGTTCTCATGCTCGACGCCTTGCATCGAGATGATACACGCGTTCGCACCACGGGCGACGACTTCTTTGACGTTGCCGCGAATGTTCAAGTTCGTCTTCGGTTGCGAGATGAGCGCGATGACCGGTGTGCCATCTTCAATCAAGGCGATCGAACCGTGTTTGAGCTCTCCGCCCGGGTAGCCTTCTGCTTGGATATACGAGATTTCTTTTACTTTGAGCGCGCCTTCGAGACAGACCGACGCATCGAGTCCGCGTCCGATGAAGAACGTCTTCGGTGTCGTCTTCAAGTAGCGGTCCGACAAATCTTCGAACAGCTCTTTTTGTGACATGATCGAGTCCATGATCGTCGCGACGCGCGCGAGTTCCGGCATCAATTCGAACGGCAACTCTTTCCCGTTCGCGCGGGCGATGTCGTAGGCGAGAATCGCGAGCACGGCGATTTGGGCCGTGTATGCTTTCGTCGACGCGACCGCGATCTCCGGGCCGGCGTGGAGGAGCATCGTCTCGTTCGCTTCACGTGAGAGCGTCGACCCTGACACGTTCGTCATCGTGAGCGCCTTGTAGCCGCGCTTCTTCACTTCGACGAGGACGGCCCGGCTGTCAGCCGTCTCTCCAGACTGTGACAAGAAGACGAAGAGCGGACGTGAACTTAAGAGCGGCATATTGTAGCCGAACTCTGACGAGACGTGGACCTCGGTCGGAATGCCGGCAATTCGCTCAAGGATGTCTTTTCCAACGAGCCCAGCGTTATAACTCGTGCCACAGGCGACGATATAGATGCGGTCCGCTTCCGAGACGAGCGAGCGCACGCCTTCCGTGAGCTCGATGTCACCGGCGTCGTTCTGGTAGTGCTGGATGATGTTGCGGATGACGGCCGGTTGCTCGTCCATCTCTTTCAACATGTAGTGCGCGTACGTCCCCTTCTCGATGTCTGACGCATCGATCTCGGCCGTGTACGGGGCACGTTCGAGGACCTCGCCGTCGAGTGTCTTGATCGTCGCCGATTCGCGCGTCAAGATGACGATCTCGCCGTCGTGGAGCTCGAGGTACTGGTCCGTCACTTGGAGCATCGCCATCGCGTCAGACGCCACGACGTTGAACGTGCCGTCGCCGAGTCCGACGAGGAGTGGTGACTTGTTCTTGCCGATGTAGAGGCGCTCTTGATCCTCCGAGTCGATCATCGCGATCGCGTATGAGCCGTGGAGCTCAGCCAACGTCTTGCGGAACGCCGCCTCAACGTCATTTAGCACGACGAAGTTCTTCTCCATCAACTGGACGATGACTTCCGTGTCCGTCTCCGAGAGGAACGGGACGTCGAGCGTCGCCTTGATCTGCTCGTCGTTCTCGATGACACCGTTGTGGACGAGCGTGAAGCGGCCCGTCGTGCTTTGGTGCGGGTGGGCGTTCGGGACGCTCGGCACGCCGTGTGTCGCCCAACGTGTGTGGCCGATGCCGATGGCGCCTTCCGCTTCGACCGGTACGATGTCACGAAGTGCGGCGATGCGACCGACTTCTTTGAATACATGGACATCATCACCGACGAGCGCGATTCCGGCTGAGTCGTAGCCCCGATACTCGAGCTTCTCCAACCCTTTTAATAAAATCTCTTTCGTTCCGACTTGACCAATCATTCCTACAATTCCACACATAACAATTCTCCTCATCGATTCGATTTCTCGAAAAAGGAAACGGGCTTTTTAGAGTGCTGTCAACGTGTTCCTCATTGTCCGTCCGGTCACCCGAACGTTTTAAAAGAACACTTTTAGTCGTGACAGGCGACTAGGAGGCATCCGCCGAAACATCGATTACCCCCACCTCGTCAACTCCTTAGAGTTCTGGCGCTTTTCCTTCATAGCTGGCCGTTTCTCCAGATACCCTTTCATGCTAGCGGTTCTAGATGTAAACGAATAGCGATTTTGTCACAACGCGCTTCAATACTTTTTTACTGTTCATGTAAAAGTCACCACTTTCACTAAAAAGCTACTTTTTTCAACAGGCTTGTCTCGTCGAGCTGGTTCGGTCATGATGGAAGTATCTATTAGATGGAGTGGAGGAATGGCTATGAACATCGTCTTTCTCGTCATCGGCATCATCTTATCGACCGCATCGAAATGGCTGCAAATCGAAGGACAGAGTGAAGTTGGGGACTTTCTCGTGTTTCCGGCCGCCTTTTTCTTGGCGCTCGCGCTCTTGTTCAGCTTCCCGTTCTTTAAAGAATGGTGGGATGACCCGTCGCTTCGCCCGAAAGCGTATCGCTTTGCCGGACTTGCTGCCGGCGGTGTCTTATCGTTTCAGCTCTTCGCTTGGCTTCTATTCGGACAAGGCGAGTGGATTGGGAGTTTCTTCTTGATTCCGTTCCTCATCTGCCTCTACTTCGTCATCCGTACGTTTAAATGAAAAAAGGGGAGCGCCTAAGCGTTCCCCCTTTTTTAAGAGATGTCGATGTCGAGTAGGACCCCATAATGATCACTCGGCAGCACGTCGGTGATCGAATCGGACGTCTTCCCAAACACGTCCACGCTCGAGATGAGCGGGACCTCCCCTTCGTCGTGACGCAATAACATCCAATCATAGCGTGCTGGTTGTTTCTGCAAAGAATCCTGCTTCAAATACGGATTGTGTCCATAATCCAGCGTCGGCTCATCCCCACCACGATCACATGTGGCGACATCGATCCAACGATGTGCGGTCAAATCACGATAAATCTCCGACTGCGGATTGTCATTGAAGTCACCACATAGCAGCTCGTAACGTTCTCCCTCACCAATCCAATCGCGGACCGCCTGCACTTGTGCTTCCCGAATGACCGGCGACCTCCAATTCAAATGGACGTTCGTCAATCCGAACGCGTGACCTCCTGCTTGAAACGTCACCCGCATCGCACAGTAGTTCGCTTCTTCTAACTCGTGGTGCCAAATCGCATCATTCGTATCGAGCGGAATATTACTTAAGACAGCGAGCCCTTCATCGGGTGAGTCCGGATAGGCGAGAAATACGCAAAACGGATAGCCCGTTTCGTGGGCGATTTGCTCGGCCACACTGATGCCTTGCTCCCCTTCCACATGCGTTTTGACTTCTTGAAGCGCCAGCACATCGGCGTCAATCATCTTCACTGTGGCACAGATGGACTCGATCCGCTCCGACCATAATGTCGGATTGTTCCAGAGGTTGAACGTCGCAATCCTCATGTACTGGCTCCACTTTGTTGCAAATTTGTCAGCACGAATTGTTCGCTTTCTTGAAGCTGTTGAATCGTCTCACTCCACTCACCGACCGTGTTGTCTAAATAGTAACGGTCCGGTGCACCCGAGCTTAGAAACTCATTCCGCAATATGATGACCCGCTCCCCCATCTGCGCATCGCTCGGCCGGTGTTGATCACGTTGGACGTGAACGTCTTGCTCCGCCCATAAGATGACGTAGCGCACTTCAATACCTTGTTCAATCCAGTGCGCCGTGTAGCGCTTCACATCTTTCCAAAACGCGACCCAATCCACGACGACGTCATAGCTTGCCTCAAGAAAATTATTGGTTAAAGATACGATGTTCTTCCATACCAGGTCGTTCGCCCGCTCCGATTCCCATGGCCTTTCACGACCGGACACCGTCATATGACTGATGTCGTCACCAGACACATATGCACTCTTCTCCATGTCTTGAGCGAGCCGTCTCGCCGTCGTCGACTTTCCGACACCAGCCGGACCTGAAATGATCCATACCTTCCGCTTCATCAATTGTTCCCCCTTCAACATGTAAAAGGAAGCGCCTAAGCGCTCCCCCACTTTTGCTCTTCTCTCAATTCGGCTTCCGTGACGTAGTGATCGTCGAGCTGAGCCATGTGACGCTCGTACAGACGATGCTCAAGAATAGCGAGCACGTATGCTCCTAGCCCAATCAAAGCGAACGTTTGGAGTGTAATCAAATCCGTGAGCAATGCATAAACCCACACTAGGAATAATGGTAGCGTCACGAGTCCAAAGATGGAGTTGAGATGGATGAGGCGCTTTGCTGCATCCGACTTCAAAAACTGCTTTTTGATGTTCTCGCGTTGCCACATCTTACGAAAATCAGGAAGACCCGCTGCGACACTGAGAAATATGACTGTCATTGGTGAGAGCCAATTATACTCTAATGAGAAAAATAGAAGTGCGGCCAACACCGCTGACAAGAACACTTGTGTGGAATGCTTTCTCTGATCGAACGCCGTCAATTCTCGCATTTGGCTGCGCTTATCCATGTTTTCGTTCCTTCTCGATCTCACGGGCTTCCCGAATCAGTTTTAAATCCTCTCCCGTTAAATAATGACCGTCGTGCTTTTGGATGATACGGTCGAGCCATCTTCCCAAAAAGGCAGCTCCCCAGAAAAAGGCTTGCGACAACAAGAATGTCTGGAACGTTTGTGGTTGTGTCGTCTCATAAAATACGACGACCCCGTAGTATCCGATTGCGCTAAACCCAATCAAATAAACCGTGTACCGCAGCGTAAGCAGCTTTCGTGCTTTTTCGTTTTTCACGAACCGGAGCCACATGAGGAATCGAGTCGTTTCGATGCTAATCAACATAGCGAAAATCGCTACTAAGAACACTAGAAAAAACGAATCGGGCATCTCCCAGTACGATGCGTAAACGAGCATCCCAACGATTGCAGAAACAGCCAGAATGCCAAAACCCCAACCGGTCCACTTTTCAAATCGCAGAATCGTATCAATTTGTTGTTTTGATTGTGGTGATAACTCCATTCAACTCATCCTTTCGATTACTTGATCATATGCCGGCATCGTCGGATCACACGCCGTTTTTTTTTGCTAAATGACACACTCGAACCGTTTTATCAAATACTTGACCGCCGGAAAAGTAAGTTAAGAAGCGAGGAACATATAGAAAGATTGTGAGCCCGTCGATTCACTCGTCAAAAGTATGGCTAGCATCGTAAACCTTTCGTCACCACACTTCTACTTTTTTAAAATCGTATTGATTTGTAATTTTATTTTTGGCGATAATCCCATGAGTCTTTCTCTTTTTCCAATATATCTGAATAGGTTAGCAACTGCGGTTGATGCAGCTCGATTCGTTGTTTCCATTTTTTCTCCCGATAAGATCCTGTTAAATTCCAAAGGGCGACTACGCCGCCAGTTAAAATAAAGGCACCCTCGTTTACGTACAGCGGAATGAACAGCGCAAATAATGAAGCGGCTCTAATCCAGCAGTCAATGAGTCGGTAACGTAACACCTGCACGACAGCTTGATGTTCGGCAAAATGACGTACGACTCGATATTCCATGTATCCTTTATAGGCCATTCCCATAGATACGACTAACATGACTGGGATGACCCACGTCGCCTGTGTCCATAACATAACGACTAACGAGATCAAGAAAATGAATAGTATCGGCCAGCCAAAGAGCCGTTCGAATTGTTTGGCACGTTCTAACGAGATATCAAATTGACGATCCATTTGGGACCTTCCCTTCAATCACTTCCTCATACGTCGGCATTTCTGGTTCGACCTGTTTGAGTTTTTTGACAAACCACTTCTGCCGAATCGGACTCAAGGCTCCCCATATCCCAAAAAAGAGACCGATCAAGAGACCGAGATCTTCCGCTGTCAGCAGCGTCACCATGAGTGTCGTCAACAAAAACGCGTCCATCAGTTCAAACACGTATTGGAGAATAAGGATTCGATGAGCCTTAGGATGCTCCGTCATCCTCCACATGATGCGCATTTCTTTATAGCCTGTCGCGATGATTATGAAAGAGACCGAACCCATGATGGGAATGAGCCACATTTTCTCCAGCAAGAGGGCGACGATGACGGCTGTGACATATAGTATCAACACCGGAACACTATATCGCCGCATCTGTTGAATCCATTTCACATCTCGTTCCATCTTAGATCGCCTCCTTGTCTAAATGTTTATACTCTATATCATGACGTTTCGTTTGCATTTCAACGTTCCACGTCCATAGTACGGCCCCTCCGATGAAGGCCGTGACCCACACATAAGTCACGTTTGCCGTGAACAAAAGTTGATGATTTAACGCGAGAAAAAAAGCGACACTGTTCACGCCGTCTCGCGCAAGTTGGCGTCTATACAATCCCTTCAATTCTGGGTGGAATGTTAGGCGCATACGATAACGTTTCATATATAAAATATTGAGTGGAATGAGTGTAAACGCGATGTACAGGGCGCCCCACTTGAGGTCATCCATCCACAAATCAATCGGTAGCATCAGGACGAAAAATGTTCCAAAAAGACCAAAAATCCATTGATCAAAAAGTCGGTTCCATGCCCTCTCTTGTGTCATCCGCTCATTCATCGCTTGTGTCGTTCCTTCTCTGATTGCTCTAACAATGGGAGACGTTCACTTAACTGCTTCTGGAATGATCGACCGAACACTACCCATAGGAGCAGTACAATGAATATCGTCAAACTGTCATATTGCAAGAAGAGGAGCGCTACGGTTATTGAAATGAGAATCGTCGAGTTCACCAAATCATATGCGAAATCCCACTTAAGTAAGCGCACTAAATCTTGTTCGCTTATATGCGCACGCCGCATTCGATACTTTTTCACATCCAACACAATCATGGCGATTCCAATCACGACAAGCGGAATGGTCAACCATAAATAACTTCCGAAGAAGGATATAGCGAGCGCCATAAATGCGAACGCAAGGGAAGCATAGCTTATGCGAAGAGGTGACTTCCCCCATGTGTCCTCCTCCATATACCAACGTGTCTCTTTCACTTAAGGCACACCCTTTCATTACAATCCTTACCTTACTGATACGTGCCCTATCCTCTAATTGTTTCATATTTTCCAAATATTCTCGCAATGAATCGTTCGACGTTTTTCAACAATTGCCGAAGGATTGTCCGCCACCCTGATTCAATTTCTGATATACTGATAGCGTATTCATACCTACAAATTTTCATGTGAAAGGTGCAGACCCTGATGGCTCCAAAGTATAAACAAGTCGCCGAACAGATTGAGACGGACATTATGAATCACGTCTATCAACATACGAACAAGCTCCTCACCGAGGACGAGTACGCCAACAAGTATGGCGTCAGCCGCAACACGGTTCGAAAAGCGATCGAGATTCTCGTCAACAAAGGGTACGTCTATCAAGTCCAAGGGAGCGGCGTCTTCGTCCGTGACCATTATATGAGCGATTACGTGAACCTCGAGAAGTTGCAAGGTCTCACGAGCGACTTCAGTGGACGGAAAGTCGAGACGCAAGTCCTTGATTTCGAATTGACGACAGCGAACGATGAAGTGGCCGAACGGATGAAGTGCAACGTCGGGACGCCCGTCTACTACGTCAAACGTCTCCGGCTCGTCGATGACCATCCGTTCTCGGTCGAGGACTCGTATTTCCGAAAAGACCTCGTCGTCTATCTCGACCGGAACATCACCGAGAAGTCGATCTACAACTACTTCCGCAACGACCAGAAGCTCGCCATCGGTTTTGCCGACCGTGTCATTTACGCCGACTTTTTGAACGCGGAAGACGCGGCACTGCTCGGGCTGAAAGAGAACGATCCGGCCCTTCTCGTCGACAACACCGTCTATTTGACGAACGGTCAAATCTTCGACGTATCGCGCTCGACACATCATTTCCGCCATGTTAAGATGCTCAAAGTCTCTAACATCAAGTCCTAAACGCATTCGAGAGATTGTTCTCGTGTGCGTTTTTTCATGTTCACATTTCGGACGAAAAGAAAGGGTTTACATGTAAGCGGTATCGTGCTACTATCAACTTGTAGAATTTGTACCTATGAATTTTGGTTATCCATACAAAAAAGGAGAGATACTATGGTTTCTGAAACAATCGAAATTACTCCCGAAGACATCTTCGGTTTAATCGCTCTCTCAGGCGACGCCAAAGCGAGCTACCATCACGCGATGCTGTTGATGCAAGAAGGCAAAGCAGATGAAGCGGCTGAGGCAGTAAAAGCTGGTGACGCGACATTGAAAGAAGCACACGCTATCCAGACGAAATTCGTCACACTCGAGGCACAAGGGAAAACGGCTACGGTCGGCGTTCTCATGGTGCACGCACAAGATCACTTGATGAACACGATCCTCGTTAAAGAGATGCTCGGCTATATGATGAACATGCAAAACGAAATCAACCAATTGAAAGGAATGGATCAAAAATGATGAAAATCGGACTCTTCTGTGCAGCAGGTATGTCAACAAGTATGTTAGTAGAAAAAATGAAAGCGGTTGCCGCTGAACGAGGCCTTGAGGCTGAAATCGCTGCTTACCCAGAATCAGAAATGGAAACGTACGTGGATAACCTCGACGTCGCGCTTCTCGGACCACAAGTCAAATACTTGCTCGCGAAAGGCAAACAAATCTGTGAGCCGAAGGGCGTTCCAATCGACGTCATCAACACTGTCGACTACGGCATGATGAACGGAACGAAAGTATTAGACCACGCATTGAAACTCGCGAATAAATAAACTGAGGTGACCACTTTGAAAATGCCAAACAATTTCTTGTTCGGCGCTGCCTCGGCTTCTTACCAAGTCGAGGGCGCATGGAACGAGGACGGGAAAGGACTCTCGAACTGGGACGTCTTCTCGAAAATTCCTGGGAAAACATTTGAAGATACAAACGGCGACGTCGCAGTCGACCATTACCACCGTTATAAAGAAGACATCGCGCTCATGGCGGAGATGGGACTCGAATCATATCGCTTCTCAATCTCATGGCCGCGCGTCTTCCCGAACGGCACAGGTGAAGTGAACGAAAAAGGACTCGAGTTTTACAACAACTTGATCGATGAGTGCTTGAAGCACAACATCGTCCCGTTCGTGACACTCTACCATTGGGACCTCCCGCAAGCGCTTGAAGAAAAAGGCGGCTGGAAAAACCCAGAGACGGTTGACGCATTCGTCCGTTTTGCCGATACTTGCTTCCAATCGTTCGGCGACCGTGTCCGTCACTGGATCACATTCAACGAAGCGGTCATCTTCTGCTCGCTCGGCTACTTGACTGGGGCACACCCGCCCGGTATCGAAGGCGACGTCAAAGGATACTTCCAAACGACACACCACGTCTTCGTCGCTCACGCTCGTGCCGTCGAGTTGTTCAAACAAAACGGATATGAAGGCGAAATCGGAATCACACACGTGTTCAACCCGGCCTTCAGCATCGATGACGCCGAAGAGAACAAATTCGCTGAAATGCACGCGAATGCCTACTCGACGCACTGGTTCTATGACCCGATCTTGAAAGGTGAATATCCAGCATACGTCGTGAAAGGACTCGAGGAGCAAGGCCTTCTCCCTGAAATGACAGACGAAGAGCTCGACCTCTTGAAGCGCACGGCTTCGATGAACGACTTCATCGGCCTCAACTACTACAGCCCGCAACGCGTCATGAAAAATGACTCGGTGCTCGTCATGGCCGGTGGCCGCGAGAACTCGACAGGCCGTCCGGGTAACCCTTCATTCGATGGCGTCTATAAGACGGTCATGATGGATGACAAGGTCTACACGAAATGGGCTTGGGAAATCTCACCGGAAGCGTTCCTTGACGGCATGCACATGCTCAAAGATCGTTACGGCGATGTGAAAATCTACATCACAGAGAACGGTCTCGGTGATGTCGACCCGATCGTGGACGGAGAAATCGTCGACGACGCTCGAATCGAATACATCGAAGGTCATATCCGCGCCGTGAAACACGCTGTCGAACAAGGTGTCAACGTTGCAGGTTACTACGCTTGGTCGGCCATCGATCTCCTCAGCTGGCTCAACGGATATAAGAAGCAATATGGCTTCATCTACGTGGACCACGCCAACGGACTTGCTCGTAAGAAGAAAAAATCGTTCTACTGGTACAAAGACATTATCGCTACTCGCGCTGAAAACCTATAAGGAGGTTCCCCATGAGCCGCTTAGAAACCGTATTTGAAAAATTCACGCCAGGGTTCGTTCGTTTCGCGAACGCCAAGCCCGTCCTTGCAATTAAGGACGGGTTCATCCTGACGATGCCGATGACGATCATCGGGTCATTGTTCTTGCTCATCCTCGCGCTCCCGATTCCAGGCTGGGCCGAATTCATGTCAGGTCTGTTCGGAGCCGATTGGACGCTCCCGCTCACGCAAGTCGTCGGTGCGACGTTTGACATTCTCGCCTTGATCGGTGTATTCGGAATCGCTTACTCGTACGTGAAAAATGAAAAGATCGAAGGCGTACCAGCTGGTATTCTCGGAATCATCTCGTTCTTGATCATCACGCAAGCGTCTGTCCTCTCTGAAGGTGGAGAAACAGTCGGCGGAGTCATCCCGAAAGTATGGACAGGCGGACAAGGTGTCCTCGCTGCCATCGTCGTCGGATTGGTCGTTGGATTTATTTATTCGCAGTTCATCAAACGCGGCATCAGCATCAAAATGCCTGACGGTGTTCCACCGGGCGTATCGAACTCATTCTCAGCACTTGTCCCTGGTCTTGCGATTATCACACTTGCGGTCGCGACGTTTGCGACTTTCCAAGCGGTTGCAGATCGTACGTTCACTGAAGTCGTCTATGACGTGCTTCAAGCACCACTTCAAAACTTGACCGACACACTTGCCGGAGCCGTTATCATCATGGTGCTCATGTCAGTCATGTGGTGGTGTGGAATTCACGGAGCTGCCATCATCATGGGTATCATGGGACCACTCCTTACAGCGAACGCGCTTCAAAACCAAGCAATCCTTGATTCAGGTGAAACACTCGTTGCCGGTGAGAACGCGAAAATCGTTACAATCCAGTTCCTCGACGTGTTCACGAAGCTCGGTGGATCAGGAATCACAATCGGATTCATCATCGCGACACTCATCGTCGCCCGTTCGGCTCACTTGAAGCAACTCGGTAAGCTCTCACTCGCACCAAGTCTCTTCAACATCAACGAGCCGGTCATCTTCGGGATGCCGATCGTGTTCAACCCGATCATGTTCGTACCATTCGTCATCGTTCCAGCGATTGCTTCGTTCATGGTGTACTTCTCAATCCTTTGGGGCTGGGTCGACCCGTTCAACGCGCTTCAAGTGCCTTGGACGACACCACCGGTCATCTCTGGTTTCTTGATCGGCGGATGGCGTGCAGCGCTCTTACAGATTGTAACCATCGCTATGGCCGTAGCCGTCTACCTCCCGTTCGTCCGTATGCAAGACCGCGTGTCGTATGGTGAAGAGTTGAAAGCACAAGAAGACGCAGACAAAGCGTCAGCCTAAGCAAAAAACGACAGCCCTTCTCAGCGATGAGAAGGGCTGTTATATTTGGGGAAACAAGTAATAATTTAGGTGGTTATCAGACATTGTCTACTCAGTCGACACGACTTAGGAATGAGGAAGAATTTCTATGACGAGAAAGAACCTGCACTGGATCGCGTTTGCTATCGCTATTTTGCCTACGTTCGCTCTAGCGATGGCTATGATTGTCGGATTTCAGTTATCAAGAGAAGACACGAGAACTATCTTGTCTATAGCTTACGGGCTATCGGTGGCCCTACTCTTGATTTCTCTTCTTCTACCTAAGATAGTTACTAACAAATAGATAAGGAGTAACTGGATATGAAAAACTACACCCCTAGCTTCATGATCTTATCGAGCGCAGCGCTCGCCTTCGGGCTTGGGTTCAAATCCATCGTCCCGTACGCGATGTTGATTGGCATCGGGCTACATATGATTTTTCTTCTATGTGCCGCCTACTCGTTAGGCAAGTATCGGGCCAATAAATCACAACTCGATTCGTAACGCCATGACACTTACTGTCACGGCGTTTTTTTCATCTGTTTCGTCTTATTACAAATCACTCTCACGTTCCCGGATTGGAAATTCAGCAGCGATGTCTCGCAAGCCTTTTAGGAAGCGTTCCACGTTCGCTACAGAGGTTTCAAAGTTAATATCAAGTTCTTCCGTCTCGTCCCCGAGCGGGTGCTCCAGATGGCCTCGCACGTCCACCTCCTCCCCATCGCCGTCTCTCCTCGTCACCGTCAAGCGGATATACGGTTCTGTCGGTTCGAACTCGACTTCTTGCATGTCACCCGCTACGAACGACTCGAATACCGGTATGTAGTGAGCGACAAGCAGACTGTCGAGCATAATGTCATCGAACGTGATCCGATGGTCCGGTGCATGAAACCCGACCCAATTCCGATGCCACGCCGCATCATGGATGTTGTCGGCGTCAGGATAGGCATACGCATAGCTCTCGATCGTCACATCAATCGTTTCGTCACGCGACGCCAACTTCGTGAGCGCCATCGTCAACCGTCCTTCCTGAGCGAATAGCCGTCAATCTCCTGCAACCGCATCCGTTTCTGATCGACAGCTGCATGAACGATGACCGTCACGCCTGGGTTGAGCTCCATCATCTTCTTGATTTTCGTCAAATCGTCGCCTTTGATCTCGACCGGCAAGACGAATTCGCCTTCCTTCAAGTGGATGAACTTGATCTTTCCTTTGTCGTCATAACCTGTCACTTCATACGTTGCATACTCGCGTTTCATCAACATCTCCCCTTCTTCCGAATCAATCTCCACACCGAGATCACGAATTTCCCGTTCCCGTTCAATCCGTTTATTCCGTTCCATCAGTCCTCTCACGCCTAAAAAAGAAGAGAACAACACAAAAAAGATCACGAGGACATTTGAATAGACCAACCCATAGAGCAACCCGTACATAAACCAGCACAGCAACGACATCATCATAAGCGTGGTCGTCTTACCCTGTTCCCGCTCTTGATTCGTTCTATGGTGTGACGCCATCGTCCGTCCTCCTCTCCCTACTTCATACGTTCCCCGCTTGAATCGGTTCCACACAAAAAATCCATCCCTGTAGCGGCAGGGATGGATCCATCTTACGCCTCGACGCTATCCGCGTGTTTGGCTTTATGGTCACCGATGACGCCGGCGTACCATTTCGCGCTGTCTTTCCAGACGCGCTCTTGCGTGTCGAAGTCGATGTAGAGGATGCCGAAGCGTTTCTCATAACCGAAGCTCCATTCGAAGTTGTCCATGAGCGACCAGAGATAATATCCGGCGATGTTCATGCCTTCGTCGTTCAAGTCGGATACGGCTGTGAGGTGCTTTTTGACGTAGTCGATGCGTTTATCGTCATGGACTTCGCCGTTCTCAAGCACGTCGTCGTAAGCCGCGCCGTTCTCTGTGATGATGATTGGAAGGTCTGTGTACTCGTTACGTAAGCGACGGATCAGGTCTTTGAATTCGTTCGGGGCGATATCCCAGCCCATGCCCGTCTTGTCGTAATCGGAGTACGCAGCCACCGTCATGAAGTCGTTCGCCGCGCTGAACTCAACGAGTCCGCGGCTGTAGAAGTTGATGCCGAAGAAGTCGCACTCTGTCGAGATCGTCTCCATGTCACCTGGTTTGATGAAGTCGTACGTATGAACATATTTCGCGAACAAGTTCATCATGTCGACCGGATACTGACCTTTGAACACTGGATCGAGGAACCAGCGATTCGAGTAACCGTCCGAGTTGTTTTGTGCGAGTCGGTCGTTCACCGAGTCCGTCTTGGCGTAAACCGGTGACAAGTTGAGCGTGATGCCGATTGGTGTCGTCGACTTCAACTCTTGTTTCAACAGTTCGACCGCTTTTCCGTGCGAGAGGAGCATATGGTGCACGGCGCGAACCGCTTCGTTCATGTCGCGATGTCCTGGAGCGTGGACACCGACGTGATAGCCGAGGAAGCCGGCACACCATGGCTCGTTGTGCGTGATCCATGAGTCGACGATGCCGTCGAGCTCATCGAAACATACTTTGGCGTAGTCGAGGAACCAGTCGACCGAGTCGCGGTTCACCCAGCCACCTTCTTCATGTGCCCACATCGGGAGATCCCAGTGGTAGAGCGTGACGGCCGGCTTGATGCCTTCCTCACGGAGGCGTGTCGCGAGCGTCTTGTAGAACGCCATCCCAGCTGGATTGAACTCACCTTTCGCCGGGAAGATACGCGGCCATGCGATTGAGAAGCGGTACGTGTCGACACCGAGCCGTTTGATGTGCTGGATGTCTTCCTCGAAGCGGTGGTAGTGATCGCACGCGACGTCACCGTTATGCTTCTCGAACACGCGTCCGTCGATGTCGCAGAACATGTCCCAAATCGACGGGGTGCGCCCGTCTTCGTTATGCGCGCCTTCAATCTGATACGACGAAGTCGCGGTCCCGAAGACGAAGTCTTTATTGAATTGCATAGTGTGTTCCTCTTTTCTCTATTATTCTTTGACCGCACCAGCCGAGATACTGCTGACGATGTATTTCGACATGAACAAGAAGGCGATCATAATCGGCACGACCGAGATGGCGATACCGAGGTAAAGGGCACCGAGGTTCTCGGCGACTTGCGAACCCTTCAAGAAGCCCATGAGGACCGGCAACGTGTACTTCTCTGGTGAGAACAAGAGCACGAGCGGCATCAAGTAGTTGTTCCATGAGCCGATGAACGTGAAGATCGACATCGTGGCGACGGCCGGCATCATCATCGGGAGTGCAATCGTATGGAAGATGCGAAGCTCGCTCGCGCCATCGATCCGGGCCGCTTCAATCATACTGACGTGAAGCGTGGCCTGGGTGTACTGCCGGATGAAGAAGACGACGAACGGACTCGCAATCGACGGGATGATGAGCGGGATGAACGAGTCGAGAATGCCGAGCGTTTTCGAAATCTCGTAGAAACCGATGAGTCCGAGTTGTCCCGGTACCATCATCATGACAAGCATGAAGATGAACATCACATTTTTCCCTTTGAAATCGTAGAAAGCGAAACCGAACGCTGTCATCGCCGAGAAGTAACCAGAGAGCAATGTGACGAGCACAGCGATGATCAAGCTGTTCTTGAAGCCGTTCCAGATGTTGATGTAGTCACTCAAAATCGCATAGTTCTCGACGAGTGCCGTCCCCGGGAGAAGGGAGAAACCAGACATGATTTCTCCGTTCGTCCGTGTCGCGTTGACGAGCATCATGAGGAACGGGATGAAACAGACGATCGTCAAGACGATCAAACCCGTGTAGATGACACCACGGCTGAGCCATTTTTTCTTTTGCTTTTGCTTCGGTGGATCCACTTGGCGGGGTGTTTCCTCGCGTGGCGGCTGCACTTCGCTGTCGGCGAGCATACGCCGTGATTCTGCATTTTGTTCCATTGCTTATGCTCCCTTCTGCGCAGCGCGTTCTTTGCGGAACATGCCTTTGAAGACGACCGCCGAGAAGACGAGCGTGATCAAGAACAAGCCGTAAGCGACCGCTGACGCATAGCCGTAGTTGTTATACTTGAATGCTTGGTTGTACAAGTAAAGGACCATCGTGTTCAGTGATCCATCCGGTGCACCAATTCCGTCCGTCAAGAGGAGCGGAAGATCGAACAATTGGAGTCCACCGATGAGTGACGTGATCATGATGTACAAGAGAATCGGTTTGAGTAGTGGCAGTGTGACATACGTGAACATTTGCCAACGGTTCGCGCCATCGATATGGGCTGCTTCGAAAAAGTCTTTTGAAATTCCCGACACACCGGCCATGACGATGATGAACGAGTGACCGAACCACATCCATGTCAAAATGAGTGAGACGGACAGTTGTGCCGTCACCGGTTGCGATAACCAGTTGATCGGGTCAGAGATGATCCCAAGTTTCAAGAGGATCATGTTGAGTGAACCGTGCTGCCAGTCGAGCAAGATTCCGAACAAGAGCGCGACCGAACTGATCGTGATCAAGTTAGGCAGATAGAAGAACGAACGGAAGAACGCGAGGCCCTTCAGTTTTAGACGAAGATCTGAGAACAGGAGTGCCAAAAGCAGTGCAAGACCGATCTGTAAGGCAAAGTTTACTCCCCAAATCTTGATCGTATTGACGAACGCCTCGATGAAGTACGTGTCAGTCAACAGGCGCGCGTAGTTCGCAAAGCCGACGACCTCTTCTCCTTGGCTGCCGGTATAGTTGGTGAAACTGTAGTACAGGGTCAAGAAGACCGGATAAATACTGAATGTCAAAAAGACGACCCAAAACGGGGCAATAAAGGCATAGCCATAGCGGTCTAGTTTTTTCACGTCGTGTTACTCCTTCCCTAGCAACCCTTAAGGGGGGAAGTCCCCCCACGGGTTAGCTGGCCTCAGTCAACTGTAATGTCTGGGTAAGCGTTTTTCGCTTGTTTCTTGAACTCTTCAATCGCTTCTTCTTTCGACTTCTTACCTTCTACATATTGAAGGACTGAAGCGCCGTAGAGCGTGTCGAGCTGTTGGTCATATTTCGTGACGATTCCTGGTGTGATTTCATCCGCTTGGTCAAGGAAGAACTCGTAGTTGTTCTGTCCGCCGAGGAACTCATCGCTGAAGTCGTCTTTGATTTTGTCGGTAACTGGTTTGTAAGCGAGGACGTCGCCTGTCTCTTCAGCCCAGCCAGTCAAGAACTCTTCGTCTTGTGTCATGAGCTTCACGAAATCGTAAGCAGCTTCTTTGTTTTTCGATCCTTCGTAAACACCGAGCCATGTGCCGCCCCAGAAGTACGGGCTTGGACCGTTCGTGACTGCCCAGTCACCGGCTGTGTCTTTCGCGCTGTCTTTCAAGACGCTGTGAAGACCCCATGTTGGAAGGACGTAAGAGAACACTTCTGTTTCCGTTTCTTTGCCGCCTTCTTTAACTTTGATCGGCTTCGACATGCCTTCGAACCAAGATGGTGACCATTCTGGAGCGAGTGCCGTGTATTGTTTCTCACGAAGTTCTTTCGCGTAGTCCATGTAGTTGATCTTGTCTTCTGTCAACACGAGTTCGTTCTTGTCGTTTACCCATGCTTCTGGGTTCGCGCCTTGTGAGAACCAACGAATCGCGCCTTCGTCTGGGAACATCTTGTAACCTTTTTGCTTCATTTTCTCAGCGACTTCGAAGACGCCGTCCATCGAGCTCATCATGTTGCCGATTTCAGTCGGATCGTCTGTGCCGAGGACTTCTTTCGCTAAGCTACGTTTGTAGTAGACGCCACCTGGTGTCGTTTGCCACGAGAGGGCGCGCACGTTGCCGTCTTGGTCTTTCCCGAGGTCGAAGACGTATGGGATGTAGTCGTCTGAGATTTCATTGACGTTGTACGGCTCATCAGAAAGGTTTTCCCAGTAGCCTGCGTCAACCCATTGCTTGAGGAACGCGATCTCGCCTGTGAAGACATCCGGTGCCCCAACACCGCTTTCGAGTGCTGGCTTGAGTTTTGTCGGATAGTCGGCGATTGGAACGATTGTCAATTCAACTTTGACGCCGTTCTTCTCTTCGTATGTTTTGATTGGCTCTTTCAATTCGTCCGTGAACGACCAAACTTTGAGGACGTCATCTTTTGAACCAGACTCAGAACCTGAAGTTCCTTCATCGTTTGAGCAAGCGCCCAAGACGCCGACTGATAGTGCTCCGATTGAGAGTAAGCTGACTAATTTTTTACGCATGTGTGAACCCATCCTTTTAAGTGTTTTAGAAAGCGTTTACATGAAGAGGTAATAATTTGTCGAAAGCGCTTTCGAAAATATTGAAATAAAATATCGAAAGCGGTTTCGATTTAGGGTGAATGATTTTCGAAATCGCTCTCTTCTCTCCATTCCGCTGAAGCGAACAGAGCGACTTCGAAAGATCATCGTGACTTGTTTACTTTTTGACCGGTGCGCAAGACGCACGTTCAATCAACCGAACTGGGATGACACGACGTTCAGTCCGTCGTTCTTTGGCTGTCATCTGCTCGATGAGCAGCTCGGCCGCCGCTTCTCCGATTTCGTCCGTATCTTGACGAATCGTCGTCAGCTTCGGTGTGATGTATTTGATCATCTCGATGTCGTCATAGCCGATAATCGAGATGTCTTCCGGGACCCGGAGACCGTGTTCATGGACGGCTTCGATTGCTCCGATGGCCATTTGATCGCCTGCGACGAAGACTGCTGTCGGCGGTGCCGGCAGTTGTAATAACTTCTCCATCGCCTGCTTGCCTTCTTCGACCGAGAAGAACCCGGCGTTGACCAAGTAACCTGGTTGAATCGGTAAGTCGAGTGCGTGCATCGCAAGCTCATACCCTTTCACCCGGGCCGCACCAGCGTCAATCGACGAATCTCCGGCGATATGCGCGATATGGCGATGTCCTAACTCGTACAAGTAGTTCACAGCCATGCGGGCACCTTCCGTGTTGTCCGAATAGACGACGCTACAGTTGGCGCTGTCCATATCGACCACGACGATTGGGATATCGCTTTGCATGAGCTCTTGCACTTGCTCGTCCATCCGGTCCGAACAAATAACGACGATACCGTCGACTGCTCGATGTTTGAAATGTTCGAGATAACTCATGTCACGGTTGCGGAGGTTTCGAGAGGCGAAGATTAAATCGTAGCCGTGTTCCTCGGTCGCGTGACGGAAACTTTCAATGATGCCGTTAAAAAATGGATGTTTCATTCCGACTTCGTTCGCTTCTGAGAACATGACCCCGATCGCCCACGATTTTTTCGTCGATAACGACTGGGCGTGTGCGTTCGGCAGATAGTCCATCTCAGCCGCTGCTTGTAATATTTTGGCTCTCGTCTTTTCGCTGACGTCCTTATAGTTGTTCAACGCTTTGGAGACCGTCGTAATCGAAAAGCCGGTTTTTTTAGCTAAATCATAAATCGTGCCCATGTCATTCTCCTCTTCCCGAAAGCGCTTTCGGTAATTTGATTGTAGCGCATGAATTTGTAGGAATCAATTCTTTTTCGTGGAATATTTTGAGATTTATTTTCGTACCGTGTTTCTTCTATATTAACGGATAAAATCACTTTTTGTCGTTAGTGTGTCCGCGTGTATAACCAAACGAGGTTCGTGAACTTTTGAACTTCCGTCTCTCCCGTCTCACCTTTGAACAAACGTTGGAACGGTTTCAGCAACTGTTCAAGGACGATTTTCCGGAGCCGGTCTTGATGGAGCTCGTACGTGATTGCTTCGAACAAATCGGCTTGTTCCTCGGTCATCTTCACGTGCTCATGGATGCGCGCTGCCATCCCAATCAACTCATCTTTCGTGACGAGGTTCTTATCCGTCGTCCCCCGCATTTGATCGACAGTGACCGGGTTCAAGATATGTTCTCCGGTGTCGACCATACGCGCCGCCATCAACTCGACGTAGGCGTACAAATTACGAATCAATCGCTGAATCGAGTAGGCTGTGTTCGTGATGCGGAGTGTGAACAGGATATGTTGCAACATCCCGTTGAAGAGCACTGTTAACTCGACCGAATACGGGCGAATCTCTTCCCCGATAATTTCCGTCAGGCGCATGGCGAGCCACTCGATCTCATAGACGCGGTGTTGTAGGACGAGCTTTTTCAATTCAGGCTCATTCGCTGACATAATCGACTCGAACAAGGCGTGGAGGTTCCGCTCCTCGTTCAATTGAATGAGAATCGAAATCTGCTCGATAAAGACGTCCTTGTCGCGCATGTCACGTCCCATCTGCATCTCAATCCGGCGTTGTCCAGCGTCATAGCGCAAGTTCTCGAGAATGTTGGCGACACAGTCCGTCTTCGAGGCGAAGTAGTTATAGAACGTGCCTTTTGAGATGTTGGCCCGTTCGATGATTTCTTGGACCGACGTCTGCTGCACTCCGTTCTCAATGAACAAAGCCATTGCGACGTCAGCAACTTTTCGTTTCTTATCCTTCATATATTGATTGCTCCGTTCTGTGTGGTTTCTGGCTTAAGTATACCATTTTGAACCGACAGTACAAAATGGTTGATTTATTTGTACGGCGGGTATAAAATCACTACATCAACACTTACTAGTATATAACTATTCAGAACATAAAGGAGCAACTCGTATGAAACCAGAATTCCAAAAGAAACCGCCGTATCTCATGCTCGCGGTCCTCTTTGTCGGGGCGTTCATCGCCTTCCTCAACAACTCTTTACTTAACGTCGCGCTCCCATCGATCATGGTCGATTTGGAGATTGCTGACTACTCGACCGTCCAATGGCTCGCGACAGGATTTATGCTCGTCACAGGCGTGCTCGTCCCGGCATCGGCCTACTTGATCACCCGGTTCTCGAACCGTGGTCTCTTCATCACGTCGATGGCGATTTTCGCTCTCGGGACGGCCATCGCCGCTTTCTCTCCGAACTTCGGTGTCTTACTCGCCGGTCGGATGATTCAAGCGGTCGGGGCGTCGACGATGGGACCGCTCTTGATGAACGTCATGCTCGTCAGTTTCCCGCGTGAAAAACGCGGAACGGCGATGGGAATTTTCGGTCTCGTCATGATTTCAGCACCAGCGATCGGTCCGACACTCTCGGGCTACATCGTCGAATACTACGACTGGCGCGTCTTGTTCGAGATGATTCTCCCGCTCGCCATCATCGGTCTCGGTCTCGCCGTCTGGAAAGCCGAGAACGTCATGGTCCAAAATAAAGAGCAATCGCTCGATTACTTGTCACTCGTCTTATCGACGCTCGGGTTCGGTGGCGTCTTGTACGGTGTCAGCTCAGCGAGTTCAGATGGCTGGGATAACCCAATCGTCTTGACGACGATGATTGTCGGGTTCGTCGCTTTGATTGCCTTCGTCATCCGTCAGCTCAACATGGAGAAGCCGCTCCTCGACTTACGAGCATACAAATACCCGATGTTCGCGCTCGCTTCAATCATCGCGATTGTCAACGCCGTCGCCATGTTCTCCGGAATGATTTTGACACCGGCCTACGTACAGAGTGTCCGTGGCATCTCGCCGCTCGACTCTGGGCTCATGTTGTTACCGGGTGCGATCATCATGGGGATCATGTCCCCAATCACAGGGAAACTGTTCGATAAGTTCGGACCGAAGTTGCTCTCGATCACGGGTCTCACGATTACAGCGATCTCAACGTACATGCTCGCCAACGTCCAACTCGATTCGACGTACACGTACATCGTGACGACGTACACGCTTCGCATGTTCGGGATGTCAATGGTCATGATGCCGATCATGACTAACGGTCTCAACCAGTTGCCGACAAGCCTCAACCCGCACGGAACGGCCATCAACAACACGGCCCAACAAGTATCCGGTGCGATTGGGACAGCAGTCCTCGTCACAATCATGAACTCGGTGACGAAAACAGAAGCCGAGTCGCTCATGACCGGCGTCGACCCAGCGACACTCACCGAGAGTGCGATGGGCGCGTTGACACAACAAGCGCTTCTGTCAGGCATCCAGTATTCGTTCTATGTGGCACTCGGAATGAACCTACTCGCGCTCGTTCTCGCCTTCTTCGTGAAACGGGTCGATGTACGCAAGCTCGACTTCAAGGAAGAAAAATCAGAACTCAAAAAAGCGAATTAATGAATACAACAAGCCGTCCTGTGCGAACAGGGCGGCTTATTTTCTCGGTTATCCTTTTGTAAAACTCAAATCATTCCGACTCGGATGCTCCGGGTCAATCTGTCGAATCTTCCGCTCGTAGTGTATCGTCGTGGCTGCCTGGGCAGCAATCGCACCAAAGAAAATGACGAGCCATAAGAGCAAGTTTGACTGCATGTCGTTCTTAAATAAGAAGTAGAATCCAATCGCCCCGAACAACGAGACGGCGTTGCGACCGACATACGTGCGGCGAATGAACTTCTGAACGGTCCGTTCGTCCGTCAACCGTTGCATAAATCGGCTCTCGCGCCATTCCAGATAGATCAACACAACGAGCGCCGCTAAGAAGGCGATTCCATAACCTGTTTGAAACTCATTCATGACCAATAGCGCAAATGAGAGACCGACCGCGATGACGACCGATACGTGCAAGGGCATCCATCTTTTTTGATACAGTTGAATCGTCCGGATCCGTGCTTGTTTCTCCATTCGTAATCACCTCACTTCTATCTTACGTAAGGAAACTGGTTTTTGTTCCCTTTTTTAAGGATTTAGATTATTCTGATTAGAGGAAGATATTGAATGTAGGGGTGAAGGATAGTGACTTGCAACCAAATACGATTGTTTAGCGGACTCGCACTTCTCGTGACGGGCGTCGCTTTACTACTTAAACGTTAACAAGCATTCGGGGCATCTGCCCGGATGCTTTTTTCATGTAAACTGAAAGAACAAACTTGAGGACGTATAAGCTCTACGTCCGTTAAGGAGGAACAGAGCATGTCAACTTGGGACAAACGGTTCAATACGGATGAGTATGTATATGGGGAAGCCCCGAATGCCTTTGTGAAGCAACAGGCACATCTGCTCAAACGAGGGATGCGCGTGCTCGCGATTGCCGAAGGGGAAGGTCGAAACGCGGTTTGGCTCGCGGAACAAGGAGTCAATGTGGACATGTGGGACTATTCGCAAGTCGGTCTCGACAAAGCAAACCGGTTAGCGGAACGTCGCGGGGTCACCCTTCATACTCGTCTCGTCGATTTGGCCGTTGCGGATTGGCCGATAGACACCTATGACGCGATTCTCTGTATTTACGGACATTTCCCCGACAACGTGAAAAAGTCCGTCTTGGACGGCGTCAAGCGGGCCTTAAAACCAGGTGGTTATTTTGTGACGGAAGTCTACAGTGAGGCGCAACTCGATTACGGGACGGGCGGTCCGAAACAAAAAGAACTGCTTTATACGCCCGCTGACTTCTCCACACTAATGAACTCATTCAAGACGATTCACTTTTTCGACGGGACCGTGGAACGATATGAAGGCGCGCTCCATAATGGCGAATCGGCGGTCTTGCAATACATCGGTCAAAAAGCAAGCACCCTATAAACAAACGAAAACCGACTCGCTAACCACGAGTCGGTTTTGTCGTTGTGACATCAATGCCCCCGATACTTTCCAAGTGCACGCATATTCAACAAGTAGAGCACACCGGCGTAAACGATCAAACCGAGCACGTAGCCCCAAATGCCGGCAAATCCACTACCGTACACCATCACTTCTTTAATCGCCGTCGCCCCGTAAAAGATCGGCATGACATAGCTCAAGTTGCCGAGGCCGTATGGAATCAAGTCGAGCGGGATTAACCCTGAGAAAAATACTTGCGGGATGATCGTGAACGGGATCATCTGGACGACCTGGAGTTCTGAGCGGGCGAACACCGAGATCGTCGCGCCGAACAAGACGGCCGTTCCGGCCATTAGAATCATCACGAGAAACACCCAGCCGATATTGCCGAGCGATGTCAGCCCGAGCACGTAAATCGTATAGAGGACGATGAAGACGGACTGGACGACCGCGAACACGCCATAGCCGAGCGTATACCCTAGAATGACCTGGCCACGTTTGATTGGTGTCATCAGGAGCCGTTCGAGCGTGCCGCCGCTCCGTTCTTTGACGAGCGCCATCGCCGATAGAATGAAGACGAAGAAGAACGAGAACAGTGACAAGAACACGTAGCCGAACGAGTCGAACGTCGATTGGCCTTCTTCCCCGTATACATAGTTCATCTCGATATCAGCCGCCGGATTCAACGCCGACAGCGCCGTTTGAATCTCTCGCACCGCCTTCGACGACTTCGTCGACGGTTCTCGGAGCGTGATTGTCGTCCCTTCCTGCGTCGCTTCAAAGATCGCATCGACGCCCTTATTGTCTTCCAAGTATCCGAACGGGTCGTCGACCGTGTCCAACCGGACGTCGAGTGTCTCGGCTTCGAACGCCTCGACGAGTTGCGTTTGTGCGTTCTCATCAAGCACGACGACCGGCACGTAATCCGAGTCACCGAGGAGGAAGTAAACGAGCGTCAAAATCAAGAGTGGTGCGATCAAAATCAAGGCGACACTCCGTTTATCGTTGAGCGTCTGAAAAATGACGCGTTTCGCCAAGTTACGCATGATCCATCCCTCCTTCTCGACCGGCGATGAGGAACAATTCCTCGACACGACCGTTCTCCGTCTGATCCAACAGATGCGGGACGGTATCGTAAGCGATCAAACGGCCGTTATAGATGAGCGCGGCCCGGTCACACTCGAGTACCTCATCCATGACGTGCGTCGAGACGATAATCGTCGTCCCGTTCGCCCGAATCGCTTGAAACTGATCCCAAATCTGCCGGCGCAAGATCGGGTCAATCCCGACCGTCGGCTCGTCTAAAAATAAGACGTCGGGTTGATGGAGGATGGCAATCGCAAGCGAGAGCCGTTTTTTCATCCCGCCCGAGAAGTTACGGACGAGCTTTTTGCGGTCGTCCGTCAAATCGACGAGCGTGAGCACTTCCGTGATGCGTTGTTGGAGCTTCGTTTTACCGAGTTTATAGATCGAGCCAAAAAACTCCAAGTTCGCCTCGGCCGACAAGTCGTCATACAATCCGTCGTTCTGGGGCATGAAACCGATATTGTGGAGCATGCCCATGTTCGGCATCTTTGTTTCGCCGATGCGAATCGAACCTTTGTCCGCGGCCAAGGCACCGATCATCAGCCGAATGAGCGTCGTCTTCCCCGAACCGGACGGGCCGAGCAAGCAACAAATGTCGCCTGAGTTGATGGTAAAGCCGACATGGTCGATGGCCAATTGGTCACCGAACGATTTACTGATGTCGTTCAGTTGAATATCCATATTCATTCTCCTTTTCGATGCCTTGTTCGAGTACACTGAATTAATAGACACCGTGTTGGTTTATAGGTTCAGTATAGACCTCAGTCGACAGCCCAACAATCGGCAATATCGGCCATCGTGTCGGTTATCAGACAGTTTTCACTCAAGTGTTGGATAAAGGAGAATATTCAGATGGGACATGAAGATTTACGCATCACACGAACGAAACAATTGATTAAAAGCGCCTTCCTCGAATTGATTGACGAGCATGGGTTCGAGGCGGTCACCGTGAAAGCGATCACCGAACGGGCGGGCATCAATCGCGGGACGTTCTACAGTCACTATGTGGATAAGTTCGACTTGATGGAGAAGTCGATTGAAGCGATTTTCCATGAGGCCGAACTTAAACTCGTCAAAAACCTCCCTCACGTCTTCGGTGAAGAGCGCGGCGAATCATCCTATCAACTGCTCGTCCCGTTCATCCGTTTCATCGAAGACAATAAAATCTTGATGAAACCGCTCCTCAGACCGAACGGGGACCCGCAGTTCCAGGCCCGGCTCCGGTCGTACATGCATGCGGCGCTGTTCCATCGTTCCCCGACGGTCTTGTTCGACGAGACGAAGGCGCTCGTGCCGGCCGATTATTTAGTGTCTTACATCTCATCGGCCCATATGGGTGTCATTTACGAATGGCTCTATAGCGACCGTCCCGACACGGCCGAGGACATTGCCCGTATCATCTATACGATCACGTTCGAAGGGCCGCTCGTCGCGGGTGGTCTCCGTGCACATTGAAACTTTTACCGTTCCCTCCTGTACGTTAATATTTGGATAAAATACTTCTCAAATGGGTATGTATACGGAGAAGAATGTCTTTGGTTCATAAAAATTAACTGGCGAAAGAAGGGCGGCTCGTCTATGCAAAACGTGAACAAGTCTGTGATTGTGATCGGTGGAGGTCTCGGAGGGATATCAGCGGCCATCTCGCTCGCTCAAAAAGGGTATGACGTCTCCTTGTACGAAAAGAACGACCACATCGGTGGAAAAGTGAATCGGCTTGAACAGGACGGGTTCGGCTTCGATCTCGGCCCCTCAATTTTAACAATGCCGCAGATTTTCGAGAAACTGTTCGCAGGCAGCGGTAAGCGGATGGAAGACTATGTGCCAACTAAACGGCTCGACCTCGAGTGGCGCTCGTTCTTCCCGGACGGAACGGTGCTCGATTTGTATCACGACTTGGATATGATGGAGCGCGCCAACCCGACGCTGTCGCGGAAAGACATGCGTGAGTATCGCGAACTGTTGAAATATGCCGAGCGCATCTACAAGACGACGGAGAAGAGTTATTTGAAGGAAGGGTTCGAGTCTCCGCGCGAAGCGGTGGCACAGACCGGACTCTTCTCGACGTTGTTCGGCTTCGATTTGACGTCGACGATGTACGACGGGATTGCCAAACGAATCAGCAACCCGCATTTGCGGACGATGCTGTCGTATTACGTGAAATATGTCGGCTCATCCCCGTACAGCGCGCCGGCCGTCCTCAACATGATGATTTATATGCAGCACGCGCAAGGCTGCTGGTACGTCGAAGGCGGGACGCATAAACTAGCGGAAGGATTGACGAAACTCGCTGAAGAGATTGGTGTGAAGCTCCATACCGGTCAAGGCGTCGTCCGGGCCCATACGTTGAACGGTCAACTGACGGCCATCGAGCTCGAGGACGGAGGGCTACGCTCGGCCGACTATTTCGTCTCCAACATGGAAGTCATCCCGTTCTATCAAAAGATGGTTGAGGCGGATGAACAGTACGTCGACAAGCTCGTCGAAAAGTATGAACCGGCCAGTTCCGGTTTCGTGCTCCACCTCGGGGTGAACAAAGAGTATCCGGCGCTCGGTCACCACAACTTCTTCTTCTCAGAGAACTTGCATGAACAGATGGACAAAATCTTCGAGCAGCACGAGTTGCCGGACGACCCGACGATTTACTTGGTGAACGTCAATAAGACCGATCCGACCCAGGCACCGGCCGGGCACGAGAACATCAAAATTTTGCCGCACATCCCGTACATCCAAGACAACCCGTTCACGCCAGAGGATTACGCCGCCTTTGAAGAGCGTGTCCTCGATAAGCTCGAGCGGATGGGCTTGGACGGGTTGCGCGAACACACAGTGACGCGCGACGTCTGGACGCCGCATGATATCGAGCGGACGTACGGCTCGGATCGAGGCGCGATTTATGGGACCGTCGCCGATAAGAAGCAGAACGGCGGCTTCAAGCATAAGAAGCAGAGCGAATTGTACGACAACCTCTACTTCGTCGGCGGCACGGTCAATCCTGGCGGCGGCATGCCGATGGTGACACTGAGCGGCCAGCAAGTGAGTGATAAGATTGCGAAACGTGACGGCGTCGTCACGAGCTGAATAAGGGAAGAGCTCTCATTCAAGCGATTGAATGGGAGCTCTTTTTTGCATTCGCTTCAAACTTGAAACTTTTTACAATTCCTTTCCGTATACTGCATAAAGGTATAAAACACTGACAACATATCGGGAGGAAGCCAATGCATCAAATCACGAGTTTTTTCTTTATGTATGCGAAAGTCGTCGTCAGCGACCGTGTCCCGTTCATCTTCACGATGGGGATCCCGCTCGCGATCGTGCTCTTGTACAGTCCCTCTAACATCGACACGATGACGCCCGCTGAGTTTTCCACGTACTTGTCATACTTTTGGGTGTACATCATCTTGGCGACGTATTTGAATGGCGTCGCACTCGAACTCGCTCGCATGCGCGAGCACCGTCTCATGAAGACGTACGTCATGATTTCCGGGAACAAATATACATATGTCACGGCTATCATTTTGGCACAGCTTCTGTTCGCGGCCATCAGTCTCGTCATCTTCACGGTCATCGTCACGCTCGTCCACGACCAGTTTTCATTCGGCCTGCTCGTGACCCCGCTGCTCCTTCTGCTCGGCAGTTTGCCGTTAGCAGTCGGTAGTATCGCCATCACGCTCTTGCCGGTGAAAGTCTCGAGCCTGATGAAGTTCGCGAACATTCTCACGTACCCGCTGTTCCTGCTCGCCATCAAACAGTCGGATCAATGGTTCGGGTACGTCAATCCGTTTTACGCGCTCCATCAACTGTCGCTCGCTCTGCTCCACGGCGTCACACAAGTCGACGTCTCGTTCAATCTCGTCGCCACCTTGCTCTCGCTCACCGGCTATGTCGTCATCGGACTCATCGCCATGAAACGGTTCAATCTCATCTCACTCGTCACACGCTAGGAGGAACTTATGCACATTCAACAGTTGTCGTATCGTTATCCGAAAGCGAAACGTCCTGTGCTCGACGACGTCTCGTTCACGCTTCACCCTAATAAGATCAACGTCTTGATCGGCTTGAACGGTGCCGGGAAGACGACGCTATTCGACTGCATGACCGGGACACTCCCGGTCGATCATACGTCGCTGTCGCTCGTCCCCTCGACCGACATGCTCTATTTGACGCAAAACATTTTATACTACAATGAACTGACCGGCAAAGACCTCGCCTTCTTTATCGGACGGTTGTCCAAACGTCCCGATTTTAAGAAACTCGAGTCGTATGTGAACGGACTCTCGACCGCACGAGAGCAAGAGCTGTTCGAACACTTATGGAAGATGAAACTCGGGAAAATGTCTGTCGGGGAGCGGAAATGGTTGTTCGTGACGTTACTCGCCTCGGTCAAGCGCTCCCTCTATCTGTTCGACGAACCGACGAGCGGGGTCGATCCGGCATCGCGGATCCACATCATGCGGCGGTTGCACCGTCTCGTCCAAGACGGACGGACGTGCCTCATCTCGACGCATCAACTACACGACCTTTCGCAATTTGACGCACATGTCATCTTCCTCCACGCGGGACGTGTGTTATACGAAGGTGACTTCCAAGACTGGTTGCGCGCCTCAGGGACGACCGACCCGGACGAGGCGTTCGTCGCGATGGTCGAAG
Source organism: Exiguobacterium sp. s28 (assembly GCF_018618135.1). Taxonomy (NCBI): domain Bacteria; kingdom Bacillati; phylum Bacillota; class Bacilli; order Caryophanales; genus Exiguobacterium; species Exiguobacterium sp. s28. The sequence goes on along the minus strand of NZ_JACSLL010000011.1, from coordinate 63,509 downwards.
GAACGATGAATGATGTGGCGGTGACACGATGACCGATTCATTTTGGGAACGACACCGCTTCAAGTTCTATACGATTGGTATGGTCATCTGCGGTATATTGGTAGGTATGTTTTCATAAAAAGAAGCATCTGACATGACGTCAGATGCTTCTTTTAGTTGCCTGAACTCGATTTTCCGACAATCAGCTTCAATACAACAATGATTCCGCCTAGCATGACAGCAAAGGTACCAAGTGACCAGAGCATGTCCAACACTCGTAGATCCATCGTATTCGTCCTCTCCTTTTAAAAATTATTTAGATTCAAGATTTCATTCACATCTTCGGTGTATATCGAATCGATTTCAAATACGTCGGTCCCTTCCATCCCACGAGTGAAGAGTATCTTGTCATCATCTAGAACCCAAACGTTCACCATTGCCTCCATCGTCGACTCAGACCGATTGTTCACTGTGATAACGTAGTCGGGCAAACCTGTAACTTTCGCTTCAGACAAAGGACTCGTCTCAATCAACTCGAGAAATCGCCCAATTTCCGCCTCGTCCGTGAGCGTATCGCCAGAATAAACGATTGTGCTTTCATCTGCATACGTCCCGACGACAAGTTCACGACCGTTTTCATTACATGCATTTAAAAATAGTAGCCCGACAATTAAAAAGAAGACTAGTCTTCGTCTCATCCATCCGCACTTCCCTTTGGTTTACTTGAACCGATCTTTAGATGCGTCGCGATGCGCCATCCGCAGCTCATGATTCGTCACGTGCTCCGGGTCAATCAGCTCGATTTTCCGGTTCACCCACACCGATAAGAAGATGAATGGGATGAATAAAGCGAGCAACATGATTGCGAAGAGGACGAGTGACCCTTCAATCGCCCAAGCGATGGCGATAAAAACGCCAAGCAAGATGACGTTCGCGAGCACAATCCCGAACTCGAGTCGCACGAATTTTTGATAACGCGCGTCGTCATTGAATGTGAGCAGCAACTTCATCCGATGCCATGCCCGATAGAGACTTGGCAGCTGCGTCGCCATGATGATGATGGCGAACGTCGCGAGGGTGATGTCTTGGGTGAAGATGAAATAAAAGGCGATTCCTAAAATTGCGAACGTGAGCAAGAGCGCCGTCCGGTTCACCTTTCGGTCGTTCTCGACCATTTGTTTCAGCCGTTCATTTTTATTAACCATAGTTAGGTACTCCCATCATGATGACTTTCGTTTTTCGCGCTCGAGTTGCGCCTTGCCGAGCTCCGTCGCGGTCACATGCTCCGGGTCAATCGTTTTCAACTCACGGTCGATGCGAATCCCAAGCGCCAAGAACGTGATCAGACCGACGATAACGACGATGACGAGCGTGAGTAGCGTGATCCACCCGAGCATCGAGCTAGCAATCAACAATAAAAGAAACACGATGTTCCCGACGGCCAAGCCGAACTCGGACCGTACTTTCTGTTGGTAGCGAGCGTCGTCGTTGAAGGTGAGCAGCAACTTCATCCGATGCCACCCTTTATACAGCACGGGCAGCTGTCCAACCAAGATGATCGGCAACAGTAAGAGGACGTCCGTCGCCCAAAAATAGATGATGAACAGTGCGATGATTCCTATCGTCGGGTACAACATTTGTTTTTGTCGCTTTCGATCGTTCTCCATCATGCGTTCAAGTCTTATGTTATGGTCAACCATCCAATCCCCCTAATCAAATCTCGTTACCTTCTTTTACGAGAGGAAACGGCAAATCGTTTCACTCGACTCGAATATCGTTATCGAGAATGTACATCGTCTCTTCGTAGCGTTGTTTACTATAGGCGTCGTCTTGCCTGTGGAGCGTCTCAAAAAATGCTTCGAACAGTTGTTGATCTAAAGGCTTCCGTCGAATAATGACTTCTTGAATGACGCTTGTTGCCGTCTCTCGCAACGTCTCGTCATCCATCCATGTCAATAGCTCACGAACGAGTTCGTCCGCTTCAAGTGAATCCAAGCTATTGAACCAAATAACCGCACCAATCCTTTTGTCTTCTAGATGATCGCTATAGAGTAGGCGTCGCGCATCTTTCAGGAGCGTCTCCCCTTGTTTCATTTCAGTACCTGATTCTGGAGTCATTTCTTCATATACTCCCATATCCACCGTTGTGAGCGCTTCCGTGAATTGACGGAATGAGTCGAACAAGACATCAATCTCTTCCGTATCCGTATCGATATAGGCAATCTTCGGCGTCGCGCCTGCACGGTAGTCGAATGCGAGGAAAAAGTGCCCGTCACCGGCGAACGCAATCAATTGTTCATCCTCGACACCCCACTCCGTCAACAATGCCTTCGATTCAATCAGCCCTTTATTTAAACCAACTCCAGCAATTGAATCGACGAGAGCAATGTCATCTTGCCCATTCCATGTAATCGGTAAGTCGCGCTGTTCGACATATCCCCCGTTTTGGATACGAAGTGCCTCGAGATAATCGTCCGGCAGTTTCACCCCGAGGCGCCCTTCCACTTCAGTTAATACGTCGTCCGTTAATGCGGGCAACCGATTCGGATCGTCCGGTATGTCATTCCAAATGATCATTGTTCCCCTGCTTCCTTCAATCGTCTGTATTGGCGAATGTCTTGATTCGTCACATGCTCTGGGTCAATCTTTTTGAGTCGCTCATTCACCCACCATTCGAAATATAGGAAAGGTACAACGATGAGCGTACCAAGCAATGAATACGTGACGTGTTGAAAATTTTGAATGACTGTACCCCAAATAAATATAGCGAGCCCGATGACCGTCATAAAGATGAATAAAAAGTTGATTCGAACATATCGGCGATACAGCTCATCCGAACTAAAACGGAGCAATAGCTTCATCCGCAACCAACCCCATAAAATCAGTGATGCGTAAATGACTAAAAAGGCTGCGAACACCTGCATGTTCGTTAAGGTGTAACGACTATGCAGATAGTAGAAGGTCAAGATGATGATGGCGACCAGTAGACCAAATAAACGAATCGAGACTTGTTCAAACCGCATCAATTGAAGCAAGCGATCTTTATGCTCGACCATCATTCCTTCTCCCATTTCCGTTTCATCCGTTCCCGTTTCGTAAAGCCAATCAAGCTATCCGTGACATGCTCGTGATCGATACGAAGCAAGCGGGTATCGAGCCATGTCTCAACCACCAACATGCCTGCAATCAACATCGCTGACAGTCCACTGAATACCGGCAATGCGAAGTATCCTGATACATACCCGCCCATCAAACCGAGCATGACCCATAACATCGCAATCGCGATGACGCCTTTCGCCCGAATCAATCGTTGGTAGGAGCGATTTTCATTGAACGTCACGGATACACGCGTCTTCTGCCACGCTACGCGACTGAGTGGGACAGCCGTCATCATCAAAAAGACGAACATCGCAAGCACTGGCAACGATGCATTAGTATAGATCCACCACCCCAGTCCTAACCCTGCCGCGGCGGCCCACAACAATTTAAATGCACCTTTTTTGGGAAGCATATATAACTGCTCGATTCGTTCTTCTCGTGTCACCATAATCTGTTCCTCCTTGAAACCAATTCGGACAGTTCACCGTATATACGAATAGCATACCAATAATTAGGAGGTATTTCGATGGATATTCTTATTTTAGCCATCCTACTCGGCATCGTCGGCTTCATTGTGACTCGTTCCTATACCATCTATCCGTCATCGTTCGGAGACCGTTCACCCGTCCAACCACGCGCCTCGATCACGACAAAATGCCCGCATTGCCAAACCGTCGTCAAACGGCAGGAACACGGGCAGACTTGTTCAACTTGTCGGAAATCGTTTTAGACGACTTGCTTTGCTTTTTGGTGAACCATCTCTTTTTTCCCACTCAACTGGAACAACAGCACCCCGCCGACAATCAACACGATGCCGACAAACGTCTTCCATGTGAACGGGATGGCTTCTAGCCCGAACCAGCCGAGCGTGTCCCAGAGGAGTGCGAATAGAATTTGTGACACCATGACAATCGAGATGGCATGACTCGGCCCGAGCTGTTGGACGCCTTGCGTCACACTCATGACGACACCGACCCCGATGATGCCGCTGAACCAATACCACGTCTCCATACCCGTGACGGCGAACAGACCCGCTCCTTCACTGATCAATCCGACGAGCAGTGACGCCAGGAAGCCGAGGGCGAGCACGAGCGTCGTCGTCGCCCACGCCCCGACCCGTTCTTTTACTTTGGCGTTAAACGTATTCTGCACACAGACGAGCATGCCGCCCATGACCGCGAGCATCATCCCAAGTGCCATGACGTGTCCTCCTCATTCATAAATACTCTCCCCAGCAACGGCAATCAGCCCGGCGCGATCAATGATGGCAATCGATCGACGATCCCGTTCAATCAATCCCTGTTCGACGAAACGTTTGAGTGTCCGGTTGACGTGGCGATAGCTCGTCCCAATCAAATCGGCAATATCGGTCAACTCATCGACGGTCGACCCGAGCGTCGTCTCTTCCGGTGTCATCGACAACAGATAGCTCGCGAGCCGTACATCGACCGGATAAAACAAGTTGAAACTCATCGACTGCGACTTCATCTCGAACTTCTTCGTGATCCCTTCCAGCAAATAATGCAGCCACGTGACATCGTCTTGGGCGTGACGCGCGAGATCCTCGAAGCGGACGACAATCATCTCTACCGGCGTGACTGCCTCGACCGTGTTCAAGAACGGTGTACGTCGGACGTATTCGATGTCGCCAATCAAGTCGAGCGGATATTTGAACGACAAGACGAGCCGTTTCCCAGCCGCCGACGTGTGGGCCACCCGAATCTTTCCACTGACGAGAAAGTGGAGCTGCTCGGCCTTAGCGCCTTGGGTGCAAATCGCCTCCCCCGTCGCGTAACGGACGAGCTTAAGTTGAGGTCGGACCGCTGATGGGAGCACCCCATCCAACCCATACCGCTTCATGTAACGGTCAATCTGTTCCATCACGCGTCATCCTTTCAATACGAGAATCCCGACAATCATCATGACGACCCCGAGCAGTTGCGTCCGATTCAAGTCACGGCGCAACATCCCGAACCAGCCGCGCCAGTCGATGACGAGCGCGAGGGCAAGCTGGGCGATGAGAAACAATGAAATCGTCAACGTGACGCCGAGCTCATGCACGGCCGTCATATTGCTGAACAAGATGAACGCAGCGAACGCGCCCCCTGACAAATAAAGCGGCTCGACGCGGCGCATGTGGACGTACGTCCGGTCGCGGACGAGAAGCATGATGACGAGCGCGACAAGGAAACCTGTCAATTGCGTCAACGTCGCAGCTTGCCACGTCCCGATACTCGAACTGATGCGAGCGTTGGCGACGCTCTGTAGCGTCAAAAAGAAGCCGCCACTGATGGCGAACAGTACTCCGCGCATGATGTCTCTCCTCCCTTATGACAAACGGATTAGCATGATCCCGATGACCATGACGAGTAAACTAACGAGTTGTATCCCAGTGACCGGGTTCTTCGCAGCACCAAACCAACCGAAGCGGTCGATGAGCAGGCTCCCACACAGCAAGCCGACAATGACGATGACGACGGCGATGCCGGTCCCGACCATCGGCACGATTAAGACGTTCCCGCCGATGAACAGTGCCCCGATGATACCGCCGAGCCAAATCCACCACGGCTGACCACGTAGCCCGCGCCATTCGACGCTCGGCCGCAAGACGAGCAAGATGAGCAGTAACGTGACCGTCCCGACGACGAACGAGACGAGGGCCCCTTTCAAGGCCGATTCGAGCACCGTTCCCAAATAACCGTTGATGGCCGTCTGTGTCGCACTCATCATACCGGTCCCGATTCCGACGAGGCGCCAGACGTTCAAATTGCCGGTTCCGGTCTGCGACGAGGCGACCAGTTTGCCACGACGACGATTGATCCAGTCCGTGAGTGCGACCGTCCCGACGACGCCGAGTAACACGAGCAAAGCGCCGAATACGCGCCACGGTGTGAGGACGTTGACGGTTGAATTGAACCAACCGAAGTGGTCAATCAACAGTCCCATCAAAATCTGTCCGAAAATCGGCATGATGACGGTCTGGACACTCCCAAGTCTCGGGAACAAGAGGATGTTCCCCGTTAAAAAGATGACCCCCAACAAACCACCCGACCACATCCAAATCGGTTCTCCTTGGAAAATGGATGATTCAATCCCGAACGACTGCCCGGTGAGCAGTAACGTAAGTGTTAAAAAGGTCGTCCCGATTGCGAACGACAGGAACGACGCGACGAACGGTGACCCGACGATGGTGCGCAGACGTGAGTTCACGCTCGTCTGCATCGGTAACAAAATCCCGATGACGAGTCCAATAAAAATGGCTAACATATTCTCTTCCTCGATTCTCTCTATATGCTGTGTACGTGTTAAGCTTACTCCTCACACACTTTAGCATAAAGGACCGATGTCCTGAGTATAAAAAAAGAACCTTACATGGCGTAAGGTTCACTTCATTCCAGATATATTGTATCCTTCGATGATATGCTTTTGGAAAATCATAAAGATAATGATAATCGGCACAACCATGAATGTGGCCCCAGCCATCTGTAAGGCGTAGTTTCCACCATGTTGCCCCTGTAGAAGCGCTAATCCAACTGACAGTGTGTAAAGAGCTTCATCATTGGCAATAATAAGCGGCCATAAGAAGCTGTTCCAAGCACCGATGAAAGTCAAAATCCCTTGTACCGCCAAAATCGGTTTTGACATCGGCAAGACGATTGAGAAGAAAATTCGAAACTCACTCGCTCCATCCAAGCGAGCCGCTTCCAGCATTTCCTCTGGAATCGTCGTCATGAACTGACGGAACAAGAATACCCCGAACGCACCAACGAGACCGGGGAGGACAATCCCCATCATGGTGTTCGTCAGACCCATTTGATTGAGCATCAAATAAACGGGAATCATCGTAACCTGTCCTGGAATCATCATTGTCGCCAAGACACCGACGAACAAGATGTTACTCCCCTTAAACTTATGCTTCGCAAACGCATAACCGGTCATTGCTGTGAGCAATAAACCGAAAAATGATGCGAGTACAATCAACAACGTGTTCTTCAAATACGTTAAAAAGTTTAAATTCACGAATAAATCGATGTAATGTTCGAACGTCACATTTTCCGGTAGGATCGTCAGCGGTAGCGACAAGATTTCCGCATCCGTCTTAAAGGACGAGATCACCATCCAGAAGAACGGCAACATAAAAGCGATACCGAGGACGGTCAAAACAAGCGCGACCAGCAACTGCGAGAGTTTGGCTTTTCGTTTATGGTTTAAGTCGGGAAGTGGCGAGAATTTCTCCCGCTTCACATTCACGGCTACCGGTTTTTCATTTGGAATCATGAATGCCCCTCCTTAATAGTTGTTTTCGTTCTTTTGAAGACGGAACTGAATGAGTGTCACCGTAATGATCAGAATGAACAACACGACCGACCCGGCAGCCGCATAACCGAAGTTACTAAGCTGGAAACCGTTGTTGTATATAAACAACGCGAGTGACGTCGTCGAATTGAGTGGTCCCCCCTCGGTCATGATGAGCGGTTCTTCGAAGAACTGAATCCATCCAATCAAAGTTGTCACCGTTACGAAGAAAATCGCATATCGGAGCAACGGAATTGTAATCTTGAACATTTGCTGGAACGTACTTGCCCCATCTAACGCTGCCGCTTCATAGTACGTGCGTGGAATCCCTTGAAGAGCTGCCAAGAAAATAATCATATTGATCCCGACCGCACGCCATACGGCAAGCATGATCAACGATAACTTAGCGATAAACGGATCTTGTAGCCACGGGACGTCTGGAAGTCCGATTGTATTTAACAGGAAATTGAAGAGACCATACTGCGGATTAAACAAGAATCCCCAAACGACCGCGACCGCTACAACGTTCGTGATTGACGGCATATAAAAGACGACACGGAACCATTCGAAGACTTTGCCAGTCCCGAAATTGATTGCCATCGCAATCGCGAGCGAAAGACCGATCACAATCGGTACCCCAATAACGACATAAACGATTGTGTTCAATAACGCTTGGATGAACACTTCATCTTTGAAGATTTCAATGTAGTTGGTGAGTCCGATCCATTCAATGTTTGCCCAGTTCGCAATTCCCGCCAAATCCATGTCTGTAAAACTCATGAAAAAAGCGATGAATAACGGCATGATCGAGAACATGAGTAACAAGAGAACGGTCGGCGCGACGAGCAAGTATGGCGCTCGATCATTAAGAAATTGTTTCATAAGGTTCTCCTTTAATTAAACGAGAGGGGGTGTACCCCTCCGTTTATTTTAAAATCGACTTCGCTTTTTCTTGGAACACCTTAACTTCATCTTCTACAGTAGCCGCACCGCGATACATTTTCTCAAAGCTCTGCAAATATGTTTGCGCTACTTTTTCCCACGTTGTCATCATCGGCATCGGCTCTGCCGCTTCCATCTGCTCACCGAATGTTTTGAGTTTCTCATCGTCTTTGAGCGTCTCGTTCTCTGCCCATGTCGCTTTTGTCGATGGAAGTGACTTCGTCATCTCCATCCACTCTGTCTGTGTTTCTGGTTTACTCATATATGCGATAAACTTCGCGGCTTCGTCTTTCTTCTCACTGCTTTCAAAAATACTTAAGTTCGATCCTCCAAGGAACGAGATATTATTTTCTTTCGCTGGAAGAACGGCTGTACCCCACTTCTCTTCAATGTCAGGCATTTGATCATTGATAATGTTAATCATCCATGGTCCACTGATGAACATCGGCACGTTCGGTTCTTCTGCCCCGAACGCCTGCACAACATCAAGCCCTAAATCGATTGGTGCATATCCTTCTGTGAAGTAGTTTGTTAAATATTCTGCGCTTTCGATGAATTCTGGTTGATCAAAGAGCGGCTCTTGATTTTCTGTTAACAGCTCTGAACCGTTTTGACGAGCGAACATGAACGATAGCATTTGGTCGTTCGTGTCCAACGTAATCCCGTACATGTCTTCCCCGTCACGAGCCGCAAGTTTTTTCGAAGCGTCTTCTAATTCATCCCACGTTTTTGGCGCTTCTGGGTAACCTACTTTTTCAAGTGCGTCTTTCCGATAATAAAGAACACGTGTGTCGACATACCAAGGTGCCCCGTAAAGACCGTCCTCAAATTGAACCGTTTCAACCGATCCTTCATAAAAGTTTGATGGATCAAGTTCCGGGTAATCTTTTACGAAATCTTTCATATTCGCGAGTGCTCCCGCCTCTACGAATTCAGGCATCCAAGACGTTCCCATTTGAACGACATCCGGACCATTTTTCGAAGCGACCGCAGTCAACAGTTTATCATGCGCTGTATCCCAAGGGATTGCTTGTACTTTGACGTTAACGCCTTCGTTTTCTTTTTCATATTGTTCTGCTAGTTTTGGCAAAGCTTTTCCTTCTTCACCCATCGCCCAAACTGTGATGGTATTTGCGTCATCGCCGCTCGATCCAGAAGAACATCCCGCCAATAGACCTGAAATGATTACCGTGCCCGCTACCGCTGCTAACCCTAATTTCTTCATCTGAATTCCTCCGTTTCTTGATAATCGAAACGTTTCGATTATCGTGTAAAAAAATAATGTTTATACAAAGGTTTTACTGCAAATCAACAGGTTAAACGTTTCTATAAACATTATAGTTCACAATGTATCCGCTTACAATACGTATTTTATCTTTTATTATTTTTTTTTTCGAATCGAGGCGTCTTTCATGAACTTTGAAGGAATCGTCTCTTTCGAATTTTCTTTCTCTTCAATCAGTTGGAGTAACGCGCGAGCCGCCTTCTTGCCCCAGTCAGGCTTCGAATAGCTGACGCTTGCGATTCGAGGCTGCGTATAGTTTGTAATCTCGAGTTTATCAAAGCCAACGAGCGAAATGTCTTCCCCGATTCTGAAAGAAGAGTTTTGCAAGACGTCATAAACCCCGAGCGCCATGTCATCATTTAAACACATGATGGCATCCCCTTCTTCGAGCACTTCAAGTAAGTCACTCGCTGCCCGAATGCCTGACCGTTTCGTGAATTCACCGGTCCATTCCCGGACGGTTACCCCAGCCGCGTTCGCGCGATCAACGACAACTTTCCGTCGTTCGACAGCATCATGATTGCCGACCGGTCCGTTCACAAGATGGATTTGTCCAGGGTTGGTCTCTAAGATGGCGTCCATCTCTTGATTCATCCCAATCTGATTATCGAGCAGCACACAACTGATGTTCGGATGCTCAATCTCACGGTCGAGCATCGTCAGCGGGTGCCCTCGGTCCGCGAACTCTAAAATCTGTTCTTGGGTGAAGCGATGCCCTAAGATGAGCGCCCCATCCACCATGCGTTCGGTCATCAGACGATGTGATTCGGGACCGTTACAAACAATCAACTCATAGCCAGTATCAGACAGCTCTTGGTTGATGCCTTTTAATAACTCTCCATAGAACGACCCGGAATAATCGCCTAAAAACGCTCCGATAATATGTGTCTTTCTCGTTTTTAGCGTCCTCGCCGCGGCGTTCGGCACGTAGTTCAACTCTTCGGCGATTTTAATGATGCGTTGCCTCGTCTTTTCTGTCACTTTCGGACTGCCGTTTAGCGCATATGAGACGGTCGATATCGAAACGCCAGCCTCTTTTGCGATGTCTTTAATTCCTGCCATTTCCTCACTTCCTTCTGTCAAAAATTATAACATATGAACGCTTCATACGGCCGTAGCATTGGCGCCTCAACCTGCTCTGTCGAAACCAAACGTTCCCCGCAACCACTGGGCATCGGCAGCGTATCTTGAGACAAATTTGCGACGACAAGAAGTGGAGGCTCCCCATCGATGATGCGGCGGTACACATATAGCCGCTCCTCGGTCGGTACGAGTTCATAAGCTCCGTCTCGAAGCAGTCGATTTGTCCGGCGTAGCGCAATCAATTCTCGGTACAGATGAAGCAGACTCGTTTTATCTGAACGCATCGTCGCGACGTCCCTGCCTGCTTCGTCGTGAGCTGATCGAAGCCACGGTGTTCCCGTGCTGAACGAGTCCGTCCCTTCGCCCCATGCCATCGGAATCCGGGCATGGTCACGTCCTTTCATGCGAACGGCATCAAGCGTTCCACCCGCCCGCAAATAATTTAGCGTCTCGATGTCTTGATACTCCTCTGTCGCAATCATACCGTTCGTCATCCCGACCTCTTCTCCTTGATACAGAAACGGGATTCCTTTCAATCCGTATAGGAGGACCGCGAGCATCTTCGCAGCCCGCTCGTCATCGTCATACCATCGTGAAATGACACGCGGCTGGTCATGGTTATTCCAAAACAGGCTATTGCGTCCTTCCACCGCAAACGCTCGTTGCCACGTATCGAGCGTGGTTTTTAGCCTCGACGGTTCGAACGGAGCGAGCTTCCATTTGCCTTGTCCTGCCTGCTCATCGAGAGCACATACTTCAAAATTGAAGACGACGTCGAGCGAACCGTCCCGTTGCAAAGTTAGAATTTCGTTCGGAGTCAATCCTCCAGCTTCCCCGACAAGCAACAAGGAAGAGGTGTCAACTTGCGCCACTAAATCTTTCAAGTAACGACGCATCAACGGAAAGTCGAGCCATTGCTTTCGATGGACGTCTTTGCCAATCAAATCAATGACATCAAACCGAAAACCAGTCACCCCGCGCTCGACCCAAAACGCTAAGACTGCCGCCATTTCCTTACGTACTTGCTCGTTCCCCCAATTCAAATCTGGTTGTTCCGGAGCGAATGCATGGAAGTAGTACTGGCCCCGGATCGGTGAGTACGTCCACGTCCCGCCCCCGAAGAACGAGCTCCATTCATTCGGCGTATCACACCAAATGTAGAAATTACCGTACGCTCCTTCCGGATCACGTTCGGATTGAAGGAACCACTCATGCTGATGCGACGTGTGGTTGGCGACGATGTCCATCATGATGCCGATTCCTCTGTCACGTGCTTCACGAATCAACTCGTCCATATCATCCATCGACCCGAACAGAGGATCGATTCGTGTATAGTCTGCGACGTCATAGCCATTATCGTAACCGGGCGAGACGTAAACCGGATTCAACCAAAGCATCTCTACCCCGAGCCAGCTTAAATAGTCGAGGCGACTGATCACTCCTTGTAAATCACCGACCCCATCGCCGTCGCTGTCTTGAAAACTTTTTGGATATACTTGATAGACCGTGCTCACTTGTTTTGCGTCCATATAGTCCTCCTATTAAGAAAAGGGTGACGAATTCGTCACCCCTTCACCGTAATCACTAACTCATTCTTTTCCTTGGCGTAGCGCAAAAATTCATCTTTTTCGACACGCTGTCCTGCTTCGCGATATGGATTCGTTAGGGTGTGACCGTTCAACCTCTGACCATTCAGCGTAATACTCGGCTCACCCATACGGAACTGGACCATCGTCTCCGTACCGAACAAGCGGATCTGCACATATGTGTCCGCATCCACGATCGGATCGAACTCGACATGGGTTGTCCCGAGACGAATCCCCAGGTAGTTCGAGACGAGTTGGTTGAACCAGATTCCCGGTCCACTCGAATAAATGCGCCATCCCGCTTTCACGGGTACCGTTCCATCTTTCAAGCGGCCGAACTGTGACTCCGCCGCATAGCGGTCAGCGAAATCTCCGTCCGAACTACTGAAGTAGGCGTTTCGTTGTCTCGGTGCGGCATTCTTCACTTCGTCCATCCGGACCGGGTTGATCATATTGAAAGCCGGACGAATCTTCTCGCGTAGCCCCGCCTTCGCCAGCGCCTCGATGTAGCGGATGTGAGCATGCACGTACTGCAGCCCGATTTCACGACCAAAGTTCGCTGCCTGTTCGGCCCGCATAAAGTGACGGCTGACTCCGCCCCGGTACTCGGCAGGTCGGTTCATGAGACGGACTCCGTCCGGGAACGTCAAATGTGTGGCGATCAAATCAAAGTTGCGTGTCATCTGGTCTTGATCGACAAGTTCAGCGATGACACTGCGCGTCATTGGCAACAAGCGGTAGCGCATTGGCAGCGTCTTGTCGGACGGATGAAGCATCGTCTCGAAGCGTCCATCAACTTCTTTTAAGAATCCTGCGATAACCCCGTCCCGAATCATCTCGTCTGTGAACTGCTTCCGAATTGCTTGGCTCAACTCACCTAAGCGATCTGCCAAATGTGACGCCGGCAACTGTTCGTGCAACTGACGGAACGCTTGGTACGTCAATGTGACCGTCCATGAACTGATGAGGTGACGTTTCAACTCTTCATCGGCTGGTTGGAGCGTGTCGTCCCAGTCTCCTCCACCGTAGGCTGAGAAGACAGAACCTTCGACAAAGTGATCTTCAATGAATCCAAGTGCTCGTTCCACGTGCGAATACAGTGAAGCGTCCGCTTCTGTCTTTCCGTCACGGTCGCGGAACGGAATTATTTCGTCTAGACATGTCACGTCCTCGGTTCGGGCCAAGTAATCCGACAATGCCTTGAGCGGCCAAACGATGACATCACCATGGCTATCCTCTTGTTGGATACCCGCATATTCATCGAACATGAACCATTGCGGCCAATCTCCGTCTTTAAATTGATGGCTGAAAATCACAAGCAAGAGTTTTCGCGCCTCTTCAAAATGACCGGTCGCAAGCAAGAACTCCATCGGCCCTTGTGAAACGTCCCGTGTACCCCAGGCTGCTCCACCGTATTGCTCAAGGCCGTGCGGTGACTGATAGTGCACCCGCATGTTTTGGACGTACCATAGCGCTTGAATATTCAACGCCTCGATGTCAGATGCCTCGCCTTTAAGCGTGAGACCGTTCATATAACTATCCATCCACATTCGGTAAGCGTTCCGCTCCTGCTTTTCGTCTAGCTCAAACGGACTGTGATTCGCCAAACCAAGATGCACCGTCACGCGCTCGCTTGGTTCGTATGACATCCAAACAAGATCGTCCTCGAACGGTTGGTCGAACCAATCCGACGTTTTGAGGAGCTCAAACGGCTGATTGCTCTCGATTGCATATGTCAAATCAGGTCGTATACCGGCGCTGTCTGCCGTTTCGTCCGCCTTGAATAGGAGCCGGTTGTCCGTCTGCTCCATACGGAACGGAACGACGTACTCTTGCGTGTTCATCGCGACCTGGTGACTCATGACGAACCGTCGCGGTTGCGACGATTCGACGGTCGTCTTGATGACAGGAGCACCTGAGGCGATGGACGTACGGACGATAATCGTCTCCCCGTCCAAATCGTAGCGCCATACGGCCTCGTTCAGACGCATCTCGAACAGGCTCGGCATCGTCAGCAAATGGTATGCCCCATCCATCTCGACATAGATGCGTTGCCCCGATGTTTTCGGGACATTGAGTGGATTTCGGACGTTAGTCGTCCATTTGTTGAAGTTTGTATTGCCATAAACAATATGTGAGTTGAAGACACCGTTCATGAATACGGTCGTGGCGAGCTTCGACTCGTCCGGCATCAGACTCCCGGCGTTCAATAAGATGTTGCCGTGACTCCGCTCAACGAGGTGCTCTTTCGCCGCTAAGACGACGTGCGAACCCTCTTCTGTGAAGAAGGACAAGAGCTGTCCACCCGCTGTCTCTTCGAGTCGTCGCACCGGATAGAGGCGCTCGATTTCGCTCATTGCGAGCCCAGCGCCACTGATTGATTGGAACGATTGGCGAAGATACGGACGAGGACGTACTGTTTGTTCGACGGGTGCTCCCGCTTCAATCGTTGCGAAATGCTTAATCGATTGCTCTGTCAGCGCTTCCGGATGATTTTGAACCAATGACAATTCGAATGTGATTTCTCGGTCCGTCCCCATGTCTAACGGTTCAGTACGAAGTGTCGGCAAGGCGAACTCATATTGATAGACACGGGAAGGCAGTGCACCGTCTAGTCCTGCGGCTCGCCCGGTCAATTTATAGGATGTGCCATACACGTCAAAACCATCCGTCGCATATTCTGCGATAGCTCGGGACGACGTCATTCGAATCGCTGGGAACCCGGTCGACTGCTTTTGATTTTGGCGCGCCATCAGCGCCGTATCCGTCTTCATATAGTCGATATACTGGGCCATGTAAGCCTCGTTCGTGCGAACACCGCCTTCATCAGCGAGTCCGAGATCTTGGACGTACGTGACGTCGAATTGACCTGTCCCTTCGAATGTAGCGTCAAAGCGAACGCCGTGGTCGCTGATCGTCCCTCGTACTTCATAAGCAAACTCCGGATAGTGTCCTGACCAAACGATTTCCTGACCAGAGGCCGCGAAATCACTAGGTGAATGCAGTCCCAGCAACGGCCGGGCAACTCCGCCCTCATGTCGGACATAAAGGTTTGCCATCGATCCATCGAATGGATGATGGATTAACTGATTGACCATGATCGGTCCGGTTTTCAATTGGCGGATGTCTCCCATCGGAGTGAGCGAAAGGCTCACGTCTCCGCATGTTAGTGTTGTCTGTTCGGTTAATACATTCACGTCGTACACCTCGTTTTTGTTTTTAGTTCAAAAGATTTTGCCAATACGTCACGGCTGTTCGGGCCCACAAAGAGCGTAAACGTTCCCGGATCGGCGTCAAACGAACCGTTCGGCTGAAGATAGTGGAGCATATCTCCTTCAACGGCGAACGTCACCGTCACGGATTCGCCGGCTTTGAGGGTCACTTTCTCGTACCCTTTCAATTGTTTGACCGGCCGTGAGACTTTGGCTATGTTGTCTTGGATATACCATTGGACAATTTCATCTGCCGTCGTCGCCCCATCATTTCGAATGACGACAGTCGCTTCGACGATGCCGCCTGTCACGTCTTTGACGATGAAATCGTTGTAGCTAAACGTTGTGTATGTCATGCCATATCCGAACGGGAAGAGCGGCTCATTCGGTGCGTCGAGATATTTGCTCGTGTAGCGTGGATCAGCGTGTTCGATGTCTGACGGACGCCCTGTCCGCAACGAGTCGTAGCGGATCGGTACTTGGCCGACGTTATAAGGAAACGACATCGTCAGTTTCCCCGACGGACTGACTTGCCCGTATAATAAGTTCACAAGCGCCGAACCAGCTTCAGTGCCCGGATACCAGGCCTCGAGCACCGCATCCGAATGTTCGACGACGTCGCGCAGATCGAGCGGACGGCCATTGAATAAAATCGTCACGACTGGTTTCCCGAGTGCCTTTAGACGCTTAAGCCCTTCGCGCTGTGTCTTCGGAAGACGAATGTCCGTACGGCTGCCGGCTTCACCGCTCATCCACGAGGCTTCGCCAAGCGCCAGGATGACGATATCCGACTGTTCTGCGATGCGGCAAGCCTCCGTCCAATCAATTTCTTTTTCGACGGTCGATCCTTCCGCAAACACATAAGGAATTTCAGCCCGGTCAAATGCCTGCCGCAACGTCACGGCCTCTTCTCTTTTCCCATATCCGGCCCACGGGCCAAGCACGTCGTTCGAGTCGACGAACGGTCCGATGAGCGCGACACGTTGCTTTTGTAACGGAAGGACACCATCATTTTTCAAAAGGACCGCACTCTTTTCTGCCAGACGACGCGCCTGATCTCGATGCCCATCTGAAAGGTGGAGCGTTGTCTCTTTCGCTTGATCGATCCCTCGGTAAGGGTTGTCGAATAAACCCAATTCTTCTTTTAGCGTCAAGATCCGCAAGACCGCCTCATCCAGTAAAGCCTCATCGACCCCATCTGCAAGCATCGCTTCCAGATGATTCGTGTATGCGCCCGACATCATATCGATATCAACGCCAGCTCGGAGTGCGAGTTCGCCCGCATCCTTCAGCGTCTCGGCGACGCCATGATGGATGAGTTCTTTGATTGCCGTCCAGTCCGAGATCAATACACCTTCGAAGCCCCAGTCACTGCGGAGGATATCCCGCATGAGATATTCACTAGCCGTGGCCGGAACACCATGGACGACATTGAAACTCGTCATTACCATCTTCGCCCCCTCTTCGAGGGCTCGTTTATAGGCTGGCAAATGGAACTCACGCAGCTCGCGGTCAGATACATCGACCGTATTGTAGTCGCGTCCTCCTTCCGGCGCGCCATACGCCGCGAAGTGCTTGACGCAGGCAACCAACGTATCGTGTCTCGTCAAATCGTCCGACTGGTAACCGCGGACGAACGCCGCCGCCATCTCGCCGTTCAACCACACGTCTTCTCCGGTCGATTCCATGACACGTCCCCAACGCGGGTCGCGTGACAAGTCAGCCATCGGAGAGAACGTGACGTGTAGACCGGATGCCGTCGCTTCGATAGACGAAGTGCGTGCCATTCGTTCGACCTCATCAAGATCCCAAGAACAGGCCATCGCGAGCGGGACCGGAAAAATCGTCCGGTGACCGTGGATGATGTCCGCCATGAACAAGAGCGGGATGCCGAGTCGATTATGTCGCAAGTAACTTTCCTGCAACTTTTGCGCTTGTTTCGCGTTGCTGATCCCGATGACCGATCCGATGTTCCACCGATTCTCATCGGTGATGCCGTCTTCTTTCAACAACTCCGCAATCGGTCCGGTGATCACATCTTGCTCATCATCCGAAAAAATGGATGGCAGTGTCTGAACAAGCTGTCCTACCTTTTCAGCCACTGTCATCTCCTGCACTAATTGTGTCGCTCTCATTCCATCCCGCCTTTATCTATGATTTGTAAATCGAAACGTTTCACCTGTGTATACCAAAAGTATAAGCGCTTACAAAAAGAGATGCAATGGTTAATCGAAACGTTTCTATAAAAAGTATTAATTTACTGCAAATGATCATCTTTAGATTGAAATACACCTCACTCAACCATTTCGAACTGAATATACTTTAGATTCCCGTTGCCCCGAATCGTTCCATAAAAAAATGAGCCCTGACTTATGTCAATGACTCATTTTCCCGGCTTTATTTCGTCGCACTTTGGCTTTATTGAATGATTTAGAGGTGACATGCTCTATGTCAAAATCAAGAATAGCTCGATTGATTATATGCGAGAACAGCACCCCACCAATCACGCCAATCACCAAGATGGGTCCAAGTGTCCAAATCGTGATGAAACCGGTGTGATAGCAAGCGAACAGACACAGGAAAAGCAAAAAGATGAACCATTCGACGATGAAATCACTATAAATCCAACGCCGATAGCGACGATCTGGATTAAATGTCAGCAACACTTTCGTCTTGCACCACGCAACACACAATTGTGGCAAATACACTGCAAATAGGATGAGCGGTAAGTAAATCGATGTCTGATACGAGATGAACGCGACGACGATGAGGTTGAAGAAGAGACCCCAATAGCGCCAATGCCACGTCGCATCCTCATGTGCGAGCAAACGCTCGATTCGTTCCTGTTTCGTCAACATCTTCATAGCAATCCACTCGCTGTTGCCAATTCAGAGCGGACCGGTTGAGCTGTATCCGCGCTTCGGACAGTCTCATTGAAGCGTTTATACAGAAGCGGCAACAGCACCGCCATCCCAAGGACGAGAATCCATGTCCACCAAGGGGCCGCCAGTTTATAACTTACCACGCTACCGACGATCAAGACGTACCACCCACCTAAAATCCGGTAGACGTTTTGCGTCGCCACTCGTGCGCCGTTTTCATCCGATAGACGAGCGAACGCCTCTCCTTCTTTCAGCAAATACACGATTGAACCGCTGGCGAACAAACCCATCAACCCTAAGCCAACCCACCAAATGTGATCCGCGAGCAACGTGACAAATAATAGTCCAGGGACAGGAGCGAACAGCATGTCTCGTCGCCGCTTCCTTTGCTTACGATATCGATTCATTTGGTCAATCCGTTGTTGTTTCGTCATACGATTCCATTCCTTTTCTAATCATTGATTCCGTCAAGACGACGCTTCAGCTTCTCGCGATTGGCTTTTGCTAACATACTCGAGGTGATGTGTTCTGGGTCGAGTTTGAGCAGTTTTCGATCAATCCACAGCGGTAACAAGACAGAAGGTGGTGCCCCGATGACCACCGCCCACATCAACACGTCCGGATGGATCTGTCCCGTTAAAAACAGGGTGATCAGACTGAACAATAAGATGAACGTGAAAACGAGTGAGGAAAACTGTAGTTTAATGAGACGTCGATACGTCCAGTCGTCATTGAACTGAAGATAGAGCGTCGTCTGTTTCCATTCGAAAAACAACGTCGGGATGAGACTGACCACCGCAATCACGCCAGAATAAGTCGTATGCATCATGAAATAGAGCGCACTCACAAAGATGACGACACTGCTTCCAATCATAAAACGACGATACGTCGTATTGATTTGTAACAACGCTTCAGTCCGGGCTTCCCTGTTCATCTCGTACCTCCTCAGTCTCTGACGTTGTCGAGTCGAATCTCACGCAGCATCGGATGCTCCGGGTCGATGTCACTCAATCGCTCGTCTTGTTTTCGAATCAAGCGGTATCCACCATACAACACACCGATTGTCAGCACCACTATCCACGAATACATCCAACCGAGGTTAAGCGTCAGCGCAAACGATAAAATGAATACGACGAACAGCGCAAAGACAAATCCGTTCCGACGGGCGATGATGATTTTGGCATCTTCTCGCTCAGTCAACTCGGTCTCGACTCGGTTCGCCTTGAAGAAGATTCCTCCCAGCAGCAAGAGACAGACGAGTACGCCGGCCACGTACCAACCGTTCCATGAATCCGATTGAATCAATCCGACGAGACAAAACACCATCGGAAACGTGAGCAGACTTTGAAGAACAGCCGTCTTTATATTGGTTTTATAAATCAGATTGATGCGTTCTTGTTTGGTCATCGAATCCCCCCTTAAAAGCTTTCCCGTTTAACGTCGCGACGCCTCGGTTGCTGGGGATCGATCCGCTTTACTTTCTCATCAAGCAGCCGCTCGACAATTACCAGCGCCAACGCTGCAAGGGAGAAGATGAAAAATGGGACCCAACTGATTGTTTCGAGCTTCAAGAGCAACGGGAAAAACAAACAGCTGAAGACAACCATCATGTAGTCGAACACATATTGAATGTGGATGACCCGCTTCGCTCGAATGTGGTCTGTGAAACTGCTCATGAATCGACTTTCCCGCCCAATCATCACGCCGTACGCCAACAACGACACGACCATCAAACTTCCGTACATGAGCGATCGTGTCTCAGTTTGCAGAAAGAAGAAAAGCAATACCCCAACCGGAATCGCAAAACCGAGTCGTACGAGAAGCCATTTTCGGTTTGCGGTAACCATTTGCTTCAAACGCTGATGTTTATTCATAAGCTACTCCTTTAATTGTGATGGACTCACGCGCTAACCTCGTGTCTGTTTCAATCTCACCACGTGAACCTTGTGCGTTGAATCTCGCGACGAGTCGGTTGTTCCGTATCCATCCAGCTCAGCTGTTGATCGAGCTTATGCTGCGTAAACCAGATTAATGCGCTGCCACTGACGAATAGAAGGAAAGGAATCAAGTTTGTCAGGATATTCAGTCGCATCATCATCGGAAAAATCACGGCCATCATGATGACGAACAAGTAATCGAGTTGATATTGGATACCGATCACCTTCTTCGCTTGATCATGCGCCGTCAATGCTTTGACGAAGCGCGCTTCCCTCATAAACAAAATACTTGCTGCACTGGTCAACGATAAAAGGAACGCTGCCATAATCATCGGGGAGCCTTGCGACTGTAAGAAGTAACAAACGAGGATCCCGGTCGGAAGGGCGAAGGCGAGCCGTAACAACATCCACTGTACATTCATTCGTTTCACTTTATGTAATCGTTCTTGTTTACTCATCTCATTCACCTCTTAGCTAATTATACGGTTTCTAACAAAAAAAGTTCCGTTTTTTTACAATTGTTTTGTAGTAGCCTACTCGCTTGACGAACCAGTAACTTCGCTTTATAGTTTAGTTAACTTAACTATATTAAAAGGCAGAAAGACTGAGGTTTTCTTTATGAATTTGCTACGAAATCCACGCTTCGTATTCACATGGTTATCCGGAATGACGCTCACGCTCGGCTTCTCGATTTTCTTCTTGAGCGTATCGTGGCTTACGATCGATGTGCTGAAGCAACCCGCCCTCCTCGGGATCATCATGACCGCCGTCTCGTTACCGCGTGTCGTGATGATGATATTCGGCGGTGTGTTCGCCGACCGATTCCAAAAGAGTCGGCTCTTGTTTTTGACGAACCTCGGGCAAGGTCTTCTCATGGTCGCGGTCGTGGCGCTCCATCTCGCGGACGCGTATTCAGTGTTCGCCTTGATTATGATTTCCATCGTGTTCGGACTACTTGACGGTATGTCCTATCCAGCGTTGTCTTCTTTGATCCCGTCGCTCGTCAAACAAGAAGAGCTGCAGCGTGCCAACTCGCTCTTCCAAGGGACGCTCGAGCTCATGTTCGTGTTCGGACCGTTCCTCGCCGGTGCCTTACTCACATGGGGCGGCTTCGGACTCAGTTTTGGGACGGCGGCCGGCTTGATTTTCATCGCCGCTATCTTGATTATGCCGCGCTTGATTCGTGACTCCATCCCCCTCGCCCGAGCCATGTCGCTCGGTCATGTCATCGTCGATTTGAAAGAAGGCATTCGTTACGTCTCGAGCACGCCGATTTTACGGAGCGGGTCGCTGTCGATTGCCATCGTCAACTTGTTCGTCATGGGACCGCTCATCATGAGCATCCCGATTCTCGTCGGTGAACGGGGCGGGAATGCGTTTGACTTGAGTCTGATTGAAGGTGGGCTTGCTGTCGGGACGTTCGCCGCAAGTTTTCTCGTCCTGTTGTTCCGCTCGGTCCATCGTGGACGCTTCGTCTTCCGCGTCCTATTTTTGACGATTGGGGCCTTCTTCCTCTATACGCAGGCGCAGTCCATCACCCTCCTCGCCTTGGCTGCGGCCGCGAGCGGATTCATGTTGATGCTCGTCTATTTGCCTACGGTCACGCTCATGCAAGAACATAGCGATCACGATAAGATCGGACGCGTCATGAGCATCATGGCGCTCGCTGCGTCAGGCTTAGAGCCGATCGCATTCGCCGTCCTGTCGATTTTGGTCGCCTTGGCTGTACCGATTCAAACGTTACTCATCTCGTTTGGTATAATCGGATTAGTATTCAGTAGCGTGTTATACGTACGGAGCCAGACGTTCCGTGACACGCGATGAAAGGAGAACAATCATTGAAGGACACACGCAAACAGCAAGTCATCGAGATGTATCGTCAAATCGACGAGCTCGACTTGTTGTTCACCAAATATTTTACCGAGTTGAATGAATTCGAACTCAGTTACCAGCAAGAACAGATGTTGCTCCTCTTCAAACGAAAAGACACATGGACGACGACCGAGATTGCGACAAAGATGAATATCTCCAAAAGTGCGGTCAGCCAAGTTCTCAAAGTGCTCGAACAACGTGAGTTCGTAAAAAAAGAGAAGAACCCGGACAACTTGCGCGAAAGCTTCATCCGGCTCGGCCCAATCGGTATGGAGTATTCGAAACAAATCGATGTCATCGAAGAACGGCTCGCCGAAGAAATGTTTTCCGTGCTTGAAGATGACGAGATGACGATGATCAATCGCTCGCTCGCGCTGATGATCAAGAAGTTCAAATGAAAAATGCGTATCGTCCCTGGCTTGGGATGATACGCATTTTTGGTTAAAGTTGCTCGACGGTACGTTCCGCTGCCCGGAGCGCGCCTTCGATATGACCGCCGAACAAGGAGTCCGTCTCCGTCCCAGTGAGTGAGAGCATTCCTTCCCAGACTGGATCGAGCGAGATCGGCTCATAGACAGGGAAATCGGTCAATGGCTCCCCGTCTTGAACCGTGGCCGTATGCCGGTCACTCGACCAATCGACGTATAAGACGTCTCGCGGCTGTCTCGCCTCTTCCCCGAACAGGCGCACGAGTTGATCGATGACGCGTCGATTCAATTCGTCTCGGTCGAGTACCGAGCGTTCGGCAGCAGACAACCGAAAGAAGCCGAATAACGCGGCCAGTCCGCCCGGTTGCGAGGCGTCATGAATCTCCTGCAACACCCCGGCCCAGCTCATGCCTTGACCGGATTGACCGTTATCTCGCCAAAACGGACGGTCGTAGACGGCGAGCACTTTCGCCTGCCCGGCCATCCAGGTCGGCGTGTTTTCCAGCTTTAACTTCGTCGTTTCAGACAGTTCTGGGTGAAACGAGATGCGTGAGACGAGTCGTGGTGGGATCGCTAGAATGACGTGACTGAACATTTGGGACCGCCCTGTTTCGAGTTCGATGGAGACATCGTCTTCAGTCTGTTGAATCGAGGTGACGGTCGACTCGAGTTGAATCGTCCCGGTAGGCAAATTTGTAGCGAGTGCCGTCGTCAAGCTGGCCATGCCTCCGACGAGTCGCATCGATGGGACGGTGTGACCGGGCGGGAGCGTATGGCGCTCGATGACACCGAACTGCCGCTCGAGCATCAAATCACCGGTCGTGTGTTGAGAAAACGTCGGGAGGCCGAGGCGTTCGATCAGCTGGGTGATCGTCGTCTCTGTCTCTGGCCAATACCAGGTCGGGCCGAGGTCGAACCCGTCATGGCTTAACACTCGTCCCCCGATACGGTCACGCGCCTCGAACACGGTGATGTCATGGCCTTTCTCAGTGAGGAGCGACGCGGCATATAAGCCGCTCACACCGGCTCCGATAATCGCAATTGATGGATTCATGAAAAAGCTCCTTCTTTGTATGTGGTGTTCCTATTATACTGAAAAAGACGAATATACATAATCTGGGCGCAAAGCTCAAGAAAGGGCGTTACGACTTGAAGCGTTTCTTCTATTACGTCTTATTTCCTTACATCTTATTAATGCGAGGATTATATCGATTTATCAAAACGGAAAGTACAATGTCTTATGCATTCATGCTGTTCTTTGTCCCCGTCCATGTCCTCGTTATCGGATATGGCCTCCAAGTCTCGCTCTTACTGGAAATCGTTTTTATGATTTATCTTTCAGCAGGATTGTTCACCCCAATGTATTACTTCGAATCGGATGTCAGACGTAGACGCACAAAACCGGGATACGTCCAGCTTAACGAGTGATGACATGTAAGAGAAGTGACTGGATTAACTCGCCATATCAAAAATGGTTATTTCAAATCATTTGAGTGAATCTCTCGAGAAAGGACGTTACGACGTGAAACGAATGTTCTATTATCTTTTATTCCCGTATATTTTATTGATGCGTGGATTGTATCCATATATTAAAACAGAAAAAGGAATGATGGTTTCCTTCATGTTGGTCTTTGTCCTTGGATGGACTCTCATCACCGAAGCGTTAATCCCTGTGTCATTATTACTAGAAGCTCTCATTCCGCTTTATCTCTCGATCGGCGTTATTACCCCAATGTATTACTTCGAATCGGACGTCAGACGCAGACGCACCAGACCTGGCTACATCCCACACAATGAGCGGTGACGTTTTTAGAAAGGACTTACCAGCATGTCCAATACAGTCAAGACGCTACTTTATCCGTTCCTTGCAGGCATTCGCCTGTTCTCTCGATTCAAAAGAGGTAAAACGTTCACTTTTCTTCTTATCCTTCTATGTATGTTCTTATTTGAGGGCTTATTGTTTTTTGAAGTCATCTATATTCCGATGTTGCTTAAGTCATTGATTCAGTTATACATTTTAGTAGGAATGCTTCATGTCGAATTTCATTTTGATGATTTAGACCGGAAGGAGTCGCTTTGATAGATGACTGTCATCATGGAAGGAACGACGATTCATACTTCACAATCAACTCACCCAACCATTCATCCTGAACTTCTTCTGACTCCATGACTCGCTCTAAGTCATCTATGATTTCACTGTTCGGAAAATAGAGGCGCAATACAAACAGACTCTCTGTGATCGTCGATACAAAACTTTGATCTTCGACGTTGATTGTCAAATACGCGCCTCGAATCATCCGTTTGACGAGTGATCGTTTTTCGTTTCCCGTCATACATCTTGCCTTCAATTTCACTTGCGCTTCTCGTAACTGATCGGACAAATCTCGATTCAACGCTCGGCTAGTCCGCGCGTCCGGTTTCATGTACGAAAAACGATGAGACAAGTCAGTCCCGTCAACACATGCACACATGTGACGTAACCAAAACCCCCATTCAAAATGATTAGCGGGCTCAAGCACTGTATCCAACAGCCCGATGTCATAATCAATTTTGATTACTTCCGGATGTTCCTGCAATAAGATCATGCTCCGTCGCTTCAATACGTCAACGTCCACTTCCCGTTTGACGATGACCGTCACGTCTAAATCCGATTCTCCGGCCACAGCAGTCCCACGACCGACGCTACCGTATACATATACGCTATGTAGCGCTTCTGCAAATTCTTCTCGCAACAACTGAATCACTGCATCGAGCACTGGCCGAAACATCGGTTGAATCCGTGTCACGTCTGTTTGATTGATGACGTAACCCGCCTCGTCTGTACCTAGTCGCGTTGGTCGCTCCATCACACACCCTCCTCAATAAACGTCGTCACGTCGAGCACTTGCTCGAGATCAACCCGATCGACGAGATAGTGATATTTCGTGTTCGTCTCTGGGTACTCCTCGACAATCGATTCGCACCAGTCGCGGTCGAACATTTTCTCCCAAGATTGTTTCAACTCTTCTTCGCTTTCGGCTTCCCGATCTTCAAACGAGAGAAAATACCGATTCAACGCGAACGTCCAGTAACCGGCCTCGACTGCGAGCACATGTGCGTCCGGCAGCTCAACGGTCAGCACGACGCCCGGTTCTCCAGGTTCCAAGTAGCCACCCCGTGCGACGTCTGGCCTTGTTTTGCTCAACCAAACTGGATAGTTTCCACGAAGCGAAATTTTCGTCCGTTGCTCATATTGTCCCGCGAGCCAGTCGTAAGCAGGGCGATGATACGCGTAGTCCTCGTCTTGAAAAATTCCAAAGTTTGGGTCGCCAAACAAGTAGCCACATGCATTGGCGGCTTCCCAGGCGCCCGCATGTTGATATGTATAGTAAATGGCCATAGGTCCACCCCTTTTTAAGAAGATACTGTTAGCATAACTGACCTGCTGTTTCCTTATCCATCATGGGAATCGTTTGGGTTTGTCTGAATTTGGAAGTATACTAGCCGTATGGATTACATAAAGGAGGAAAAAGCATGAATGTTTTAATGACGTTACTATTTAGTTTATTGGCAATACTTGTCCCACTCGCGTTACTCATCGCGTTCATCGTGATGATTGTTCGATTTATCGGTCGCTACGAGAAGCGGGCGGACGCGCGACTCGAGTTGGATCGTCAAACCGCGGCTCATCAGCAACAACAGTTCGACGTCTTAGTGGATCGCCTCGAGCGAATCGAAGAAAAAATAGAGACACGCCCTTAATGTCGACATCACTCACGATGTGGACGAACAACAGCTCAGTTATGAGTTGATCATCCATAACCCGCTCACCAATGCTTACAGTTTCGATATCATCGATGATTAAGTCGAAAGGAGTGGTTGAATGGATTGGAACACGATCATGTTGACTGCCTCATTGATTTTGAACGCCTTCTTGATCAATATCATTGCGCAACAAGCAAAGGATATGAGTGCATTGAAACGAAAACAACTCCATACCGAACCAATCGTGCAAGATGCTGAATTCCATGCGTCGATTAAAGAAAAAATCGATACGATTGGCGTGATTCCGACCGTTAAATTCTTGCGTGAGAAATATGACCTGTCGCTGCTTGAAGCGAAACAATTGGTCGATCGGGTAAACGAAAAGGAGTAGCGCGCGCTACTCCTTTTTGACTGCCTTTATTTTAAAAAGAAACCGACTTTACCGCGTTCATAGGCTTTATGCGTCACGTGTTCCGGGTCGATGGTGGCAAGCTTTTGATCAATCTTAGAAGAGGCAATCCACGCAAATAGATTGAACGCCACAACGAGAATCAAAATATTCGCTTGTTCCGGACGTAACAGCAACGTCACAATCAATATACAAAAGATCGCAATCACGGCCATCCCACTCCAATATTCATACCAGACGAGACGCCGATAGTCGGGAGCCTCGTTGAACGTGAGCAGCGTTTTCGTCCGCGCCCACACTTTGACGAACGAGACGACCGGAATGAACAAGACGAACCATACCAGTTCAGCGAGTCGACGCTCGCCTGTGAACCAAAAAATAGCGCCGAGTAAGATGATGAACACTCCAAGAAGAAGTGCTTGCCGGGTGGAACGTTTCCCTGCCTCATATAAATGATCAAACCGTTCGCGTTGGGTCATATTCATATTCCTTTCTTACGATTGCATCGTTTATATTCAAGTAGACTGTCATACAAAGAAAAGAGGGTGTTCATGAATTCTACACAAACCGAAGTCCTGGTCTATTTCCAACTGCTTGCCGATGATTTCTCAATCGAAGATGTGACGCGTCGGCTAGGAATCATTCCTACAGAAACCTTCAAACGAGGTGAAAAAGGCTATTCTTCCCATCCTCGCGAACATACATCGTGGTCACTCGGTACGGGCTATCAGCCTTCATTTGATGTGAACGATCAGCTGCAACATATCATTGCTCAACTTCGTGGAAAAGAACCAATTTTAGATGACATTTACAGTGCGTATGACGACATCAAAGCGCGATTCATCATCGTAATCGTAATGGAAGGCGGTCAAACACCGTCGCTTGTGTTTGATTTGGAGACGATTCAATTCGCCCATCGGATCTGTGCCGAGTTTGACATCGATTTATATGCGAACCCATATCAGGATGAGGGTTATTAGACTTCACCGGACTAACATTCATTCGTCTAAGGACACTTCCTGTTCTTGTCTCGCTAACAGAATCTGAAACCCGCACAGCAACAGCGGGAAAATCATACGGAAATCCCGTGAAGGATGGCGAGCCCCTACCACATTTTGGTTCGTGCATTCACTCTCTTGATCTCCTTTTGATATGGATCATTTATGATGCTCCACAATTTTTCGCATGTTTTTCGCCTTCACTGTTCGACATGTTGATTTAACAAAGCACCGTACAGTCTTTTTCGGAAAGGCTGTACGGCGTCTGCGTCACACAGCTTGATCGTGCATCGCAATAGAAGATTTCAAAAAAGAATTTCTCAAAAAATAGCGGCTCATACCTAATAAGGTAACTGCCCCGACGAGATACAGTAATCCGTGTCCAACCCAGTCCGCGAGCGCTCCACCGAGTAAATAACCGAACGGAGCCAATATTCCTTGAAGGGCATAGACAACGGTCAATACGCGTCCTAAATAATCAGGTTCGATTTGACGCTGAAGAAGCGTTTGAAATTGAATCCCCATCATCCCAATCGCCACCCAAGCCATACTGAAACAAATCAACGTCACGCCAAAATTACGATTCAACCAAAATGCCGAGATGCACCAAGCGACTCCACCGAATCCGGTTGCCAAGACGAATGTCCATCGTAACGAACGAACGCCAAATCGAATCGATAAGCCGCTTCCCAATAACGTACCAATCGAAATGGCTGCAAGCCATAAGCCGTATTCCTGTTCCGTCTTCGCCAAAATCGGGAGGACGCCAAGTGAGATCGAAATCATGAAGTTAAGGCACGTGAAGACAAGAATCAACGTGCGAAACGAACCGAGTTTCCATACGTAACGAAACCCAAATTGTAAATCAGCAAAATACATAAAATCGCTTGGTGTATGGGCCTTCGTTTCGTTTATGCGTAACAAAAAGCCAATCGCCCCAAATAAAAACAGATAGAGAATGGCGTTACTCGTATAGACGAGACCGACACCAATAAGCGCAAGCAAAATCCCGGCAATCGCATTGCACAAGATATCGAGACTATGATAGGTGAACGTGAAGAGTGCGTTGACTTTTTGCAGGTCCGCCTCCCGAACGAGAGTCGGAACGAGTGCATACTCCGTTGGATAACTCAATTCGCTCGCCAACGTCGCGACGAACAAGCCGACAATGACGACCCCTACCGACAGTTCATCTATTACATATAAACCCGCGAGGATTGTGAAGACAATCGCCTGCACCGCCATTGCCAAAAGCAATAATTTCTTTTTGGCGTAACGATCGATCAACGGTCCATACAGCACTTGAAACGCAACCGGCACCATTGCTACAAACGTCGTGACGCCAATCCAAAAAGACGAGTCCGTCATGTCTTTGACGTACCACACCGATGCTAAAAAATAAAAACTATCCGCGAAATTCGCAATCACACGTACAGCTAACAAAACTACTATATTCCGATTCATATCATCCGCTCCTCATATGATTTGTCTAGTAAGTTCGAGACAAATCATAAGGCGGTCCGCGAATATAAGGTTATATGTCGTTCAGATAATGATACATGACGAGCTCCTTTCGAATTTATTTTATCTAGATGCTAGGCTTCAGCCGTTTTTTTATTGAATCGTCTCTTGTTTCATATGTCTCCAATGAACGAAAGCATTCGCAAACCAAATAATCGTCAATAACGGAAACATGACGAGCATCCATGTTGAACTCTCGATTTGAAAAAGCGGCATCATAAGCAAAAGGACGATATTCAATAGACCTACACTGAGATACATGAGAAAAAGGCGTCGATGTTTCGCTCTCATTATGAGTTCTCTCCCTTCTCTTCATAACCACTAATCCAAAACTCAATCTTCAAGTTTGCAAGTTTCATCAAGAAGTCTGGGTCAAACCCCAACTTTAAATCACCATAATAAATGACACCTAAGTCGATATAAATATGGTCGGCTCCACAAGAACGAAGGGTATCGATATGTTTTGTAAGGGTGTCCACCATCCAAAAGAGTCCGATATACGGATTTTCCATTTGTTGAAATTCAAGTGGTGGTTCAAATGACGCATGACCGTGCGTAGCAATCAGCTTTCCTATGCGCTCCATCTCCCCGACTTCGGTCTGGGTATAAAACCGAATACCTGTTTTCTCCGATGCGACGCGAGGTGAGAAATTCTTTCCGATTAAATGGCAAGGAATCATAAATTGATCTGGAGGATACCTTTCGAGCGTTTCACTCATGATTGTGGACTCGGATATTTCACCGCATTTTTCTCAAGCTTCTCTTCAATCGCCTGCGACACATCAATTCCTGCCGCATGAGCGAACGTCAGCGCATAGATGAGGACATCCGCGAGTTCTTCTTTCATCTCGACGTGCTTCGTCTCGAGCGCTTCTTCGCTCGACACCCATTGGAACAACTCCAACAGTTCGCTTGCCTCAAGCGATAACGACAACGCCAAATCTTTCGGGTTATGGTGGAACGCCCAATCGCGCTCGTCACGGAATTCAATCACTTTGTCCATCAGTCGTTGTACTTCGTTCATATCTGTACCTTCTCTCTTTGAATGTGTAATAGCTTGTCTCGTAATGCTTGATTGCTCGCATACAAATAAAGTCCTCGGACGCCTCGCTTCATCAACACATTGATGGAGTTCAATACAATCTGTTCTTTCGCCAACTCGACATCTTTGACACCGTCAATCCCAGCGTAAGCTCCTGTATCTTTATAAAGATTCGTGTCAATCACCAAGCAATCCTTCATCTCATCGTACGTTACCGAAGGACCTAGCACGACGCCAACGTAGTTCAAATCAAAACCTTGGATCGTATAGATCGACCCGGCCTCAGCAATCGTCTCTGACTTCTCGGCCCACGTCGTCTTGCCGCCCGTCGTATTCCACGGCATCTTATACTCCCCGTTCGACTCATAGACGTAATACGTTTCTCCATCCTTTTTATGAAGATAATCAAACGTTGACACGACTCGACTGAGTCCATGTTTCTGATCTTGTTCGATAATCATTTGATGCATCTCTTCCAACGTTTCAAACACGCGCAAATCATAGTCTGTAGACGACGGGAATGCCTGTATCTGCTTAGCTTTAAAAGCGTTGATCCAATCGATGACATCCTCATCCGCCTGCATCCGAAACTGATTCGTCAGTTTATATGTTTTCAAACACTTCGCTTTTTGTTTATATCTCTTTAATACACTTTGGTCCCACCGGCTCTTCAGCTTTAACACTTGGTCTTGGTCAAAGATGACAATGACAATCTTCGCACGTTTCATCAACTCCTCGAGGTGATTATCTGCTCGAAAATTGTTGTACGCATCTGATTTCGTCAACAGGAGGTGCGCCTCGTCGACCAAGATAATATCCACTTTTTTATCTTGTAACTTGTTGAGGAGCGGCGTCGGTTTGACGAAATTGACAGCCTTCAAGTGTTTGACTTGTTTGGCAATCCCTTTATACGTCTTCAGCATCTCTTCATGGTTGACGACCAGATAGTTCTCCGTCTGATACAGATTCGAACCCGCCTCGTTCGTCCGCGCCTGAATGGTATTGAAGATAGAACTGAGCACGACGCTTTTGCCGACGCCTGCCTCACCTTCGATGACGTATAAATCTCCATACGTGTCTTCGGGCTTGGACTTCGCAATCCGTGTCTCACAGAACTCAAGCACACGCTCTTTCAAGTCCATCTGTTCAACAGATAGTTCTTTGAACGGTGACAATTTGAAGATGTCTTTGTTCTCGATGGCGTGCAGGTCGTTTTCGACGAGCCCTTTCTTATGTAGCGCACCCCATAACTCAGGAAACAGCTCATTGTCGTAGAACGATTTATTGTAATAATTGTGTGTGAAGTCGCTCGCCGTCTTGCTTTTGTTTTGTAAGGTGTACTTCTCGTCCCCTAAAAAGTAGTTGATCAACTTCGTCTCAAGATGGAACGTCGCCGACCGATTGAACGTCTTATGCTTCACGAGATTGATTTGGTCTACATTTTTCCGATCAGCTTGTTTCAGCTTCAGATGTTGTTTCATGCGTTTTTGGAAATGCACCGTTTCCCCAATATACGCTTCCTTCTGTCCGTTCAAAATATAAATCACCGGATAGTTCAAATAATCGGCTGTCCGGTCAATCTCATCTATACTCGTTTTATCAAAATCTAACGGAATGACCTCAATCATCTTCACTGACACACCCTCATCTAATTTCAAATTATCTCCAGTTTAGCATAGCCTTATTCCAATTCATTACTCAAGTCTTTCCTGAATCAATGGTATACTCCAACTAAAAAGGGAGGGATTCGGTGCTTACGTTCGACAACGTCTCTGTTCGCCAACAAGACACGCTCATCCTTGAACATATCTCGTTCACCATCAATCCGGGTGAAGTCGCAGCCATCCACTGCGGCGTCACTTCCCGGGAAATATTGTTCGCGCTATTGACCGACAAGCATGCGACCTACTCCGGGACCATCGATACAGCGAATCGTACGCTCTCGGTCTTCTCCATCCGTGACGGCTTATACGACCGGCTGACGGTCGAGGAATATTTGCGTTTCACGCATACGCTTTACGCATCGACGGAATCACTGGATACCATCTTGCAAACCGTTCAACTCACCCCATATCGGAACAAACGATTGAACCGGCTCAACTTGTCGCTCGTCCGGCGCGTTCAATACGCGGCCCTGCTCTTACATAATCGGGACATCTATGTGCTTGAAGAACCGGATCAAAACGTCGACCAAGAGACACGGCACTTGTTCGCGACCGTCTTGCTGCAACTGAAGCAACAACAAAAAGCCATCCTGCTTCTGACGAGCAACATGGAGAGCGCCCTGTTCGTCACGTCGACCGTCTATCGGATTGACCACCGACACTTGCGCCTGCTCGACGTGGAACCGGATGAACCGGATGCGAACGAAGATATCACGCCTGACGTCATGCACGTCCGCTTCGAGAAGATTCCGACGAAAGTGAACGAGAAAATCGTCTTGCTTGACCCGCCGGAAATCGACTACATCGAGAGTCAGGACGGACAATCCGTATTGCACAGTCAGTCCGAACAGTTCCCGAGCGTCTTCACGATGAACGAACTCGAGACACGTTTGACACCGTACGGCTTCTTCCGCTGCCATCGGTCATATATCGTCAACCTTCAACGGGTGCGGGAAGTGATCACGTATACGAAGAACAGTTTCAGCCTCGTACTCGATGATTCGGCGAAGACGACCATCCCGCTCTCGAAGACGAAAATGGCTGAATTGAAGACGATGATCGGGCTGAAATAGGATCCATTCACCGTTATATTTGCTCCACTCGCTCCTCGAAAAGCGCCATTTATCGCCATTCTAATGCGCTCTCCTCTTCCTCTCGATATGATAAAAGCAAGCAAGACGACATCGACGAGGAGGAACGAGAATGGACTCAATCATTCAAGTGAACGGATTAAAAAAGCTATTCGGCAATGAAGAGGCGTTACGCGACGTGACGTTTTCTGTCGGCAAGGGAGAAGTGTTCGGCTTTCTTGGACCGAGTGGATCGGGAAAGACGACAACTATCAAAATCTTGACGTCCCAACTCGCTCAGACGTCAGGTGACGCGACCGTGTTCGGCGTGCCGGTCTCGGAGTTGAAACAAGAACAGTATCGGAAGCGGATTGGTGTATTGACCGATAACAGCGGCCTATACACGCGTCTCTCGATTGAAGAGAACTTGCAGCTCTATTGCGACCTGTACGACGAGCCACGCACACGTATCGATGACGTGCTCCAGATGGTGAACTTGGCCGGGGAACGCAAAAAACGCATCTCCGCTTTATCGCGCGGGATGCTGCAACGGGTGACACTGGCCCGCGCATTGTTACATGAACCGGAACTGTTATTTTTAGATGAGCCGACGTCCGCACTCGACCCGGTCAACTCACGCCACATCTATAAAGGCATCGAACGCTTGAAGGCAAAAGGGACGACCATCTTCTTGACGACGCACGATATGAACGAGGCAGAGGAACTGTGCGACCGCGTCGCTTTCTTACATCAAGGGGAAATTCAACTCCTCGACGCCCCGAAACGATTACGCCGGAAATATGCGAATGGCTCCATGCGCGTCGAACTGCATGACGGGGAGATGGTTGAATTGAAGCAAGGAAAAGACGGGGCCGACTGGCTCCATGCTCAGATGCGCGACCAAAATATCGCGGCCATCCATTCGAATGAGCCGACGCTCGGGGATATCTTTATCGAAGTGACGGGGAGGAAACTATCATGACATTTTCAATGAAACGAGCACTCGCCATTTTCCAGAAAGACTATAAAGACTTGTCGCGGAACTTATTTGTCTCCTCGACGTTAATCATGCCGCTGTTCTTCGCCGTCTTCTATTCACAGCTTGGCGGAGAAGGCATCGACGTGACGTACTTCGTCATCAACATCACGTTCAGCCTCGTCGCAACGTTCGTCCAGTGCGCATTGATCGCCGAAGAGAAAGAAAAGAACACGCTCCGCGGGCTGATGTTGTCTCCGGCGAGTACGCTCGACATCTTGCTCGGGAAGAGTGCGCTCACGTTTGTGACGACGCTCGTTTTGATTGCAGCGTGCTCCTTCATCATGGGATACAGTCCTGCGAACCTACTCGTCATCTCACTCGCATTGATCGTCTCGACGTTCTTTTATATCGGGATTGGGACGATTCTCGGATTGATGACGAAGACGGTCATGGAAGCCTCGCTCATCGTCATGCCGGCGTTTTTCTTCTTCTCGTTCTCACCGATGCTGTTGGTGTACGAGGACCGTTTCTCCATCATCGGTTTGCTCGAGTACTTGCCGAACATCGTTTTGATTGACCTGGCGCATCAAATCGAGGCGGGAACTGGCCTTGGTGTTACATGGATAGAACTTTTGATTCTGTCTGCCTGGGCACTTGTCATGTTCGTCGGAAGTATTGTGATGTATAACCGGAAACAGACGGATTGATTGAAACCGGGTGTCGCTTTGACTTTAAAGGCGGCACCCTTTTTTCCATTACTCAATCAAGCGTTTATCATCATTCCATTGCCCGTACATCTCATTGGCTTTCGTTTTCTCAATCAGTTTATTATGATAATGAAGAGTATTACCAAAAAAAGTATGTCTTTTTACATTTGTACACTATGAAGTCGAAGGTGATGATAATAATGAATCTGGTTTTTATTGTAGCAGGAGCAAAAGAAGTAACGAGGGCAGATAAGTTCTTTGATTTTTTTGATAAAATCGACCCGATTACAACTTTTGTTGTAGCCATTATAAATCTCTATTTAGTTTATATTGTTTTTCGATTTACACAAAAAATGAGTCAGTCAAAGCTCTCGTTATCTCCGGAAGTTGACTTAAAAAATGACGTAGAAAAATACAGTAACGCTAAAGTAGAAGCTGCCACTATGTTTGAATATAGAGAAGAAGGATTTCCAATCAAAGACAAATACACTTATGAGAAAATAGAATCACTGTACATTAGAGTGAAAAATCGGGGTGACTTACCTTCGACAAAGATTAATATCGAAATGAAGTTGAACATTTATAAGACAAAGATCACTGGGGCTTCAACTAATGCAGCAGGGAGAGAAATTCTACACCACGAAAGAGAACTACATGAAGTGCGTGATTCTAATATCATGATTGACTATATGGGGGCTGATGAGGAACAGTTGTACGGCATCGTTGGTTTATACGGACAAGTTAGAGAAGTAGAACTAGTTTTGATAGGTATTCGTTCTAATGGACATACATATTTTAAGGGAAACCCATCTGATCCTACGGTGCTTTACCACTACACCTATCCTTATTTAAAAGGTGCTTGGGATAATGAAGATGGCGGAAAATCTGTTTATGGGCATATTGATGCAGTAGTAGAAGATGCAAAAAAAAGAAGAGAATACGCTTCAAAATTCCAAAAAGAGAATGCGTATTATGCGGCTATGGAAAGAGAACGGGCGGAAGCCCAGGCAGAATTTGAACAAGAAGAAGAGGAACGTCGTCAACGAGAAGAAGCGCGGTTCCGTGGTGAGGTTGAGTGATACCTCAATTCAACAAAGAACAGGTGGTCTAAAATGTTTAAATCACTGTTGAAAATATTCAAATAGGACGAGGCAATCGAAACAGTTGCGGCACTAGTAGAACCGGCATCTGTTGTTGTGAAGGCGTAATCTAAGCCGAAACACCCTAAGCTCCCCGTATTGGAATCAATCACATTCAACGTCGCCGGTGTAACTCATAAGAACGAGGGCAACAAGGATATTTAAGCATTGATTCGTAAGAACGCTAAAAAAATCTTTCAGACCATGATTTGAAGCTATACGGTGGCTATACGAAGAGTGGAATTCTCGATGAAGATGCGGAAGGATTTGAGTTTGAGGACGTAATGTTGTACAAGGAACATATTCGATTCGATGAAGAACCTACGAACCAATACGACCCCAACGCAATCAAAGTGTACTTAACCCTTATTGAAGATGAAGAACATCACTTCGGTTACGTACCAAAAAACATGACGACACAAGTTAAGAAAACACTTGCTACGAAGTATGTACGTAGAATGTCGGTTAAAGTGGTTGGTGGCAAGGTAAAACAGGTTGTCGGATTCGATGAAGTGCGAGGTAAGGACGGATTAAGCTTAGGTATCGAAATCAGTATTTACTACATACCCGACGTACTGGAATAGAACTGAATACATACAACAATCCCCCTAACACACTCGTTAGGGGGATATTCTTATTCGACTATTTCACCTTCGTACAGTTTCCAGTTGAATTGTGAGTCTACGTCACCTCGTGATCCGACAACACCCTTCACTTTCACTTCGTCGCCGTTCTTGATTCCTGCTTTGCTGCTTTCGTCCTTTAACTCTACAACGATTGTGTACGGCAGCAACTCTTTATTATCAGTGCTAAGAGTTGACCAATCTTGACCGTTGTAATCGTCTGATGATACTAAGACAATGCTATCGCCCATCGCTTCTGTATCGGCTACCGTACCCGTCCACGTCACTTCTTTGTCCTTAACGTAAGTGTCGTATACCATAGACCGTTCATCCGTTGGGACACCATAGAAAGCAGTCGTGTACGCATTGAAGTCGGCGTTCATAGAATCTGCAAACGGATGGTTCTCTACTGCCGCTGCTTGTTCTGCACTTAGAGGTGCTTTAGCTTCAAGCACCTGTACGAACTGTTCCGATTTATCTTGATTCGCTTTAAGCAATACGAAAACATTGTCTACCACTTTTGATGTATCAGAATCCGGTTTCTCGTATTTCTTAGCTTGTTCTACCGTTTCGTACTGCATGATATCGGCTTCCGGCGTTCTGATAGCTTTCACAAGGCCTTCTGAACCCTCATACTTGCTTGTCACATCTTCCGCTTCGCCAGTAACTAGACCCGATTCTTTCAACCATGAATATGCGTCATCGGCAGTCATGCCTGTTTCTTCTTTCGCTACCTCTTCTGTCCCTGTTTCCTCTACTGCTTCTTCGCTACCGCAAGCTGCCACAAGACCGATCGCCATAACAGAAGCCGCTAAAAATGCATATTTCTTCATCTCATTTTCCCCCTACTTGTTTATTACTTAGCAAATAATGCTTTGTCTGCTGCTACCCCATCATGCAAGGTGCCGGACACCGTACCGTTATCCGTATCAACAATGATTGTTTCCCACTGTTCTTCTAGGTTCAATTCTTCCGTGTTGAATACACCGTAAGTTAACATAGGCATACCGCTTAGTACGTGGAAGGCAGTACCATCTTGCAAGTCGATAACAAGATAGTTGGCATCTTCGTAGTTGCTTGCTTCGTTC
The DNA here is from genome assembly GCF_018618135.1 of Exiguobacterium sp. s28. Classification (NCBI taxonomy): domain Bacteria; kingdom Bacillati; phylum Bacillota; class Bacilli; order Caryophanales; genus Exiguobacterium; species Exiguobacterium sp. s28. Next base: position 25,924 of record NZ_JACSLL010000011.1, on the reverse strand, counting down.
TCAAAGAAAGATAGTAGGTTCTCTTCTGTAATCGCATCTTTTGAAGACGCTACATAAGCGTACTCGCCTACCTGTTCTGTTCCAGTACCGTTCATAAGTGGGCGTAATTCCACTTCTCCGAGTACATTTTCTGATTCGGCAGCTACTTCTTCTACCTCTTCTTCGACTGCTTCCTCAACTACCGCTTCTTCTTCCACCACCTCGGTTGTTTCCTCTTCGGCTACAACCTCTTGTGTTGCTGCTTCTTCTGTTGATGGTTCTTCGTCCCCACCGGTCGCTAACGCAACCACAACTAAAGCTGCTGCACCGATGACAAGCATCGTTCTTTTCTTCATTTCATACCCTCCTAAATTTTCTCTATTAGTAGACTAACACCAAATAAGGATTCATTTAACTTTTTATTAATGATTATTTAGAATTTATTGTTTATTATGATTGAGATTTATGTAACGTGCTTTATAAAACTGCGTGAAAAAGACGGGTTGCCCCGTCTTTATAGTTTGATTCGATATGATATTTTTTTAGGATCCTTAAGATATGCTTCTGATTCAAATTCTAAGATGTACTCCTCTTCTTCTCCACTAACCGAGAAATTCACGACACCTTCTGCGGTTTTTCCATCTTCTGCCCAAGTATAATCACCCTCATTGTTTCTATATAGAGGACGTTCACTCCCATCCATTGTGTACAAACGGAATTGGAAAGGTGAGACAGTCAATTTTTCAAACTCTTTGATACCTACTTTGTTGTTAACCATGTAGCCTATTTCGAGTTTTGGACCTCCCGGATTTTCAAATGTCCGCTCCACCCCGATTTCGAAAGTCCGATGAAGAGACGTGAGTCCGAAAATCACACCTTGATTAACTACAACGTCCTCTGAACTATATACTCGCTTCGGATCTTCGTCTTCTACGTAATAAACACCTTCCGGAATCTCTGCCTGTGTTTCCGACTCCATAAATAGACCTATGTAAACAAATGAAACAATTGAAATGATTCCTAATATGGCTAGACCGTAAAGTAAGATTTTTTTGAACATAGTTTTCCCCTTTCGCGTTTCCAAAAATAGTAAGTATGTTAATATAATAACCTAGTGAATTTTAATATCAACCCTATTTGGCAAAAAAAGAGAGGTTATTATTTTTGTCCATATTAAGGACAAGCTTTTCCGTTTTTTGAAAATCCAAGCGAAAGAACCTCTTTTGCTTTTTATCTGTAATTGCAATTGGTGCAAAGTGGTGCCACAATATCACTCCTCCATTCGTCAGCTCGTCGGCGTTTACTTTAAGAACATTATTCAGGTCAAAAAAAATCACCCGCAAATTTGGCATACAGAAAAACCACCCACCAGCTTTCGCTGATGAATGGTCTCTATTAAAGCGTATGACTTACATCATACCGCCCATTCCACCCATGCCACCCATGTCAGGCATACCGCCGCCAGCGCCTGCTAGTTCTGGCTTGTCTGCGATGACCGCTTCTGTTGTGAGGAACATGGCTGATACTGATGCTGCGTTTTGAAGCGCTGAGCGCGTCACTTTCGCCGGGTCGACGATACCGTGAGCAATCATGTCGACGTACTCGCCAGTCGCGGCGTTGTAGCCGATGCCGACCGACTCGTTTTTGAGCTTCTCGACAATGACCGAACCTTCTTCACCCGCGTTTTCCGCGATTTGACGGACCGGTGCTTCGAGGGCACGAAGGACGAGTTTCACACCTGTCGCTTCATCCGCTGTCACTTCTGCAAGCAACGCACGAACGGCTGGGATGACATTGATGAACGCCGTACCACCACCTGCGACGATGCCTTCTTCGACCGCCGCGCGTGTCGCGTTGAGCGCGTCTTCGATGCGGAGCTTACGTTCTTTAAGCTCTGTCTCTGTTGCTGCGCCAACTTTAACGACGGCTACGCCACCTGCAAGTTTCGCGAGACGCTCTTGGAGTTTCTCACGATCGAAGTCAGATGATGTCTCTTCGATTTGGTTGCGAATCGTTTGAACGCGTGCTTTAATCGTTGCTTCGTCTCCAGCACCTTCGACGATTGTTGTCGTGTCTTTTGTGACGACGACTTTCGATGCGCGTCCGAGCTGTTGAAGCGTTGCCGACTTGAGCTCGAGGCCGAGGTCTTCAGTGATAACTTGACCGCCTGTGAGCGTCGCGAGGTCTTCGAGCATCGCTTTACGACGATCGCCGAATCCTGGTGCCTTGACTGCGACCGCGTTGAACGTACCACGGAGCTTGTTCAAGACGAGTGTCGCGAGTGCATCGCCTTCGATGTCTTCCGCAACGATGAGGATTGGTTTCCCTTGTTGTACGACTTGCTCGAGCACTGGGATGATCTCTTGGATGTTCGAGATTTTCTTATCTGTGATCAAAATGAACGGGTTGTCGAGCACCGCTTCCATCTTGTCTGAGTCTGAGATCATGTATGGTGACAAGTAACCACGGTCGAACTGCATCCCTTCGACGACGTCGAGTTCTGTCGTGAAGCCGCGTGACTCTTCAATCGTGATGACGCCGTCGTTGCCGACGCGTTCCATCGCTTCAGCAATCAACTCGCCGACTTCTTCGTCCGCTGCCGAGATGGCTGCGACTTGCGCGATCGCTTCTTTCGACTCGATTGGTTTCGAGATGTGCTTGAGCTCTTCGAGTGAACGACGAACCGCTTTGTCGATCCCTTTACGGAGAATCATCGGGTTCGCGCCTGCTGTCACGTTCTTCAAACCTTCACGAATCATCGCTTGAGCGAGGACTGTCGCTGTCGTTGTACCGTCCCCTGCGACTTCGTTCGTCTTCGAGGCGACTTCGGCAACGAGCTTCGCGCCCATGTTTTCGAAGTGGTCTTCGAGTTCGATTTCTTTCGCGATGGTCACGCCATCATTCGTGATGAGCGGTGAGCCGAACTTCTTCTCGAGGACGACGTTGCGTCCTTTCGGTCCGATTGTGACTTTTACCGCGTCAGCGAGTGCGTCGACACCGCGAAGCATCGCGTGACGTGCGTCTTCTGAGAATTTGATTTCTTTTGCCATTGTTCATTTCCCCCTAAAAAAGTTTTTGAAGAATGGTGAGTCTTAGCCTACGATTGCGAGAATGTCGCTCTCTCGAACGATTAAGTATTCTTTGCCTTCATGCTTCACTTCGGTACCCGCGTACTTCGAGTAGATGACCAAATCATTTTCTTTGACGTCGAGCGCGATTCGCTCACCTTGGTCCGTGACGCGGCCTGTACCGACTGCAAGGACGCGTCCTTGTTGCGGCTTTTCTTTCGCCGTGTCAGGAAGCACGATGCCTCCGATCGTCTTTTCTTCTTTCTCCACGACTTCGATGATGACGCGATCGCCTAGTGGTTTTAACATAGAAAAAACCTCCTCCGAATATGAATGATGTATCGTTGAATCGTAAGTTTTAGCACTCATCAAAAAGGAGTGCTAACATTGATTAGTGTAGTATGAGACGCCTGAAAATGCAAGCGGGAACATCGAAAAAATGCTCCCACTCGCGGTCAAGAGACCTTATTTGATACAATGGTCAAAAGGAACGTTGACTCTTAGGAATAAGGACGTGTTGAATTGGCTACACTAAACTCAAACCAATCGATAAATACCCGTTTTTCGATGGCGCCTAACATTCGGATTCGGCATATCATCCCGATTCTGCTATACGCGTTTGTTCAATTCTTTCCGGTATTGATTAGCGGTGTGCGTCCGGAATGGATCACGCCGACGTCGACCGGGCTCTGGTTCGCCATCGGGTTCAGCTTGACGATTATCATCTCGGTCTTCTTGCTTTGGCCCGACTTGAAGCTGTATAAACAGCAAGGGATCCAGTCGAACTTGAACGACACGGTCAAATGGATCGGGCTTGGGATCCTCATGCAGTACGGGCTCGTCATCGTCGCCAACTTGATTGAGACGTGGATTTCAGGTGACGTCATGGGCTCCCAGAACACCGAGCAAATCGCGGATATCGTCCGTCTCGTCCCGGTCATGACGCTCTCGGTCGTCTTGCTCGGACCGATTATGGAAGAGATTCTGTTCCGTCATATCTTGTTCGGCAACTTGAGCGCCCGCTTCGGGTTCTGGATCGCGTTCGCGGTCAGCTCGCTCTTGTTCGCGCTCATCCACGGTGACAACAAGATTCTCGTTTACGTGGCGATGAGCTTCGCCTTCACGGTCGCTTATGCCAAGACGCGTCGCTTGATCGTGCCGATTGCGATTCACGCGTTCAACAACGCGCTCGTCATGGTCGTATTATTCTTAATGTAGAAATGAGGTGGCATTGATGCCGCGACACTTAAAAGTTATGTTTTTGTTCAGTCTCTCGTTCGGGATTCTGTTCACCGTCCTCGCCTACTACTCGGTGCAGGAGTACGGCTTCAGCTTCTGGACGTACTTCATCATCGCCGTAGCCGCGTATGACTTCTTCAAGGTGTATCAAATTTTGACGCTCGCTCGAAAAGCGAAAAAAGAAAATAACGATAAATCGGCCTAAAGAAAAGACCAAGCGCGCAGCTTGGTCTTTTCTTATGGATCACTTTCTCCCAAACAAAGGATTCAAGATTGTAAAATAAAGGTATTAATCATTTAGTGAAGTATAAAAATGGTAAAGGGAGCTGGTTGTATGTTTAAGAAGATGATGAATAACGTAGCTGTCACAGTCCCACTCGAGGCGTCCAAACTTCAATCGTTCATAAGTCCAAAAATCCCCGAGCTGTCGGATGTGACCGTCGAGATCACAAACGGACAATTGATTTTAGCAGGGTCAAAGAAAGTCGGGGTCGCTTTCTTCTCGAAAGATGTTCGGATGAAACTGACATTGGTGCCAAAAGAGATTCACGGGCGGAAAATTGTGTTCACTGTCGTAAAGGTCGAGCCGACGGATAAAGAAATCTTCAACGACAAGTTTTTAAACCACTCGCCTTATATCACTTACGATGCTCGAACACTGACGCTCGACTTGAGTGCAATCGGCCCGCTCCAAAAAGTGAAAGTCGGCAACATCAAGTCACTTGCGTTAGAAGAAGGACGTGTCGTTTTAGTCATCGGCGCATGAACATCCGCTCTGACTCATCCTGGCTCTTTTTTGAAAAAGAAATCAATCTGCGTTATATTTGATAGGTTAACTATCAAATAAGGAGAGGTATGATGAAGAAAGCAATTCTCGCGATAGTCGCTTCCCTGTTTCTCGTCGCCTGCTCAAACGAAGACGACTTGTCTACATACGAAGAGTATGGCGTGCTCGAGGAGACGATTGAGATCGCACAGTATGAACCGAAAGTCGAGACGGATAACGACGGCAACCGCGTCATCTTGTTCTATGCAGGTGAACGTGTCGCCTATAAGAGCGTCTACGTGAAAGACGAGCGTCATTTGAAAGTCATCAGCACGGACGATGAGGCCCCTCTCTATAACGACACACTGTAACACACAGCCCCCTTCGCGCGAAGAGGGCTGTTCTCAATTCTCATAATGAATCTGTTGCTCATATTGTAGCCGATACGTGATCAATCGCTCGCTGTCTAACGGTTCATGGAACAGCGACACGGCCGTGATCTGGTTGTTGTCATACGTCCGGTAATAATAGATACCGTCGTCGACGTTACAGCATGAGGAATAGATCGTGTACTCGAACGTCCCGTCCGCCGCCTCGTTCAAGCCCCGCGTTTGCATCACCGTATCCAACAGTTTGAAAAATTGACCGACCGCGGACGCCTCGGTCGGTTCGCAGACCGAGTTAAATGTAGCGAATGTTGCCCGGACGAATCGTGATGTCGATGATAAATCACCCGGCAAGCCCTGCCCGCCTAATCCGAGACAATAGGCATCGAGGTTCAATGTCGGCGCGAACGTATTGGCCGGCAGTTTCGTCGAGACGTGCCGATAATCATTCAGATTGAACAGCTGATACTCGAACGACGGATTGTTCGTCAAGACGCCGACTGGATTGTCGTACATGCGCAACCCGTCCGTCATCGGCTCGACAACAATCGAAGTATCCTTGTCGGCGATCATCCAGTGTAGCGGGTGAAGCGGGAGCGCGTCGCTGAAATTGAGATTGATCAGATGAATTGTCTCCAGTCGCTCTTTCACTTCCTCGATTGTCGCGCACTGGCCGAGGATCCACGGGATGAACTCGAACGGGGAGACGTTGTCTCGTCCGTCGACTTCCGGCTTGAACACGGCATTCCCCGGGAAGTTCAGCCCTGCCATGCTCAGTCCCTTCTCATTCGTCGCCTCGTAATAGAGCGGATAGTCTTCCACGACGGTCGCCATTCCAATCATTGCGTAATGGTTCGTATTCTCGCCCATCCGTCTGAAGTTAAACGGATAGTGTCGGGGCGTGATCGTCACTTGCTCGTGATAGGACACGTTCAAGTCTAAGTTTCTGCCGAAGTAGTGGGCGTGCGGAGCGTACGTGATTGCTGTACACATAATAAGACTCCTTCCAATCCAATGCAGACAATAACAGCACTCTTTGTCCTATTCACGTTATCGAGGAACTTCAACCAAAGACCGGTCAGGCTTTCACCTGACCGGTCTCGAAGTCTTGACACTCATTCATCATGTACATTCCTTTCAACGCGTGGATGAAATCGATGCCATAGTAGCATCGTTATCGTTAGCTAGTCTGCATCAAATAAGCTCAAGAATACAAACAAAAATATCGCGTCGGCCAGGTCTTCCCGCTATGTTATGCGTGACGTTCGGTAGAAGGTTCGAGGTCTTGAAAAAACCAGAGACCAAAGCCCTTTAACCCGAAGATGAGTGCCAACCCGTAATGCATGAGAGCACGCAAGGAATGGTCGAGTGTCTCGACACGGAACGAGATGAAGAAGCCGATCATCAAGAGGACAATCACGACGCGAAGCGTGAACGTACTTGCCTGTTCCCCGATGGCCTTCCCTCTCGCGTTACCTTGTGCATACGCCACGTCACGGCGCCAGTAATAGAGGACGAACGCGAACGACATCAAAGTACTTTGAGGCACGTCCCCGAGCAGCAGCTCCAATACGACAAACCCGAGCATAACGCCCGTCCCTAGTTTTAATACATCTTGATTCGAGAACTTCCCCCGAATACGTAGCATCGTTGGTGATTTTTTCATAACACAATAAACCCAACCGTCAACACACCATATAAGAAACCTAGTACGATCACACTGATGGCGATCGACTTATATTGCGGATATTTATGTAACACGACCGCTCCCGCGATGACGTGAATAAACGCGACGATGAACGTCACAATCGCAAAACCCATTGGTTCATTCCTCACTTCCAAAAAAATAAATAGAAAATCATGGGAATTCATCCGTTTCCCGGTACAATAAAGTCTGCATTCATTATATCAATTCTCGGAAAGAAGGCACATCCTATCATGAATTATTCACGTACCGATTTATCGACGGAGGAAATGCTCCTCGTCAACAGCGAAGTCGAGAAAAAGAAACGCAATCTCGTCGTCGCGTACTTGCTTTGGTTTTTCCTCGGCGGATTTGGTGCTCACCGCTTCTATTTCAAGAAAACCGGTAGCGCCCTTGCAATGCTTGCTCTCACGGTCGGTTCAATCGTCCTTACGGTTGTATTGATTGGTTTTATCGGGCTGTTCGTCGCCGGCATTTGGGCGCTCGTCGACGCGTTCCTCATGCCAGGCTGGCAACAACGCGAAGTCGAAGCCATCGAACGCGAGACAATCGAGTCGTTGAAGACTCGCTCTGAGCGTCAAGCTGCCTTTTAACGACCAGACGGTCACGCCAACGCGTGACCGTCTTTTCTGTTAGAAGCTATTCTCTTTCAAGTAGAACGCGAAGTTCCGATGCTTCCGTTCTTTCGTCGCGTAATGAATCCATAGCCACGCGAGCGACTCGAGCTCTCGCGCCAGCTTCAAGTGACGGAGCGTATGGGCGTCGAAGCCGATTTTCGAGGCAAGGTCTTGAACGGCCCGGACCGATTCTTGCTCGTCTCCGGCGATGAACATCATCGACATGTTCGGATTCTCCAAGTTCTCGACGCCGGTCTGGTTGAACGCCTTGACGATGCGGACGTGCGGTGCGAGTTCCTGCAGATGCTCGGCCCCTGATTTCCCTTCCGGCCGCTCGATGGAATCGAACTCTTTGGCAATCGGATTCGTCACATCGATGACAATTTTGTCGTCCAAGTCCCGGAGAGATTGAATCAAATCGACGGCCGCCGCGAACGGTGTCGTCAATAACAAGATTTGCGCATTCGACGCTACTTCCTGGAGCGACATCGTCCCTTCCCGTTCTGACCGTGTCCCGTACAACACGTCATAGCCGACGTCCTCGAACTTGCGTCCGAGCGTCCGTCCGACTTTCCCGGCCCCTAAAATACCAATCTTCATGTAGTCCGACTCCCCTTCACAGTTCTTCGTCTGTCCGTGTCACCGTGCCGCCAAGTTCAGCCGCCAGTCCATCGAGCACCGAGTGATCGAACTCTTCCCCGATTGCCATCACCCCGGTCTGTCCGGGCTCGATATTCCCGACCGTCCGCTTGAACGTCTCTTGAATACTCTGGACGTGTTTCAAATCTTTCGTTCCTCCGATGAGTCCTCCCGTGAGCGTGCCGAACAGAATCCCGAACGGTCCGCCGAGAATCCCGACGGCCATCCCGATCAAGGCACCTTTCGTCGACTTGTTCGTCGGCGTCAGTTGAACGGCATCCTCGAACGAGAAGGCCCCGTTATCTTCACGCTTGATGACGACGAGTTGTTCGAACCCGACGATTCCTTCGGCGTGGTATTTTTTCAACTTGCTGAACGCTTGATACGAGATGGACTCCTCTGGAAACGTGAACGTGACGATATGGTACGGTTGTTTTTCCTTCTTGGCCATATTGGCTCCTCCTTTGACAGGACCAGGTGACACATCAGCTTTCTCTTACCCCTTCCCCGGCTTCAGACGAAAAAAAACCTGTGGAACCTATACATTTCCAGTAGGTTTATATGGTAAAATTTTCATATCACAACTGAGATAGGAGCCACACTTATGTCCCGTCCGCTTCGCAAATCTGCCACGAACCGCTCACTCTTCGGTGTCTGCGGCGGCATCGCTGAATACTTTGACCTGTCCCCGCTCGGCGTTCGTCTGCTCTTTTTAATCGTGCCGGGGAACTTTCTCATCTATATGATCCTCGCCAACTCGATGAAGGACGCTCCACGCTATCTATAAAAAACTCGGAAGCCGCGGCTCCCGAGTTTTTTTATGCGTTGACTTTATCTTTCATCGCCGCGAGCGCCCCGCTGTTGATGAAGTGCCATGGCTTGTTGTAGTGCGGTTGGAAGAAGAAGTCGACATAGGCGAGCTCTTCGACCGTCATCTCGTTTTGGATGGCGAGCGACAACGTGTTGACCGCTTGCGTCATGTCCGCTTTCGAGAGGACTTGTCCTCCGACGACGCGGTGTGTGCCGACTTCATAGACGAGTTTGAACTGGACCGGTTCAGCCGTCGGCATGAACTCCGGACGGTACGCATCTTCAATCACGACGCTCTCGACGTCGAGGCCGAACAGGCCGGCCGCTTCTTCTGTGAGACCTGACGAAGCGATGTTCCAATCGTAGAGACGGAGACCTGACGTCCCTTGCGTCCCTTGATAACGGACCCGCGGTGCAATCAAGTTCTCTGCGACGAGCGTTCCCATGCGGACGGCGTTCGTCGCGAGCGGGATGTAGGCATGTGTGCGCGCCGGGTTGTAATAGACGGCACAGCTGTCACCAGCCGCGAAGACGTCCGGGTTGCTCGTGCGCATATATTCGTCGACGATGATGGCGCCGTTGCCGAGCATGTCGACTTGGCCTTGAAGGAGTCCCGTGTTCGGGCGGAAGCCGACACAGAGGATGACGAGGTCAGCCTCGAACTCACCTTTATCGGTCACGACGTGCGTGACGTTTCCATCTCTCCCGCGGAACGCTTCGACCGTCTGGCCGAGCTCGAGGTCGATGCCGCGTGACGTCATGTCCGCTTCAAGTTGATCCGTGAACGACTTGTCGAGGTACTTGTTCAAGATGCGGTCGGCGCTATCGATGAACGTGACGTGTTTGCCGTACACTTCGAACGCTTCGACGAGCTCGACACCGATATAGCCGGCACCGATGACGGCGATGTTCGTCGCATCTTTCGCCCGCTCGATGATGCGTTGGGCGTGGCCATAGTTTTTGCAGAGCTCAATCCCAGTCATCTCGATGCCAGGGAGCGTCGGGACGATCGGCCATGAACCAGTTGTGACGATCAAACGGTCGAACGTGTCATAGACGTCTTCTCCCGTGTCGAGGTCTTTCGCATGGACCGTCTTCGCTTCCGTGTCGATGTTCAACACGTCGTGCTTCATGCGCATCGTCGCGCCGAGTTCTTCGAGTTCGGTCGGTGACGCGTAGAAGAGCTCTTCCGCACGTTTGATGACACCGCCGACGTGGAGGGCGATCCCACATGAGAGGAAGCTGACGTTGTCGTTGCGTTCATACACCGTGATGTCGAGATTGTCGTGCTTGGCGAGTAATCCTTTGACTGCTGCTGTTCCTGCGTGTGTACATCCGATGACTGCGATTTTCATATGGTTGTCTCTCCTTTGAGTGTTAGGCAAGTTAGTGTTTGTGATAAATATCACATTTACTTTCTGAACTTAGTGTACTATTTCACAAGAAGGTTTGACAATCCCTTTGCTCACTTTTTCACGTAATTATGTCTAAAGTTTGAACTCCATGTGTGACAACAAAAAAACCGTCCCGCAACCGGAACGGTTCACTTATGAGTTTGTGGTGCGTCGCCCTTTGACCCAGTGATAGATAACGACGCCGATATAAGTGAGGAGACCGATCACATACAGACTAATGCCGATCAAAATCCAGCCCAGCGCGTCCCAACCGCGGACGAAGACGAGTCCGATGATACACGATACGTATCCCACGAGAAGCAACGTTAACGAGAAGACGAGTCTCCGCTTGAATCGCGATTTCAAAAAGTTTAGCACGGCAATCAACAAAATTGTCGTCAACACGCCGATGATGATGAGTTCATCCCCATAGTACTCCCAAGCCATCGCTTCTCCCCCTGACCTATGTTCGATTGGCTCCATCGTATCACGTCCTCCCCCTGTTCCCCATCTCTAAAAAAAGCCATCCGCATCATCGCGAATGGCTTCTCAGTTAACGAACATAAATCGTCTTCGTCACGCTTCGGCCTTTTGGCGTCACGAGACGGAGTGTCAATTTCGTTCCTTTCTTTTGTGGGGTGAAACTGAGCGTTGTCGACGTCGACGTCACCGTCTTCTTCGCGAGCACCGTCGACCCCCGCGTGAGCGTCAATGTGCCGTACCCGACGTTCGATGTCACCTTCAGTGTCTTCGATGTGCTTGATGGAATCGTCGTCACGAGCGTCGGTGTCGGTCCAGTCGTCACCTTCACCGTCTGCACATGTCGGAACGTCCCGCTTTGGTTCGTCAACGAGAGCGTCGCATTGACCGGTTGCCGCGTGAAGCGGAGCGTCACACGTCCGGTGCTGCTCGCTTTTGCTGTGGCGAGCACCGTCGACCCTTTTTTCAACGTGACCGTGCTATTCGGGATCACGTACCCGACCCAGAGTGACTTCTCATCATTAATCGAGAGCGTCGACAGCGACGTTTTCGGCAACTGAATCGAGACGTCACGCGATTTCGAGCCGACCGATGCTTTGACGCGAACACGATCCCCCGGTTTGGCGGGGACGGTGTAACGTGTCGTCGATAGGCGTTTGGCCGAGACGAGTTTGTCATTTACATAGAAGCGCACTGTCGCCGTGCTCGTCTTTTTGATTGAGAGTGTCGCTTGTGTCTTTGTCATCAACGTGTCCGTCACACTGAGCGTCGGAGTGAACGCACGGACCGTCTTTGTGAGTTCATACGTCGCATCGCCGCTCGAACGTGTGACGAGAATGACATCCCCTTCTTTCAATGGGGTATCGAACGTGTACGGCATGACGCGTGTTGTCGCCACATGCGTACCGTTTCGATAGATGCGATAAGCCTGATCGGTACTCGATGTGATGTTGATGGATTTGTCATACATTAACGGTGTCCGAGTCCACGAAAAGACAGGCGGTTCCACTCTTGTCTCCACGGTTGTGAGCCGGAACGCTGAAGCGGGTGCTTCTTTTAATTTGAAGTAGACTTTTGTTCCGATGTCTACAGGCATCGTATTAAACTCTTTAATCGAAATGAGTCCGTCTTCATCTGCCTGCTCATTCGAAATTTCGTAGTATTTCCCACTGCGAATCAACACATCCACTGCGGCGTTCGGCGTCGTTTTCAATGTGACACCTGAAGTGACCGTTTTCGTCAGAACCGAGATACCATTTGATGAAGTATCGTCACTTTCTTTGACCGTCTGAAGTTCAATCGGATCGGCGTAAACACCTGACCCACTACCGATTTTCACAGTCACACGCGATCCAGGTGTGAACCACCGCGCCGGTTGCCACGTATAGCGACCCGACTCATCCGATTGGACCGTCGCCGATTGATAGTTCAACAATGAATCCGATGAGTTCGATTGATACAAGTTTTTCGTCACACTGACAAACACCGGCGTGTTCGGTGCCGTCTTCCCGCTGATCGGGCCTAAGACACCGGTTGGCGGGTCGAGCGTGAGCGGCACATAGTTCGATGCCCATAAGTCTAACCGGCGCTCAAAATCGTTCCACTTAAAAATCATGTCATACGACTCATTCGTCTGTAACGTCAGTTTCCCTTGCTCCCAAACGAACGGGTCGTCTTGATGGGCTAAACGTGCCGTCAGCTCAGTCGCTGGAATCGGTAAGGCCGTACCATCGACGAGCGTGGCCGTTCCGTTGACGTCATATGGACGACCTACCTCATAGCGATTCGTCGTTTTCGGCACATTGACATTCAGTTGCCATGGTGCTTTCCATAAAGACTCCGGTGTGTACACTTCCGTCTTCTTCATACCAAAAACGTACCAAGGACCGTGTTGTCGAATGTCAGCGTCATCAATCGGTGCCTCTTTCCACTCATTCGTGCTGACGTTATAACTGACATAGAATGTCGTATACATTTCTCGCGTCATGAAGTAGTAGGTGCCGTCTTTCCACGTAAGGTTACTTATGTTTGGCGCATCTTTCTCAATCCATCGTTTCGTCGCCAAATCGAAAATAAACATGTGCTCCGAGTCATCATTTTTGATCACGAACCATTGATTCGCTTCTTTCATGTGACGGGCCCACCTCACCTGTCCTGAATAGGAACTGATTGTCTCAAGCACCTCTCCTGTCACCGTCCGCTTCGTCACTTGACCGTCGGCGAACGCGAGGACGTTCCCATCATCGAGCAGACTGTATACCTGATCGCTGCCTTTCGTGAGCGATCCGAGAATATCACCTGACATCGATGTGATAATATACTTTTCGTCATCAGCCCATAACATCATTCCTGTTGTTACATTCGTTGAGACGAGTCGATTCTCACTTCCTGCTTCGATTGGGAATGTCGTCGCTTCATTCGTACGTATATCCCACATCACCCACTCCGGCCATCCTTTTAACATAAATCGGCCGTCTCCGATGGCATACATATTATAAGCAGCAGACACGCGAATCGGTAACGTATATTCCTCACCGGTCTCAATGTGAACTAGCGTCTCCGGATCTCCCGAACGCCACACATACCCACTATCTCCTACGACTTCTCCTGCCGGAATGATTTCCGGTTTGGCATAGTCTTCTGCTCGGACTTCAACTCCCGGTGCTACCATCATGACGAGCACCACGAGCATGCTCCATAACCACTTGTTCATTACTCTCCTCATTTCTGTTTATGAATGCATAACTTTCAAAAATAATCCATTTTTTGATTTAACCCTCCTAATTTTAAGTTGTTTTTTCAAAATTGAATAGCCCTAAAATCAAAAAAAACACCACGTCGCATGACATGGTGTTTACTTCTCATTCATTTGTTTCATCAAATCCATCTGTTCTTTCACCATCGCCTCTTTCTCACGTCGGAGCACACCCCGGTACGTGATGCGTGAAATCGATAAACTGATCTCATACAAGAAGAAGAGCGGCAGTGACACCATGAGGTGCGACGTCAAATCCGGCGGCGTGATGAAGGCCGCGACGACGAACAAGGCGAAGTACGCATACTTCCGAATCGATGACAGGAAGTACGGCGTCACGACACCGATGCGCGTCAAGAACATCGTCACGACCGGCAACTGGAATAACAGTCCGAATGGGATGGTCAGTTGCAGCAAGAACGTGAAGTAGTTCGACGCCCCGATGATTTGCGTCAGACCAAGGTCTTGCCCGAGGTCCGTCGAGATATCGAGGACGAGCGGGAACAACCAATAGTAGGCAAACGCCAAACCGACGAGGAACAAGATAAAGATGATCGGAATATAAGCGAGCGTCGCTTTCCGCTCGTTCGGATGCAGACCAGGTGCGACAAACGCCCACAGTTGATACAGTAGAAACGGACCAGCCGCGACGAGCCCGATGACGAGCGCCAAATTCAAGTAAATCATGAGCGGGTCCGCGACCCCAAAGGCGTTCAATTCAAGGCCTCGTTCGACGAGGTCGGCCTGGAGATAGGCGAGCACATATTTGACACTCGGCAAAGCAATCAAAAAGAAGGCAAAGACGACAAATGCCGACAGCATCAGTCGTCTCCGCAGCTCTGTCAAGTGGTCGGACAGTGCCCGTTCTTGATCAGGTTGATGGCTCATCGCTTACTGCTCTTTCTTCTCAATTTCTTTCTTGTCTTTCTCGTCATGCTCGTTCATCATGCCACTCGTGGCGTTTTTGAACTCACGGAGCGTCTGTCCGGCGGCGCGTCCGAATTCAGGCAATTTCTTCGGCCCGAAGATGATGAGCGCGATAATCGCGATGACAAACAGACTTGCTCCGCCTGGAATACCGACGACGAGTGACGATAATAGTAATTCCATTATTGATGGACCCCCTCAGCAGATGGATAGTGTTGCATAAAGTAAATGAGCGACTGGAGTTCGATCGACAAGTCGATATGATGGACGCGGACCGTATCCGGCACAGTAAGCCTGGCCGGTGTAAAGTTCAAGATGCCTTTGATGCCGAAGCGGACCAAGTCATCCGCGACAGGCTGTGCATAGGCAGACGGCACCGTCAAAATGGCAACGTCAATCTTGTTTTGTTTCATGATCTGTTCCATCTCATCGACGTGATGAATCGGGACACCGGACATCGTCGTGCCGACTTTTGTCTCGTCTGCGTCGAACCCGACAACGATATGTGTGTTATTGTTTTTAAGGAAGTTATAGTTGACGAAAGCTGTCCCGAGATGACCAACCCCGACCAAGGCGACGTTCGTAATCTCGTCCTGATTCAGTGTCTTACGGAAAAAGTCTAACAGATACTGTACGTTATAGCCATATCCCTTTTTACCGAGCGCACCGAAGTACGAGAAATCGCGACGGATTGTGGCCGAATCGACCTTGACCGCCTCACTCAGTTCAGCAGAAGAGACACGCTGTTTTCCTGATGAATGCAGGCTTTGGATAAACCGATAGTATAGTGGCAACCGTTTGGCTGTCGCTTGCGGAATCTTTGGTTCGTTTTGACTCAACGGAAAGAGCCTCCTTTTTACGACGCGTTTCAAACGAATCTAATTTCATACACCTTGATTGTAAACGAATTCACATAACCACTCAACGAATATACCTGAAAAGACTAAAAAATACAGTATACTAAATAGAGAGAAAGGGGTTTTTTCACTTGATCCTACTGCAAGTCAATAACTTATCGAAATCATTCGGCGTCGAGCCGATTTTAGAGAACGTCAAACTCGAAATCCAAGAAGGCGAACGCGTCGCCCTCGTCGGCCGGAACGGCGCCGGCAAGTCGACACTGCTCAAAGTCATCGCCGGGGAATACAACTATGACTCGGGCGATATCATGAAACCGAAAGACGTGACGATCGGCTATCTCGCCCAAGATTCAGGACTTGAATCGAACGAGACGATTTGGAACGAGATGCTCACCGTCTTCACCGATTTAATTGAACAGGAAAAAACGCTCCGCCGCATGGAACAAGACATGGGCAGCGAGCGCATCTTGAACGACCCGGCCGCCTATGAGCGCCTGCTGTCGTCTTACGATGAAGAACAGCATACGTTCAAAGACCGCGGCGGCTATCAATACGAGGCGACGATCCGCTCCGTCCTTCACGGAATGCGCTTTTATCCGGACGACTTCGAGCGCCGCATCGATACGCTCTCCGGTGGACAACGGACCCGCCTCGCCCTCGCGAAGATGCTGCTCCAAAGTCCAGACCTGCTCATCCTGGATGAGCCGACGAACCACTTGGACATCGAGACGCTCGGTTGGCTCGAGAAGTATTTGAGCGGCTATAAAGGCGCCGTCCTCATCGTCTCCCACGACCGCTACTTCCTCGACCGCGTCGTCTCGGTCGTCTATGAGTTGTCGCGTCACCGGAGCCGTCGCTTCGTCGGCAATTATACGAAGTATCTCGAGCAGAAGGCCGCGATCTATGAGCAAGAAAAGAAACAGTTCGAATCACAGCAAGAAGAGATCGCCAAGATGCAGGACTTCATCCAGCGCAACATCGCCCGGGCGACGACGACGAAGCGGGCCCAGAGTGTCCGCAAGCGTCTCGAGAAAGTCGATCGAATGGAAGCGCCGGACGGTGATGAGCGTAGTGCCGTCCTCTCGTTCTCGATTAAGCGCCAAAGCGGGAACGACGTGTTGAGCGGCAGCGACCTCGCCATCGGCTATGAGGAACCGATCGCCCAAAATCTCCGCTTCCAACTGCAACGCGGCGAATCGGTCGCCCTCGTCGGCCCGAACGGGGTCGGCAAATCGACGCTCTTGAAAGTGTTGACGAAACAACAGCCGGCCCTTACCGGTGACATCCGCTACGGCACCGGCGTCGAGATCGGCTACTACGACCAGGAGCAACAGAACTTGTCAGACGCCAACCGCGTCATCGACGAGATTTGGAACGACTGGCCGCTCATGCGCGAACAAGAAGTTCGCAGCCTGCTTGGTCAGTTCCTGTTCAGCGGTGACGACGTCATGAAACGTGTCCACGAATTGTCGGGTGGAGAGCGGGCCCGTTTGACGCTCGCCAAGTTGAAGCTCGAGCAACCGAACTTGCTCATCTTGGATGAGCCGACGAACCACTTGGACCTCGACTCGAAGATGATCCTCGAGAACGCCCTCGTCGACTACCCGGGCACGATCTTGTTCGTGTCACACGACCGTTACTTCATCGACCGGCTCGCGACGCGCGTCTTAGAGATCACGCCGAACGGCATCGACGAATACCTCGGTGATTACTCGTACTACGTCGAGAAGAAAGAAGAACTCGAAGAACTGGCCCGACTCGCTCGTGAAGAGACGAAACAAGTCATCGTCAAAAAACAGCGCGCCGACAAGGAACAGCAACGTGAGGAGCGCCGGATGAAACAACGAATCGAGGAGATTGAGCTCACGATCGAGCAACACGAGGCCCGGCTCGAGGAAATCGAGCAGCTGTTGTGTGAACCGGACGTCTTCAACGACTTCGCCCGGGCACAGGAACTGTCGACCGAGTCCGATGCGACGAAAGAATCGATCACGGCGTTGTATGCAGAATGGGAGGAGCTCCATTCATGATGCGATTCCGTGCGATGCGAATCGAGTGGATGCACGCCTTCCTGACTGGTCTCGCCTACATCGTGCCGACCGGGACGGAGTACGTATCCGAACTGATTCGTGGGGAACCGACCGTCGTCCCGTCGTTCCTGTTTTATTTCCTGCCGGTCGTCATCGGCTTCATCATCCAGACGTGGAGCGGGATTGTCATCAGCTTGTTGAGCGGTCTGCTCATGAGCACGCTCTTTATCCGCCTTGTCGTCTGGCCGGTCGATGTGACCGTGCACAGCTTTTACACGCCCGGCTCGGTATGGGGGCACTTCTATCAGTCGACGCTCCTCATGTGGGTGCTCGCCTTGATCGTCTATGTCGTGAGCCGAGTGAATATGTGGTATAAACAAAAGAAACATCATCCAGAAGTATAAAAACAGGGAAGCCGCTCTCCATTGTGGAGGTCAGCTTCCCTGTTTTACGTTTAGAAATAACGCAGCGGTTGGAACCCGCGCGTGTGGAAGTCGAGCTTGATGCCGTCTTCCGTGATGAAGAACACGTACTCGTTCGTATCGACGTCACGGACGAACACTTTGTAGAATGTGAGCTCCTCTTCGTCGTTCGTCACATATTTTGCCTCATGCGTCGAGATGACTTGGGCGAACAATTGCTCTTCGTCAAACTCGTTGACGATGTCCTCGAACTTCGCCGCCTCTTCTTCGGTCGCTTCTCGTCCCGGTGCGATTTGATAATACGCATCGCTCGCTTTCGGCTGAACGCCGAGGTTGCGGTCGACGACGATGACGCTTTCGATGTCTTGGTCGTCTAGGCTCTTATAGCCATACAACGTCTCGACGAGCGTGTTCTCACCCGTGACCCGGCCGATACCTTCGAGCGATTCCGCTCCCGTGAGCGACCGGACGCGTGTCGCTTCCGGAACGATTTCTTCTTGATAGGCGATATTATAAGCGCGGATGATCTCCCGTACTTGCAAAAACGTCGCGACGACGAGCAGTACGACGAGACCTCCAATGATTATGCGTTTCATCATCTGTATATTTCCCCCTAGACTGTCATGCTCTCTTCTAAGGATAACCCAGGAACCGCATTCATCGCCAGTGTATCGCGCTTTCCGCGCACATACGCGTGATGTGCCGCGACTCCAATCATACCGGCGTTGTCTCCGCATAGATCAAGTGGTGGGATGACGAGGCGGATGCCTTCGCGGTCCGTCGCTTCTTTGAGCGCAGCGCGGAGTCCACGGTTGGCTGCGACGCCACCTGCGACGAGCAATTGCTTCGCTCCTTTTTCTTTCACGGCACGAATCGCTTTCTCGACGAGCACTTCGACGACACTCGCTTGGAAACTGGCCGCCAAGTTTTCAGGGATGACCGTCTCCCCGCGCTGTTCAGCGTTGTGGACGGCGTTGATGACCGACGACTTGAGCCCGCTGAAGCTGAAATCGAAACTTCCCGCTTCAAGCCGAACCCGTGGGAACTTGTAAGTGTCTTCCCCATCGGCTGCGAGACGGTCGATGGCAGGTCCACCTGGGTAAGGAAGGCTGAGCGTCCGTGCGACTTTGTCATACGCTTCTCCGGCCGCATCGTCACGTGTCTCCCCAATGACTTCGAACATACCGTGCTCGGGCATATAGACGAGCTCCGTATGGCCGCCCGAGACGACGAGACAGACGAGTGGGAACTCCATCTCTTCGACGAGTTCGTTCGCATAGATGTGTCCGGCGATATGATGGACACCGATGAGTGGTTTACTGTGGGCGAACGCGAGCGCTTTGGCCGCACTGATGCCGACGAGGAGTGCCCCGACGAGACCCGGCCCTTGCGTGACCGCGACGGCATCGACGTCTTGCATCGTCACACCGGCTTCACTAAGGGCGTCATCGATGACGTACGTGATCCGTTCGACGTGATGGCGCGAGGCGACCTCCGGGACGACTCCGCCAAACCGTTTATGACTTTCAATTTGCGACGAGACGACGTTCGACAAGAGCGTCTTGCCGTCACGCACGAGCGCGACGGACGTCTCATCACAGCTCGACTCAATCGCGAGGATGAGCGATGTGTCCATCTGTTTCACTTCCTAACTTCGCCCAGTAAATATAGGCGTCTTCATTATTGTCTTGATAGTAGCGTTTCCGGCGTCCGGCATTTTCAAAACCGAACTGTTCATACAACTTTTGGGCGCCGATGTTCGAGACGCGCACTTCGAGCGTGAGCGCCGCGAGTGACTTCGAGCGGGCGAATTCAACGAGTTTCGTCAGGAGAAGATTGCCGATGCCTTGCCCACGATATTCCGGTAAGACGGCGATGTTCGTGATGTGCCCCTCGTCTACGATTTGCCAAACCCCGACGAAGCCGACCACGCGTCGTTCATGCACAGCGACGAAATAGATCGCTTGGTCATTGCGGAGCATCTCGTTCATGAACGCTTCTTTCGTCCACGGAATAGCGAACGAGGCCTCCTCGACTTTGGTCACTTCTTCGACGTCGAGCCATGTCATGCGCCGGATTTTAATGTCAGCCATTGTTTTGTCCCTCGAGCCATTTCGCTTCCGCCTCAGCGAGACGAAGATACTCGGGCTCAAACGCATGAACATCGTCCGTGACGTCACCTAACGCGACGAGATCGCTCGCCCGGCCATAGCTATGCGCGGCCGGTGCTTCGGTATAGTCGTAAGACGCGAGTACGTCACGGAACGGCTCGACATCACCGACGACGACGAATGGTCCTGTGATGGTAGCTTCAAGCCAAGCAGCGACCGAAGCATGACGGTCGGGTGTGACGGCCTCGTTCTGCTGATAGTGACCGATATACGCATTGCCACGACGGGCGTCGATGAGCGCGACGACGGGGAGCTCCGTATTCGGGGCCGCCGCCATGAGACGGAGCGCCGAGACCCCGACGAGCGGGATTTGAAGCGTGTAGGCGAGCGTCTTCGCGGTCGTGACACCGATGCGGATACCCGTATAAGATCCCGGACCTGTCGTCACGACGATGCGTTCGAGTTCGGTCGGTGTCCATTTGACCGCATTCATCAATTGTTCGATCATCGGCATGAGCGTGACGGCATGATTTTTCGAGACCATGACTGTCGCCTCGGCTTGAATCTGTCCGTGCTCACTCAAGGCGACAGACAGACGTGTCGTCGACGTGTCAATCATGAGTTGTTTCATGCGAGCACCTCCTTCACGATTGCATCGTACGTGTCGCCGACGGGCGCGAACGTCAGTTGACGTTCCTCGTCCCCGACTCGCTCGATTGTGATGGCGAGCCGTTCCGTCGGAAGTGACGACTCGATCAAGTTCGACCATTCGACGATGGCGACACCATCACCGTTGATGTATTCCTCGAGGCCAATATCGTCCCCCGTGTCTTCGAGACGATAGACGTCCATATGATAGAGCGGCAAGCGCCCTTGGTATTGTTTCATGATGGTGAACGTCGGGCTGTTGACGTTACGCGTGACGCCGAGGCCTTTACCAAAGCCTTGGGTGAACGTCGTCTTGCCGGCACCGAGGTCGCCGTCCAACGTTATGACCGTTCCGGCTTTGACGAGCGTGGCGAGTTTTTCTGCCACCGCCTGCGTTTCGGCCGCAGAATGGGTAATCAATGTATACATGATGTTTCTCCTTTAGTGGTTCTAGCGATACGTACTCATTGTACACTCAATTTTGCGCAAAAAAAAACACGAAACGTCATCGTTTCGCTATCTCATTTAAAAAATTGGTTGCGGGGGCTGGATTTGAACCAACGACCTTCGGGTTATGAGCCCGACGAGCTACCAGACTGCTCCACCCCGCGACGACATATGAAATTAAATAAAAATTGGTTGCGGGGGCCGGATTTGAACCGACGACCTTCGGGTTATGAGCCCGACGAGCTACCAGACTGCTCCACCCCGCGATGGTTTGAATTGTTTCGACATCCTCTATAATAAGTGAAGTAGTTATAAAATGCAACCTTTTTCTAAATGTTTTTTGAGAATTGGAATCGGGAACATGATAAGGAGTGTAACTTACTAGAGAAAAGGGGCGCGACCGTCATGTCGAAATGGGGTAATCGCTTTAAAAAATGGTTCTTTTCCGAACTGGATGCATCCGTCTATTTTCACACCGTACCGTTTCTCCCGAACGAAACCGTCCATGGAACGTTACGTGTGTCGAACACCACTTCACATGTCGTGCGACTGCAGGAGTTGACGCTTAACTTTTTGACGACTTTCAAAGACATCACGCTCGAAGGGAATGAGTTCAACCGCGAGGCTGATCTTCAAGAAGTCCCAATCCCTCTATCGGTCGTCCTCGAACCAGGTACTGAAGGGCATATCCCGTTCACGTTTGATTTAACGATGTATGCCCCGTCGACAGCGGGCGCTCCGTATAGTGTGGAAGCGACCGTCTGGGACACGGACGGCAAACGGATTTGGTTCGATGTTGTCGAGAATGTCGAAGTCGAACCGCTCCCCGCTTTGAAACGCTTGTTAGAGGCGACCGAACATGCAGGTCTCGAGCTCATGTTCGTCCGCAACGTCATCGACCCGCTCGGAGAAGAACGGCCGTATCCATTCGTCGAGAAGTATGGGTTTAAGCCGGTCGGCGACTGGGCCGACGAGTTCGAAGTCGTCAAATCGTTCTGGCGCATCGATGAGGATGGGGTCGACGTCTATTACTGGCTCGACAACATCGAGAAGCAACGCACACTTGAATCGATTGCGAACGACGTCACGTTACGCCATCGCTCGCTTACGTGGGACCAACTCGAGCGCGAACAAGATCGGCTCGGGCTCGGGATCCAAGAAACGTTACGCAGCCACCGCTCATGATGAGCGGTTTTTTTGTGGGCTCCGCTCAATCGTCCAAACATTATCGCTTGTCGAGACGACCGTCTGGAACTTCTCACGATGCGGATGCATGAACAGTTCATATTGAAACCGACGCTCGTCGTGCGAGGCTTTCAAGTAGCCCAGGTCCATCCCACGCTCTTGGATGTCCCGGACAGAACGACGGGCGAACTCAGTCTCGCTATCCGTATACAAATAGACCGATACATCGAAATAGTGAGGTTCGAGGAAGGCGACACTCATCCCTTCAATGATAGTGATTCGTTTTGCTGGATCGATCCAAGTCCGTTCGAGATACGGGACGTCGATCGTATAAAAGCCGATGCCTTCTCGTACCATCCGGACATCACGCTCGAGTGACAGTAAGTGGTGCGCGGAAGGATGACAGGCCGTCATCTTGTAGTGATGCGTTTGACCGTCGACCATATAGTCGATCATAGCACTCTTCCGTAACATCGAATCCGTGATGTAAGGGTCGGTATTGATATAGTTCACATCCCCGAGACGCGCACTTAAAGCATCAGCGAACGTCGTCTTGCCGGCACCTCCGTGTCCCGAAATCCCGATGACCGTATGTCTTTTTTGCCCGACTTCGTCGACGATATAATCGATCAAATCATTCATTTGAATCCCCCTTTTGGTACACTTCATATAGAAAGGAAGTGTACCAATCCGATGGCCACTTGTCCATTTTGTCATCCACAGCTTGATCCATCACAACGAATCGTTGCCGAGAACGAGACATGCTACTTTTTAATGCATGATCGTGAACAGGACGTGCTCGTCGGTTCAGGCGTCATCGTACCGAAACAACACCGAGCGACGACGTTCGATCTCACGCCTTTCGAATGGCATGATACATACACACTGCTCCACGAAGCGAAGGTGTTCCTCGAAGAGACGTATGGCCCTGACGGCTATACGCTTGGTTGGAACGTCGGGACCGCTTCAAACCAGACCGTGTCCCACGCGCACTTGCATGTCATCCCGCGTTACACGGCAGGTCCCCATGCCGGGAAAGGGTTGCGCCATTGGTTGAAACGACCAGAATGACCAAACAGCTCACCGCGTAAGGATGAGCTGTTTTCGTTTCGCTTCTATTTCTTCGAGTTGTCGCTCCAAACGTTCGACTTCTCTTGTCATTTTCTCGATCAGTTTAGCGATTTCACGATCGAGCCCGTTCACTTTATCCAGTGAATCGTTGATTCGTCCATGCATCGTCCATTCCGAGAAAATATCGTCGAGGAAATAGTCAGCGAACTGGATCAGTGATCCGCGTTCAATCTGTAATCCGCTGACGACGCCTTTCACATCAACCAACTCCCGCGAGAATCGCTCAAGTGCGGCTTGAAGTTCATGCATCTTCCGCTCCGAGGCATCGATGGCATCATGTTTCATCGCTGTCGCAATCAAGCCCCCTCCAAAGAACGTATCATACGTCGACCAGCCTTTTGCACTGTCGAGATGTTTCAGTGTTCTTGAAATGGCAGTCCGCGCTGTATGTCCAGCACTAATGGCTTCTTTATACTCAATGAGCACCTCATTCGTTTCCACTTGCTGCTTCGTGAGCCGATATAGTGTTTCCTTAACTTCAGGATCCTGCTTCAAGTGGGCTTCTTTCTCTTTTACGAACGTTTCCCACTCTGCGTCAATCCCGTTATACGTCTCAAAGGTTTCATATAAATCACGACGTTCAAGCCCTAACTCATCGACCATTGCCTCGTGTTCTCGTAACTTCAATTCGGCCCGGGCCGCCTCTTCTAATTCAATCGTTTTTTGTTCGTTGAATGTTCCCCTTAGTTTACGCCATGCGTTGACGAGCGAGAATGAATCCAAGTCATAGACATCGCGCTGTTCTTTCGTAAACGAATTGAGAAGTTGCTTTCGTACAGCTTCATGTTCGGCAATTTGCTTGTCGAGTGTTTTTAATTTCCGGGCGAGTCGGTCCCGTTCTGCCATCTGTTGTTGTAAGTCGTGTTGGGTTTGGTAGAGATCACTCATAACGTTTCATTCCTCCAGTTTCTTTTCGATAATGTTCTAACAGGTCTTTGACGTGTACCCCATCAATTGTTAAGCCGTCAATCGATGAATCCTCGATCTGGACCCCATCAAGCCGACAGTTTTTCATAATCGTGTTCGTCAGGTTTGTATGGAAAAACGTCGTCGGCCGTCCTGACTCGTACATGGTGACGAATCGATATTGTGAGCCGGAAAGATTCAAGTCGTCGAACTCGGTTTCTCTGAAGTTAATATTGCGGAATTGGCTCCTCGTGAAATTACAATTGCTGGCCCGTAGTTCTGAGACGTTACTATTCGTGATGGCGATTTGACTCGCATCCATTCCATACGCTTGAGCACCTTTGATGGAGCGCTCTTCATATCGCAATGTGATTGCTTCATCTACGGGTTGCTTTACTCGTTTGACGAAACAGACCTCTTCGCTTGATTCGAAGACGGATTGGTAACCGACTGCCCGATAAAATGCCACATTGTAGGGTTGGGCTGCTGATGTCTCCAACTCCCAAATTCGTACAGTCGGATGAAGCTTCTCGATTGACTGTAGTACCCGTTTTCCAATCCCTTTACCTTGTCTGTATGGATGAATAAAGATGCGGTCAATCCGTCCGTAATCTTTCCCTGTCAACGTCACGACGGCTCCCCCGACGACTTGTCCTTCATGTTCGATGACATAACACATCAATTGTTCAATCAAATACAGGCTCATCGCCTCGTCATCATAACCCGGTGGTTCAATATTTAAGTCCCGATATGGTAATCGGAGACGATCTGCCTCTTGTTTAAAACTCGCTCGTGAAACCTCAGTGAACGCCTTGTAGTCTGAGACTGTCGCTTCACGGATTTGCATACTTGACTCCCCCTCTTCTGTCTCTTCATACGAGAAGATTAGATGAAAAGTTTCAAAGGAAACGACAAAAAAGGACGACCAAGCATCTGCTTGATCGTCCTTCGCGTTGGCCTAGCAACGTCCTATCCTCACAGGGGGAGACCCCCAACTACTTTCGGCGCTGAAGTACTTAACTTCCGTGTTCGGCATGGGAACGGGTGTGACCACTTCGCTATCGCCACTAGACAATTATTATATTAGCATTATATATCCCATTCGTCAACACTTTTATGAAAAAAAGAACGACCAAGCGGATGCTTGATCGTCCTTCGCGTTGGCCTGGCAACGTCCTATCCTCACAGGGGGAGACCCCCAACTACTTTCGGCGCTGAAGCGCTTAACTTCCGTGTTCGGCATGGGAACGGGTGTGACCACTTCGCCATCGCCACCAGACAAGAGAGATCGTTCTCTCAAAACTGAAGACTCATCAATTCATACAAACCATTAGACTAGATCAAAGCCTCGACCGATTAGTATCATTCAGCTCCACACGTCGCCGTGCTTCCACCCATGACCTATCTACCTCATCGTCT